>JBJMXF010000022.1:0-2962 GCA_045809725.1 Candidatus Udaeobacter sp. | reverse complement strand
GTGGCCGTCTCTGAAAAAGAAAAACATCGCGTACAGCATCACAAACAAATTGAGGAGGAACGTGGCCGTGGTCGCGGTCATACCCGCGGCGAAACTGACAACAAATGCACCGGCCGTCTTGGCGGCGGTGCCGACCTGTTCCAGCAGTTGCTCCTGGCTTGGCACGTATTTAGCCAGTGCAGGAAATCTTTGCACTAGCCAGTCGTGCACGTTGAAGGTGGTAGCGGCGCCAAGGTGTTGATTCAGCCACGGGATGGCCTGGTCACTCATTGTCAGTGCCTGTTGCAGCACGATTCCTAAAAATGCGCTGACTGGGCCAAGGCCGAGAACGAATAACACCAACAACGTGAGTGCGGCACCGAACGATGCACGGCCGCCGAGCAGCCGAGTAATCCAGCGGTAGAGTGGATGAAACAATCCGGCCAGCAACGCGCCGAGGAGAAGCGGTTTGAAGAACGGCCACGCGACAGCCAGGAACAATGCTGTAACCGCCAACACCAGCAACAAGACAAACGCTGTGCGCAAATTCGTGCCGCTTATGGTTGATGGTTCCATGGGTCGGCTCCGATACCTCTAACGGGGCTAATCGCAGATTAGCCTCATTACATCGTTTCCTCTAACTCTCGGTCAAGCTGGTTGCAGCAAGTGCCCGAGAAAACTAACAATTCGCCATGCGCTTTGCCTGCGGAAAAGATCCAGAAGTTTCGGTTTCCACCGTGGCGCTCATTCCCGCGGTGCGTATTTCTCGAACTTGGGCACTTTAGGATCCATCGCGTCCCATGGTTGAGCGTCGGACGTCCAAATTTCGTGCTGCGGTTTGTACAAACTCGGATCATCCAAACTTCCAGCGGCGATGCCTTGTCCGAAATCTGTCTTGCCCCCAAACAATCGCGAACCGCATTCCGGACAAAAACCGCGCACATTGTCCCCCATCATCTCGCTGGTTGTGCCGAAGTATTTCGGCGTGCCCTTGGTAATCTTGAACGCGGTCGCCGGGACGTAAAAAACAGGAGTGTACGCTCCACCCGTCGTTTTCTGGCAGTCGCGACAGTGACAATTGAACGTCACAATTGGTTCCGCTGTAACTTCATAACGAATCGCTCCGCAGGCGCAGCCACCGGTAATCGTTTTCATTTTGTAAGCCTCAAACTGAAGAAAATATTCCTGAGCAACGGCCTTGGACAATCCCTCAGGCGGCGACGGTCGTGGCTGCCGCATATCGCTTCGCCGATCGCGTTTTCGCCTTCAACGTTTCCGTTTCGCGATCTCGCGGCGGTGCATTGGTGACCAGCGATTCAAGAAGATGATGCGCGGCATGTGCCACATCATCGACAGCACGATTGAATGCTTCTTCGTTTGAGCGGGATGGCTTCGTAAATCCGGCAAGCTTCCGAACAAATTGAAGCGATGAAGCGCGAATCTCGTCGTTCGTCGCCGGTGGTGAAAAATTATGCAGGGTTTTGATGGCTCGACACATGAAGTGACTCTCAACACTCAACTCTCAACCATCAACTATTTTTGCGGCCGTGGTTCCGGATACTGTGGAAGATCATCGGTGATCGTATCCCATGGAGCGCGATCGGCGATGAAAGTATGAAATTGCGGCCGAATTCCGGGATCATCGTCGAACGCGCCCATTCGAATCGATACCTGCGGACCATCCGGCCAATCACCGCCGAATAAACTCGAACCGCAATTTGAACAAAACGCTTTTACCGCGCCTTCGCCTTTTCCGTAAACCTTGATCAATTCCTCCCCCTGCAGCAGACGGAACTGCTCGCGCGACACACGGGCCTGAGTGCAAACCGCCGTTCCGGAATGCTTGCGACAACGTTCGCAATGACAGTGGCTGGCTTGAATAAACGGCGGATCAACTTCAAAACGCACGCCGCCACACAGACAACTCCCACGAATACTCTTTCGGTCGCACGTTCCGCGGGCGCGCTTCATTTCTTATTAACACCGGGCTTCAGCCGGGTGCCTGCACAACGACACGGAAGCAGCCGTTTAAACGGCTTCCATTCACGTGATCGAGCGACGTTATTCATGACTCTCAACTTGAGCTAAGTCGAAAGATTCACTTCGCGATGCAAACGTTCTTTGCCTCGGTGAAAAAACGCAGCGCTTCTTCACCACCTTCGCGGCCGACTCCGCTTTGTTTCATGCCGCCGAAGGGGACGCGGAGATCGCGGACGAGCCAGCAATTCACCCACACTGTCCCGGTGTTGATTCGCTCGGCAACGCGATGCGCGCGGCTCAGGTTTTGCGTCCACACGCTGGACGAGAGGCCGTATTCGACGTCATTGGCGTGATTGATCACTTCTTCTTCGCTGTCGAAGGGCGTGATCGATATGACCGGCCCGAAAATTTCCTCGCGATTCGTGCGGCATGAAACCGACAGGCCGGTAATCACAGTCGGCTGGAAGAAATAACCTTCGCGACAACGTTCGTTAGGCGCTTCCGGCGCAGAACCGCCAAGCGCGATTTTGCCGCCCTCATTCTGCGCGAGATCGACGTAGAACCTTATTTTTTCAAGCTGCGTCTTATTTACGATCGCGCCTTGCTCCGTCTTTTCATCCAGCGGATCGCCCAGGCATAACTGTGCCGTTCTTTCGATGAACCGCTCGACGAAATCCTTGTAAGCCGATCGCTCGACAAACAGGCGCGACCCGCATAAGCAGACTTGTCCCTGATTTGCGAATGATGAACGGACGCTGCCGGCGATGGCGGCGTCGAGATCGGCATCGGCAAAAATGATGTTTGGATTTTTGCCACCGAGCTCGAGCGACACCTTTTTGAACAATGGCGCGCACGCCTCGGCGACTTTGCGGCCAGTGGCCGTGCCGCCGGTAAACGAAATGGTGTTGATCTTCGGATGGGCGGTAATCGCCGAGCCGACATTCGGCCCCGTGCCGTGGACAACGTTGAGAACTCCATTTGGCAGACCGGCTTCACGCGCGAT
>JBJMXF010000021.1:0-2640 GCA_045809725.1 Candidatus Udaeobacter sp. | reverse complement strand
AAATGGATGGAGCAACACGCGTATGAAGTGAATTGGCTGCCGGAGAAACTTTACTTCGAAGGAGAAGGCGACGCGCTTTTTTGTAACGACGCGCTCTTTTGCGGTTACAAATTTCGGTCCGACATCCAATCGCATCGCGCCATTGCAGAAATGCTCGGGTGTCTTGCCATCTCGGTCGAGTTGGTTGATCCGCGATTTTATCACCTCGATACATGCTTTTGCCCGTTGCCCGATGGCGGCGCGTTTTGGTTTCCGGCCGCGTTCGACGAATATGGGCAACGCGCTATCAGGGCGCACGTGACTGATCTAATCGATGTCGCATCGGAAGAGGCGATGCACTTCTCGTGTAATGCCGTGGTGATCGACCGCGACATCGTGTTGCCCGAACGCGCGCCGCAGCTCGTGACGAAGTTGCAGGAACGCGGCTACCAATGTCACCCGTTGCCCATGACTGAATTCATCAAAGCCGGTGGCGCCTGCAAATGTCTCACCATGTTTATGCCGCAAAGAGAGAAAGTACCGTAAGCCTCCGGCTTGCGCGCTACGCAAGCGAGACGCTTACGCTACTTTCCGCTTCGCTCGTAAGGCGGTCTCAATTTTGCCGACCGGCAAGCAATTGACGACGTCGTCTTTGGTGAGCCAGCCTTTCCGGGCGATGCCGATTCCGAACCATGAATCTTGTAGTCGCTCTGTGCGATGAGCATCAGGGTTGATCACGCATTTGACGCCTTTTTGTTTGGCTAGTGGCCACCACCGCCAATCCAAGTCGAGTCGCTTGGGCGCCGCGTTGAGTTCGATCCATGTGCCGGTGCTGGCGGCCGCATCGAGCACCGCCGGAATATCGATTTGGTACGGATCGCGTTTCAGAAGCAATCGGCCAGTCGGATGGGCGAGCATCGTGACGAATGGATTTTCCAGTGCGCGGACCACGCGCTGGGTCATCTCGGATTCGCTCAGACTAAACGCGGAGTGGACTGACGCCACAACGTAATCGAGTTGCGACAGCACCTCATCGGGAAAATCGAGCGAGCCGTCGCGCAGAATATCGCATTCGACTCCGGCAAATAAACGAAATCCGTCGAAGGCCTTATTCAGCTTCCGAATCGCTGCGACTTGCTCGAGTAACTTTTCCGCGGCAATGCCATGACCTTGAACGGAGCTGCGGCTGTGATCGGCGATACCGAGATACTCGAATCCGAGTTCACGGGCGGCTTCGGCCATTTCTTCGAGTGTGTTGTGACCGTCGCTTGCGACGGTATGGCAATGAAACGCGCCGCGCAGATTTTCCTTCTCGATGAGTTTTGGCAGAGAATGCTGTTTGGCCGCTTCAAACTCGCCGCAATTCTCCCTTAGCTCTGGCGCAATGAAATCGAGATCGACCGCTCGATACAAATCGGCTTCGTCCTGCACACTTGGAATTTTGCTTGGCGGTGTTTTTTGTTTTTTGCTAGCGGCGGCGCGGCGCGCCGACCCTACCATTTCTGAATCGGGAAGCAGCGCGAGCCGATATTCGTTTAGTGTCCAGCCCCGTTTCAACGCGCGGCTGCGCATCTCAATGTTGTGTTCCTTGTTCCCAGTGAAATAAGCGAGAGCAAACGGGAATTCCGCCGTCGTGACCACTCGTAGATCGCACTGCACTCCAGATCGGAGCCGCACGCTGGATTTTGTCGGACCTTGAGCGATGACGGATTCGACCAGCGGATGAGATACAAAAAATTGCGTGATCGCTTCCGGTTCCGTTGTTGCCACCAGCAAATCCAGATCGCGGACGATTTCTTTTCTCCGCCGATAACTCCCGGCGATCTCGACTTGCAACGCTGCTCCGTGCGCAGCGAGATCTGATCGCAGCGCTTCGGCCTCAGCGGCTATCTGCCCGAATTGAAAGGAACCTGAGTGCGATGCGCGTCTCGCGATGGCGTCACAAATCTTTTGTTGTGTTGTTTGACCAAAGCCTGCCAACTCCGCGACCCGTCCCTCTTCGCATGCCTTTTGCAACTGCGCGATCGAACTAACTCCAAGCTGGTCGTGCAGGCTCTTGATCTTTTTCGCACCGAGCCCGGGCAGTGAAAACAATTCCAGAATTCCCGCCGGAAATTCGGCGCTCAATTCCTTGAAGTAGCTAAGCGATCCGGTTTCCGCCAGCTCCTTGATTTTAACTGCGATGCTTTTTCCAATTCCCGGAATCTTCGAGACGGCTTCTTCGTCCTGAAAATTCGATACATTCGCGCCAAATGTTTCGATTGCGCGCGCTGCATTAGTGTATGCCCGGATCTTGAACGGATTTTCAGCTTTCAACTCCAAGAGCGTTGCGATTTGCTCCAGAACGCTGGCGATTTCCTCCTTGGTCATCACCAAGACGGTTAACCTGAATTACGCCGCCGTCGATGCGGCTGTTAATTCAGATCGTAGACTTCGACCAGAGCAACTCCGGCGGTGTTGTTCACACCCTGCACAATTGCCGTGTAGTTCCCCGGTTGCAGGTCAGCGATAATGGCTGACTCGCTTGCCGCGGTAGGAGCGTGGCCGCTGTTCTGGATATCGCTCACCTGATTGCTGGTGATAATCCCGCCGAGTATCGTCGTCTGCCAATTGTCGTTGGAACCAATCAATGCTCCGCTGCCGTTGTGCAGTTCCAATCGC
>JBJMXF010000020.1:0-21080 GCA_045809725.1 Candidatus Udaeobacter sp. | reverse complement strand
GGTCATCCTCGCGCGAAACCACGTCGATGTAATTGCGACCGAGAAGAACAAATTCCACGATCTGACGCAGAAAATTTGGCTTCGGCTCGTTGCTGGGATGACCGATAATTCCGTTTAACGTCGGTTGCATCGAGCCGGTGGGAATTTTGAACGGCTGCAGAAAATAAGACCGAATCCCCACCGCAATGACGATTGCAACCAAAATCACTTCGCAGTTTTCTCGCCAATGCGATTCCCAAGTTACTGGTGTGAGTTTGTGCAGCGTTTTATCAAGTGTCTCGGCTGCGCTGTGAATTTTCTCCCGCTCTCTCGAGCGCAGGGATTCGCGAAGCGTCTGCATTTCGGAGACGATTTGTCCCCGGTCTGGGTCACTCAGTTTATCGTGCTTATAACGAAGGTACTTCCGGGCGTGCCGCAAAAGCAGCCGGCTGTGTTTGACGTGGCGCGAGGTAAACATGAGTTAAATGACGAATGAATGACAAAACTCGAAAAAACGAGAACTACGTCGCCGGACTGGTGGTATTTCGGATTTAGTCATTCGGATTTCCTTCGTCATTCGTCATTCGGATTTGGTCATTTCAAAGCGCGTCACTGCGCTTTGAGCACCTCGATGAAAACTTCAGAGGCCTTGTCATTCCGAGCGAAGCGAAGCGCAGTCGAGGAATCTCTGATTTCCAGACTCATTGCGCTTTCAAAACTTCAATGAATGCTTCCTGTGGAATGTTGATTTTCCCGATGCTTTTCATCCGTTTTTTTCCTTCTTTTTGTTTCTCCAGTAACTTTCGTTTACGGGTGATATCGCCGCCGTAGCATTTCGCGGTGACATTTTTTCGTAAAGCGGAAACGCTCTCACGCGCAATAATTTTTCCGCCGATGGCCGCTTGGATTGCCACTGCATTAAGCTGACGCGGGATCACTTCCTTCAGTTTCGAGGCCAGTTGGCGTCCGCGGGCCTCGGCTCGATCCTTGTGGACAATGGTAGAGAACGCATCAACGGGTTCGCCGTTGACGAGCAGATCCAGTTTCACCAATTTCGCCGCCCTATAACCGGCGTGCTCATAATCCATTGAACCATAGCCACGCGTCATGCTCTTAATCTTGTCGTTGAAATCGACCAGAATTTCGTTGAGCGGCAATTCGCAATGCAACATCACCCGACGCGTATCCAGGGATTCGGTGCGTTCCATCTGGCCGCGCTTTTCCAGAATCAATTGCAGGATGTCACCGATGTTTTCATTCGGGCAAAGCACGTATGCCTTTACAATTGGCTCCCGGATTTCGGCGATCAGGCTCGGGTCGGGAAGATGAGCCGGGTTATCGATCAACATTTTCTCATCGCGTGTTGTTAAGATCTCGTAAATCACGCTCGGGCTGGTCGCTATGATGTCCATGTTGTACTCGCGCCGAAGCCTCTCCTGAATGATCTCCATGTGAAGCAAGCCAAGGAACCCGCAGCGAAACCCGAAACCCAGCGCAACCGAGCTTTCCGGTTGATAAACAAATGCTGAATCGTTCAGGCGGAGCTTGCCGATCGCCGTCTTTAAATGTTCGAAATCGCCGGTGTTAATCGGATAGATCCCGCTGAACACCATCGGATGAATTTCCTGGAAGCCGGGCAGCGGTTCTCGCGCGGAATGCCGTTGGTCGGTAATCGTGTCGCCGATCTTGATGTCGGCAGTTGATTTAATATTCGCAATAAAATAACCAACGTCACCGGGATTCAGCCGTTCCTGGATGCGCATTTTCGGGGTAAACACGCCCACTTCTTTGATCTCATGCCGGGCGTTGTTGCTCATCAGCATGATCGCGTGGCCTGCTTCCACTGTTCCAGAAACCACACGCACATAGCCGATCACACCGCGATAAACGTCAAACACGGAATCGAACACGAGCGCGCGCAGCGTTCCGTCTGGTGGCGATTGCGGCGGAGGAATGCGCTTCACAATCGCTTCGAGAATTTCCTCAATGCCCATGCCCATCTTCGCGCTCGCCTGGATTGCTTCCTCGGCAGGGATTGCCAGGATCTCTTCCACCTGCCGTAGGACGGAGGGCACGTCGGCATTCGGCAGATCAATCTTGTTGATGATCGGAACAATCGTGAGCCCCTGCTTATGAGCGAGATGAACATTCGCGACCGTTTGCGCTTCCACGCCCTGCGCCGCGTCGATCACTAATAGCGCGCCTTCGCACGCTGCGAGGCTGCGCGAAACTTCGTAGGAGAAATCGACGTGCCCCGGCGTATCGAGCAGATTCAGCCGATAGTTCTCACCCGATTTGCTTGTGTAACGCATCGCCACCGGATGCGCTTTGATTGTGATCCCCCGCTCCCTTTCAAGATCCATCGAGTCAAGAAGCTGGTCCTGTCTCTCGCGATCCTGGATGGTGCCGGTGCGCTCCAGCAACCGGTCGGACAGCGTCGTCTTGCCATGATCGATGTGCGCTATGATGCAAAAATTGCGCGTGAACTCGATGGCCATGAGAGCGCCACTATCCGAGTCTGCTTGCAGCCGGTCAATCGCCATGGCCACCTTATTTGTCCCTCCCTTCTCCTTCGGTTACAGTTTGTGACATGCCAAAGCTGATCATTTCAGGCGTTACACACGAGCTCATCGACGAGGCGATTACTATTGGGCGAGGGCCAGACAACACGATCGTCGTCAATGATCCGTCTATCTCGACGCATCACGCGCAGTTGTTGTTGGAACGCGACACCTATCGATTGAAGGATCTCGATTCGACGAATGGCACACGCGTCAACGGAAAACCTGTAACGGAAACCGTGCTGCAGTTTGATGATCGAATCCGATTTGGCGCAGCCGAAGCGAAATATGAGTCGTCAGAAGCCGGCGGTTCAAAACCGTTGCCGAAGCCTGAGGAGATCAAGGCTCATTTCGCAGAAGCTGGCGCAGACTTACCCCACCTAAGCAGTGCATCTCCACTTCGCCGCCAGGAACAGCAGAACGACCCAGTGCGCAGTGGAATTCTTATCGGTTTGGGAATTGTGCTCTTTGTCTTTCTAGGAAGTATCATTGCGGTGCTAATGATGCATGCGCCAAGCCTTTGAGGCGCCCGAATCTCGTGACAAAATCTGGCATGGTTCACCGGGATCCCTCGACTTCGCTCGGGATGACAGTGCGATCAAAGCGCTTATTGCTCTTCGACATTGACGGCACGTTGATCAACTCCGGCGGCGCCGGGGTCCACGCGCTAAGAGTTGCATTTAAAGAGCGGTTCGGAATCGATGACGACTTCCATGATATCGAGATTGCGGGCATGACCGATTCGGGAATCGTCCTCAGCATCCTTAACAAGCATAAAATTCCTGCAACTACCGAAAACGTCAGCGGGTTCCTGGACAGCTACGTGCATTTTCTTTCATTGGAGTTGCCACGCCGAAAAGGCGAACTGCTTCCCGGCGTGCTAGAGTTACTTGAACGGCTGAAGTCGCGGCCACACGTCCTGCTGGCGCTTCTCACGGGGAATGTTTCCCGCGGCGCGCAGCTTAAACTTGAGCACTACGGAGTCTGGCATTTCTTCGAATTCGGCGCATTTGCAGACGATCATCGCGACCGCAACGAGCTCGGGCGATTTGCTCGCGCACGCGCAAAGGAAAAACACGGACGAGAGTTCGCCGCATCCGAGATCGATGTTATCGGCGACACCCCGCGCGACATCGCGTGCGGCAAAGCGCTGGGCGCGCGGACGATCGCCGTGGCAACCGGCAGATGGGACCGGGATGAGCTTGCAAAGCATCACCCAGATTTTTTGATTGATGATCTCTCCAACGTGGAAACAATTATGGACACGCTCGGATGGTGATCCGTTAACGAATTGCACCGTGTAATGAAAAACGACCCAGCCTCATCAGATATCACGTCACGTCAGAGCCGTTCGAATGTTGTGCCGCTCAAGGGCGAAATTGATTTGCACGTATCCCCAACGGTCACGGCCACGCTCAATGATGCGATCGACAAGAAACCCGAGCGGTTGGTGGTGGATCTTTCCGAAGTCACCTACATCGACAGCGCCGGGCTCGCGGCCTTGATTCAAGCGATGCAAAAGGTGGAAGGCGACGGAGGCAAATTCATGCTGGCCGGATTACAGGAAACCGTGCGCTCGATTTTTGAAATCTCGCGGCTGGATCAGGTCTTTCAGATTTTCCCCGACGCGGATGCGGCGCTGGCTAGCTAATCTGAACAGCGAATCGGCCGAGATCGGAAGGCGTCTGACACGGATGGCTTACAGTGCGATGCGTGTCAGAATCTCAAGCGTTTGCGTGACATTCTTCGACATACCAAACTGCGATGCCTGCGTCGTATTGACTGAGCGGGCTGCGTGGCGACGCGATGGATCTGACCAAAATTGAATAGCATCACGTAAGCCGACGAGATTCGCTGGGTTATCGACAATCGATCCCTGCACTCCGTCTTCGATGATCTCGCTGAACCCATTGGAACGGGTTGTGATTACTGGTAATCCACTGGCCAGCGCTTCAAGGCAGGCATTGGAGAACGGATCGTAAATCGTGGGCAAAATGAAGATATCCGCCGCAGCGTAGACCGGCACAAGGTCGGCAACTTCGCCGAGAAATTGCACGGGATCCTCGCGCCAGAACCGCAGGCGCATCGTTTTATAGGAGGCTGCTTCTCCACGGCCGGCGACCAGCAATCGCATCTTTCGATTTTTGCATAGCGCCATCGCTTCGATTGCAAACAGCAAGCCCTTGCGCTCCCAGCCCGAACCTGCAAACAGCAGCGCAATCTGGTCCTGCTTGAGTTTCAACTTCGCGCGAGATGTTTCGCGAAGCTCGACATCGAACCGGAATTTTTCGAGCGGAACCCCATTACGGACGACATCGATCTTGTCCGCCGGGTAACGGTAAAGATCGATGATCTCGTCCACCACCATTTGCGACGCGGCGATCACCCGCCCAGCCTTCCGCTTCTCCAAAAGCGACTCCTCCAGTTGTAATAAATCGCGATGCTTCCGGCTGACGCCCCGGACAAATCTCTTCAACGGGAGTTCGAATCTTCTCCTCCGCGCAAGCCAGGCGCGGTGAACCCCGTCCCCCGCCCGATAAATATCGCAACTCCAGACCCGTTCAAGGCTAAACAAAATATCGCACCCCAGTTGCGGTCGGAGTTGCTCGAGCCCGTCAGCAAATGCGATGGCGGTCGTGCCGCTCAAACGCTTTATCGATCCAAATGGCCATTCGTTCTGAGGCCATTCATTCGTCGTCACGAGCTGGACCTCGTGACCACCTTTTACAATACCATCTGCAAGCCGTTTCAAGTAGGCCTCAGCGCCACCGCTACGCGAATGACCGCGGCGAACGAAAGCGATTCTGAGTGTTTTTGTCATCCCGCGCGGAGTCGTCGATTCACTTCAGGTCGTTCCGCGGGATTGTTGATTTTGCTTCGCTTGGCTGGGAATGACAACTTTACACGCTCCACGTTCGCCAGAATACTTGTAAGCCGATGCTGGGTGAAACCCTAAATCCTCCTGCGCCAGCTATCTCTCCGCCGCAAGTGGCGCGTACTTTACCCCGGCGCTTGTTGTATTCGATCTTTGCACGGATTGGCGGTTCGGGTCTCGACACGGACGCATTCGAAACCCTGCGTGCATCATACCGAGGAGGATTTCTCGGGAAAGCAGTCGCCTATGATAACCGGCAAACGGAGATCCCTGCTTCGTTCATCTACTCTCTACGTTGGCATCCGGTGCGGCTGATCTCGTTTCTTGACCGACCCTATTATTATGGAGCGAAGAAGAAATATCTCGACTGGATCGCGTCGCGGCAATTAGCGACAGGGCGTTACGATCTGTTTCATAGCTGGTCGGGGGATTGTTTGCGCTCGCTGCAAGTAACGAAACAACTCGGCATCCCGTCCATTGTCGAGATTCCGACCTGGCACCGCGACGGAGGTAAGCAGAAAATTTTTCCCGACAAGCCAGCAACGACAGGCGATGTTTCAACTTTGGAGAGGTGGAAAAACCGGCTATTGCTCCAGCGGAAGCGGTTTGTGAGGGAATATGAGCTCGCTGATCTGCTGCTGGTCCTCTCAGACAAGGCAGCCCACACATTTCGCGTACGAGGCTTTCCAGAGGAAAAGCTTTTTTATCTTCCGCGCGGAGTGGATGTGGAGCGCTTTAAGCCAAGCACGCGTCCGGAAACATTTCGCGCCATTTTTGCCGGCGCATTGATCAAACGAAAGGGAATTCAACACGTGCTCGAAGCGTGGCACCGCCTCAATCTGTCAAATGCCGAGCTGTGGCTGGTCGGGTTTGTACACGACGAAGCGAAGCCATTTTTAAAGGAGTTCTGGCGCGATAACATTCGCGTTGTCGGATTCGTTCGCGATCCGGAGAATTATCTCAACCAGGGAACAATCCACGTTTTCCCCTCGCAATGGGAAGGCAGCGCCAAAGTCACGTACGAAGCAGCGGCGTGCGGATTGCCTCAGATCACTACGTACGAGGCGGGCGATGTCGTGCGGAATGGAATTGAGGGAATTATCGTCAAGCCTGGAGACGTCAATGCCATTGCGGCGGCGCTGGAGCATTTGCACGGTCATCCGGAAATCGTCAAGGAAATGAGCACTGCCGCCAGACGCCGCGTCGTAGAGAATTTTACCTGGGACCATTTTCGAATGCGATTGCTGGACGCATACCAAACTGCAATGCGGATAGCGCGATGATTTCCGCAACGAGGGCTGATCTCCAGATCGCCCGCGGCGGTTCGAAACTGCGGCTCCTTGTTAAAGGCAGATGAAAATTCTTCTCCTGCAACTCAAGCGAATCGGCGATCTGATTTTGACCACGCCGGCGATCGCCGCCTTGCGTAACGCCTATCCGGACGCGCACATCACCCTGGCGGTTTCAAACGAATGTGCTGAACTGCTTCCGGCCATCTCAAACATTGACCGCGTTCTAATCGCGCGACGCAATCTGCGAGACGTCGCGATGATTTCTTCTGTCGCCGGCAAAAGATTTGATTATTGCATCGATTTTACGCGAAACGATCGGTCGGCATTTTTGATCCTGCTCTCAGCTGCGCGGAGACGGGTTGCGTCCTACCGGGTTCGCGAGCAGTCCAAGACACGTGCTAAAATTTACACTGATCTTGTGGGAGTCCGTGTGAGGGATATGCACACGATCGAGTATAATCTGGGTTTGCTTGAGCCACTCGGTATTCGCGCTCATTCATCGGCTCCGCAGCTTGAACTCCCGCGAGCGGCGCGCGAGAAAGCTGACAGGCTTCGGCATGATTCGAAAATCAATCGACCGTACGTGATTTTGCATCCCGGTTCGGCTCGCGCAGAAAAACTGTGGAATGCGACACGATGGGCGGAAGTGATTGATCACTTCCGTCAAGACAACGAATTCGAGTTTGTTTTGACCAGTGGGCCGGCCACTCACGAACAAACGCATATCGCAGCAATCACGCAGCGCACGCGGCAAAAAATCATCGACCTCTCTGGGAAGACAGATCTGCTCACGCTGGCGGCGTTAGTTGGGCAGGCGCAACTGCTTGTGACAGTCGATTCGGCGCCGGTGCACTTCGCGGCTGCCTCACATACCCCGCAGGTGATCCTGTTCGGGCCGACGAATCCGTTTCACTGGCGGCCAAGGGAGAGTCCGGCGCTGATTTTACATGGAAAATCGGGCGCGCCTGTGACCGAGTTTGCGCCGGTTCGCCCCCGGTTCCATATGAGCGAAATCTCGACGGAAGCGGTGATCGGTGCTATGGATTTGCTGCTGTCGCAGCATGCGACGGCCCGAACGTCATGACCGACGCAAAACCGGCTAAGAAGAAACTGTCATTCTGGAAAACGTTGCGTGCAGCCTCCGGTCCCTACCGGCGGCTCCTCGGCTACATTAAACCGTACAAGACCCGTTTTATCGTGGGTTTAGTTTTGGGCTTTGCGTACGGCGGAGTCAGTTCGCTTTTGCCGCTCGCCATTTCCCGCGTGACTGGCACGATTTTCCACGGGGCTGCTCCCAGCCCGACCAGCCTCGGATCAAATCTCCAGGCCCTCGACACAGGACCAAAAATCAATTCGATTCTTCTCATCTGCCTCGCCATTCCTGCGATCATGACCGTGCGCAGCCTTTGCTCGTACGGAAACACCTACTGCATGCAATGGGTGAGCAACAAAGTCGTGACCGATATTCGCGGTCAGCTCTTCAATAAGATGGTGCGCCTTTCGATGGATTTTTTTAACAAGATGCGCTCAGGCCTCTTGATTTCGCGAGTTACCAATGAAACGCGCGTCGTGCAAATGGCTTTGACTTCCGTCAGCAGCGATATTTTCAAGCAACCAGTACTCATCGTGGGTGCGATCAGCGTCCTATTCATAATGGATTGGAAATTCACGCTGATTACACTGGTCCTTTTTCCAACCTGTTTGATACCGCTTCGCATCTACGGGCGACGCGCGCGCAAAGCGCTCCGGGGTCAGTTTGAAGGCATGGGCGAAATGGTGGTGACGATGCAGGAGACCTTTGCTGGCATTCGGGTCATCAAGTCGTTCGCGCGTGAAGCTCACCAAGAAAAGGAATTCAAGCGCAGCAATCAACTGCAATTTTCGCAGATGATGCGCATCATCCGGTCGATGGAGGCCACTGGACCATTGGTCGAAACCATCGCTGCCGTGGGGGTAGGTTTGGCGTTGCTCTATGTTTACGTTGCCAATCTCAGCGCGGGGCGATTTTTTGGTCTGATCTCAGGAATTTTCCTTCTGTACGATCCGATCAAGACGCTCAGTAAGCTTCAAATTGTAATGCAGCAATCAATCAGCGCGACAACAGCGATTTTCGCTCTCCTCGATACTGAGCCGACTGTACGAGACTCCCCAGATGCTACCAAGCTTACTTCCGCAACTGGCCAGATCGATTTTGAAAATGTGACCTTCCGTTATGCGAACACAGTCACGGATGCGGTCAGCAATTTGAATCTGCACATCGAGGCCGGTAAAAGCTATGCCCTGGTAGGCGCGAGCGGCGCAGGGAAGAGTACAATTCTATCGCTGATCCTGCGCTTGTACGATCCGACTTCGGGAGCTGTAAAAATCGATGGGCGCGATCTGCGCTCCGTAACACAGAAATCGTTACGCCAACAAATGGGGCTCGTCACGCAGGAGACGTTTCTATTTCACGACACAATTTTCAGCAATATCCAGTTCGGTCGGCTCGATGCGACGCCGGGAGAAGTTCACGAAGCGGCGCGAGCGGCCTATGCCCATGATTTTATTGTCGCCCAGCCGAACGGTTATGAAACGGTTATCGGCGACAAGGGCTGCCTTCTTTCCGGTGGTCAGCAACAGCGCCTTGCCATCGCACGCGCGGTTTTGAAGAACGCGCCGATTCTGTTACTCGACGAAGCCACTTCATCGCTGGATTCCGAATCGGAACAGCAGATTCAAAAAGCCCTCGCGGAACTTGCGAGTGGCCGCACGGTCATCGCCATTGCCCATCGCTTATCCACCGTCTTGTCGGCCGACCAAATCATCGTAATGGACGGGGGTCGCATTAAGGAGATCGGCACGCACGCTGAGCTTGTCGAAAAATCCGGCTACTATCGTCGATTGTACGATCACCAATTCAATCGTATTCCAGATGAACCTGCCATTGAATCGGCATTCGCTGTTGAGGAGCTGGTCTAGCTACAGCATTAATGATTTAATTCTTTTACTCCTTATTCCTGCTCGTTAGGCAATGGCATTTAACATCGACCTGCATACCCACTCGTTTTTTTCGGGGGACGGTGTGTCCAGTCCTGAAGACATGATCGCAGCCGCGCGCGCGAAAGGTTTGCATGGCATCGCGATCACCGACCACAACACATGCGATGCGGTCAATTACCTGCTCGAAAAAGGTCTGATGCGACTCGATGGGATGCCAGTGAATGACTTTCTCCTTCTGCCGGGAGTCGAGGTAACTACTGCGGACGGGCATCTGCTCTGTATTGGTGCCGAGTTGCCTTACCTGAAAGGAAAACCAGCACGCGAAGTCTGCGACACCATTCACGAGCGCGGCGGTCTCGCCATCCCTCCGCATCCGTACGATTTGTTCCGGGCCGGAATCCGGTTCGGTACACTGGAGACGCTTCCGGTGGATGCGATCGAGGTTTTTAATGCGGCAACCACACTCCGTCGTTACAATCGTTACGCTTTCAAATACGCGCAGATCCGCGGTCTGCCAATGACTGCGGCCAGCGACGCACATCATGCCGCTGCTGTTGGTACCGCGTACACCATCATCAACACGGATGACTTTTCTGTTAAAGGAATTCTCGCCCAAATCGTAAAGAGCAACGAACTCAATCAGAAATATCAGACCCCGCGAGACAGCTTGCGCAAAACGTGGAACAACTGGTTACGGCTGCGTCGACGAAGGAAAATTCCTGAGCTCGCGGCAAAAGACCGCAGCGCTAACGGGCACTGAATTTGTCTGTAAATCGTTCGACGTTTCAACCGAGTTATGTCCGCTTACATCATCGTCGAAATCGAGATTCTGGATCCCGCCGGTTACGAAGAATATAAAAAGCTCGCCGGTGCTAGCGTGGAGAAGTACGGCGGAAAATACATCGTGCGCGGCGGCAAGACAGAAGTCCTCGAGGGCGATTGGCAACCTAAGCGGATTGTGGTACTCGAGTTCGAATCAGCGCAGCGGGCCAAAGAATGGTTGAACTGCGAAGAATATCGCGAACCCCGCAAAATGCGTCACCGCACTGCCAGAACAAACATGATACTGGTGGAAGGTATGTAGCGCTAACCGCACCTCGAAGAAGCGAAATATCGCGCCTGCACAAGGTTGTAGGGCGTTTGTGTCAAACGCCAATCTCTGGCTCTGCAAAACGCCTCATTAACTGCTCTCGCGCTTCTTGCTTTCGCGCGCCGGGTTTCCGACGACGATGCTTCTCGGTTGTACATCCTTCATGGCAACTGCTCGTGCACCAACGATTGCTCCCTCGCCAACTGTGACACCCGGGCCTACGAACGCATCCGCACAAATCCACGCGTCGGAGCCGATCACAATAGGCGGACGCAGCAGCGGAAAATCCGGCGTGGTATGATCGTGTGTTCCTGCGCAAAGATGCGCGCGATGCGAGATCGTGACGCGCGAGCCCAGCGTCACGCGGCCAAGATTATAAATAAAAACGTGCTCGCTGATCGCGCTTTCATCTCCAGCCTCGAGATTCCACGGAAAATAAATCGTCGCCGATGGATAGACATTCACACTTCGGCCAATCTTTGCTCCGAAACAGCGAAGCAGAAATCGTCTCCAACCAAAACACGGCCGGGGACTGAATCGGAAAAACGGCTGTGCCAATGTCCACAGCACACGCCGAGTCATCTCGCTCGATGTGTACTTCTTCGCTCGGCGGTTTTCTTTAATATCCAGCATGAGATTACTAGAGTCAGAGGTCGGTTAGATCCTGGACGACATTAGCTATCATAAAGCGGACTCAGAGGGCATCTCATAAATCGTGTTGTCATGTTGACCGAAGCGAAACATTGCTGGTCTATTCCGTCCAAGATCCGATCTAGAATGTTGATCCGAGATTCTTCGCTACGCTCAGAATGACATTATGAGGTGCCGTGTGTGCACAACCTCACAGACTCCGGCGGCTGCCCTCCGGCGAGCATCCACTCATACACCCCGTGCATCTGTTCGCCGATTCGCGACCACGAAAATCTTGTCCCTACGAGCGTGCGCCCGCGGTTTCCCATTTGGATTCGATCGTTGTCACTCATTTCCCGAAGTACTCTCAGGCCGGCGGCAATTTCCTCCGGACTCGTTCCAATGCGCAGTGCTGCGTTGGCTTCGAAACCTTCCGGCAGATTACACTCGGGGGTCATGAGTACGGGCTTCGCATATGACCACGCTTCAAGCACTGCCATGGGAAGTCCTTCACTCAATGAAGGCAGTATGAATGCGTCGCAGTCGCGACAACATTTGCTTTTGTCGGCACCGAATTGCGGACCGAGGAAAACGACCGAAGCGCCACCCGCTATACGCTTGAGTTCGCTCTCGTACCCGCCTTGGTCCCATCCGGCGATTGCGAGGACCCAGTGGTCGCCGCTGCCGCTTTGAGCGTTGAAAGTTTCAGTCCATGCGCGAATCAGATTTGCGATGTTTTTTTTCGCGTGAAGCCGGCCCAGGTAAAGGAGAGTTTTTCGATTTACCGATCGGGTTTTCTCGTGCAGGTCCGGCAAATCAACCCCGTTGGGTATCACGCAAATCGGATTAGTTAATCCATAACTCCGAATCGATTGCGCTTCAGCTTCCGACAGCGCGCGCAGGCAAGCGGCCTCGCGCAAATGTTGATTCTCATAAAGCGCCGCTGCGACCCGTTTTTTCCACATTGCGTTTCGCACGGCCCACGATTCCAACATGCCGTGCGGATGAACTACATAGGGACGACCCGTATGCCGATGCCAGCGGTGTGAACCGACGGAGCAATATTTCCACAAACCATGGACCGACAGAATGTCGAGATCGGCGTCGAGCATCGCGGGAACGAGCTCGTTTGAATAGCCCCACACGCGCACTCGAGGACGAAATGTCTGAACGGAAAGCGGCTGCCACTCCTGCAGATCAACAGCACTCTCTTCATCGCGAATGCCAAACACCTCCACACCGGCATTTGTGGACGCTACCGCCTTGGCAAGGCCGCGGACACTTTGAAACAGTCCGCCTGCTTTGCGGGAAACGCTGCTGACTAAAAAACCAACTCTCATCGAGCTACGAGCAGATAAATTGCGTCGGCCCCATGACGGCTCGCCCATTTTTCCGCTCGAGTTTCGAGATGAAAATTTGCCCATGGCCAGAAGCGATCGCCGAATGGGACGCCGAGAGTATGCCGCCGCTTCTCCAGAATCCGCAACCCTGCGCGATCGCACGCGTCGGAGATGTTTTGTTGGGAGAACCAGGAAATGCGATATCCGCGCTGGGCCAATTCAGTTCGCGCCGTAAGTGCACGGACAATGCGTGTGCCGAGGTGATCCGTGAGAGTTGTCTGCAAAATGATTCGCCCGCCTGGCGCGAGCATCGATTTTAAATGCGGCAGTAAAATGTCCAGCCGTCCTGTGTGCGCAATCAATCCCAGGCAGAGAATTAGATCGAAGCCCAAATCAGATGGCTTGAAGTTGAACACGTCCGACTGAACGAATTCAAGCTCCACGTTTTTGATTTTTGAAGTAAGAAGGTGCTTTGCGGCCTGCAACATCGCCGGCGAAACATCGACGACGGTCGCGTGGTTAAATCTTCCCGGCTTGAGTAATGCGCATGTTATCTCACCCGTGCCTGCGGCGCAGTCGAGCAGTCGCCCTGATGACGCGCCGCCCAATTCACACGCGAGTCTCAGACGTTGTTGGAAATTAAAGTTTGCGCCCGACGCACGTTGCTCGAACTGGCGCTTGTGAGTCTCCGGGAGCTTCTCGAAATATTTTGCTACCGGATCATTCATTTCGGAATCACCAGAACCCATCGTTATGTCATTCTCAGCGAAGCGAAGAATCTCGGATCAGATCTGGACCGAGGCACCAGCGGAAATAACATGACTGCGCCATTTATGAGGCCAGTTTAGGATTTTCACCGCCAAAATCTTGCGGCTGCGAGTAACAGCGCGCGATCGATTATTCCAAATCTCTTTTGCGGAATTCCCATCGCTACGCTGGCTGCGCGCTCCAAACCTTCACCAAAACGCTCCGGCGCGAAATTCTCTGCGATCCTGTAGCTATTCTCGCCGAGCTGCTCTCGGTCCCGATCCAGTAATGTGGCTATCTCTAATAGCCGCGTCGCCAATTCGTCCTCGTCAGTTGAATTAAAAGTAAACCCGTTGCCATTCACCAGTTCCGGTGCGCATCCACAACGGTCAGATACAATCACGGGTAGTCCCGAAGCGAGGGCTTCGTTTACAACCAGCCCCCATTGCTCGGTCGTGCTGGCATGTACGAATGCATTCGCCAATGCGTAGTAAACCGGCAATTCGTGGTATGGCTTGAAACCCGGCAAGTGCACGTGCTCGGTCAGGTTCAGAGTTGAGAGTTGGGAGTTGACAGTGTCCCGCAGCGGGCCATCACCAAGAAGCACGAGATCCCACGGCATCTTCGCTGCGATTTGGTTATCCGCCCGAGCCGTGGCCAAGGCGGAGAATCGATCACGATATTCCCCGTAAGCTTCGATTAACGTTGGAAGATTCTTCTTCTCGATGAAACGGGCTGAGGCGAGGAAGTAATTCTCAGGAAGCGCATATTTCTGTCTGAATTCCGAGCGCTGACTTCTGATCTCGTCCGCCGTTCGGCGGAAATAATGGTTATCGACAACATCATATCCGGTAAAGATTTGTTCGCGTAGCATGCCAAGTTCAACCAGATACTCGACGTGACGCTGCCCGCCGACGAGTGCGGCAGCGTACAGGCCGGCGATTCGCCGCTTGATGGCCTCTTTCCAACCGGCCCGCGCTTCATCCTGACGCGCGCTCTCAGACATGACGATCATTGGTATCCCGCGGCGCACGCAGCAACTCGCGGCAATGAACGATCCGAAATTGTTCCAGCCATTAACCGCCACCACATCCGGAGTTTTCTGCTCCAAAGCCGACCAGAAGGCAGACCGAAGTTCGGCTTTGCTTGGGGAGCGATCGGTTGCTTCCGGGAAGAGCGAAACTTTGTGATACCGCACAGGCGTTGCGGCCGCGCCCCATGCATCATAACCTTTGGCTGACCATTCAATTCCGATCACCGGCAATCGGTCAGCCGCAGCATTCAGCCGGGCATGGTGATAAGGACCAATATGATGAAAAACAACCGCGACAGCAGGCTTGCGCTCCATTGGCGCCCGAAAGAGTAACTTCCAATCTTCCGCGGAACCACTCGAATATTTCCGAATGTGGACTCCGTGTTTGTGCTAGTACGAAATCCGGAAGTCCGCGGGAAGGGCCGAGCTTGCACCTGCAACGCCGCCCGATCCATATGTCGAATCGTTCGTGCCGACTTTAGCCGCAGGAGTCGGCAGTGGCTGTTGGCCTTTGGATTTGAGCGAGTCGTTTAATGCAGGCAGGTCCTGCGCGAGGAGTTCATCGAATCGTTTCGTCACCTCATCGAGTTCATGCTTAAGCGTGTCGATGTAAGCGATCTGGTAGACGGCAGGTTTACCTTCGTAACTAAGAATTGCTCCGTAAAGCTGGTCGGTGTGCTCTCGCAAACGTTCCTCCCCGGTGATTGCGCCACCTTCAGTCGTTGCGACGATTTTTTTTCGCACCGCGTCAACTTTCCCGTCGAAATCTGAGATCTCCTTGCGAAGCGGATCGCCTTCCGGCACTGCGGCCCCCGTCTGGGAGAGTGCCTGTCGCAAGCCGATGATTCGAGCCATCAAAGCGCTTTCGTCATCAAACAGCCCAACAACCCGCATCGCCGCATCGAACTGCGCCTTGCGATCTGCCGTGGTGAATTTAGCCCGGCGATCAAGGCCGATCGTCAGTTTGGTGTCGTAAACCTTTCCCGCCTTCGTTAGGCGCACGGTGTAATCACCCGGCACAAGCCGCGGGCCGCGTATTCCCGCAACGGCGATTTGTGCGGCAGGCGGCACGTGCGGCGGCTTTGCTCGCATCGTCCACATCACGCGATTCAATCCCGGACGTTTGCTCGCCGGCACCTGGTCGACAACACGCCCGGACGAATCCAAAATTTCGAGTTTCATTTTCCCAAATAAGTGCCGCTCGCGTTGATAATAGTTGATCACCGCAGCGTCAGGAGGATTCTCGCCAACGAAAACCGCGTCGCCATTGGCCCATCCACCCTGTCCCTCAATGCGCTGTTGAACTGGTCGCGCCGAAACGAACGCGACATCCTGCTGCAACAAATCCGGAGTCAACGCGCGTAGCGGCGTGATATCGTCTATTATCCAGATCCCACGGCCATGCGTAGCTAGAACAAGATCGTTGTCCCGCGGATGAATAGCCAAATCGCGAACGGCAACGGCAGGAAAATGGTTGCCCTTGAATTGCGCCCAGCTTGTCCCGCCATCAATCGACACCCAGAGTCCAAACTCCGTGCCGAGAAAAAGAAGATCAGGCTTAACCAAGTCCTCCTTAATCACGTGCGCGTAGCCGCGAACGCTTTTCGAATCCTGCGGTGTAACGAGCGGCGTCCACGTCTTACCAAAATCAGTGGTCTTGAAAACGTACGGCCACATGTCGCCAAAAGTATGCCGATCAAACGCCGCGTAGGCCGTGCCGGGATCGAAGTTGCTGGCCTGCACCCAGTTCACCCATGAGTTCTTCGGCAATCCGGGAACGTTGGCGACGACATTGGTCCAGTTCTTACCGCCGTCGCGCGTGAGCTGAATGTTGCCATCATCAGTGCCGACCCAGATCAATCCCTTCTGCTTTGGCGATTCACTGATGGAATAAATTGTTGTGTGCATCTCCGCCGAGGAATTATCGACCGTCACACCGCCGGATTGCTCCTGCTTCTGTTTTTGCGGATCATTGGTGGTTAGGTCCGGCGAAATGCGGTCCCATGTCTGGCCGTGATCGCGCGAACGGAACAAAAATTGTGCGCCGATATAGATTGTTCCCTTTTCGTTAGGCGAAAGTGCGATCGGCGTATTCCAGTTGAACCGCAGTTTTTCGTTATAATTCGGCCGTGGCTTGATGTTGCGCCCCTCGTGTGTGTTGCGATTGACCCGGCCAATCTCGCCTCCCTGGTATTCCGCATAGATGTAATCAGGATCAGCCGGGTCTTGGAACATCCAGAATCCATCGCCGTTGAACATATTTTCCCAACGATGATTAGTGATGCCGCCTGGGTATTCCGAGTCGCCGACCCATGAACTATTGTCCTGCAACCCGCCGTACACATGATACGGATCGCTGCCATCGACACTCACGTGATAAAACTGCGAGACAGGCAGGTTTTCGCCTTTCCACCATTTGCTGCCGCCGTTGTACGAGTACCACATCCCGCCATCGTCTCCCGCAAATACGACTTGTGAGTTGGTCGGATCGATCCAGACATCGTGCGCATCACCGTGTGCACCTTGAAAACCGCCTACTACCGAAAAGCTCTTGCCGGCGTCCTCACTAACGATCAATGAACCATCGGGCTTGAACAGGCGGTCTGGATTTTTGGGATCAACAATCAAGTTCGCAAAGTAGAAAGGACGCCAGACCATCCACTGACTTTTGTCGCGCTTGTCCCATGTCGCGCCGCCGTCGTCTGACACGAATAACGCGCTCTCCGGCGATTCCACAAAGGCGTAAACACGTTGCGATTTCGCCGGCGCAATCGCTACTGCCAGACGTCCATACGGTTTCTTTGGGAAGCCCTTGTTTGCCTGCTCGGTAATCTCCGTCCAAGTGTTGCCACCATCGGTCGAACGGAACAATCCACTGGCTGAAGGCGCAGTCGGAACTGCGCCGCCCGAGCGATATTCCCAGCCTTTGCGCCGGAAATCCCACATCGCGGCAAACATGATGTCGGGATTGCTTGGATCGATCTTCACATCGGTGCAACCGGTCGAAAGATTTGCGCCTTTGAGCACTTGTTGCCATGTCTTGCCGCCATCGGTTGTCTTGTACAAACCACGGTCCGGCGAATCACTCCACAATGCGCCGGGCACCGCGGCGAACACCGTATCGCTGTTTCTTGGATCAATCGTAATCCGTCCGATGCGCTCCGATTTCTCCAGGCCAGCGCGCGTCCATGTTTCGCCACCATCGGTGGACTTGTAGATTCCATCGCCAATCGACACGCTGTTGCGGGTCCACGTTTCACCGGTGCCGACCCACACGTTTTTGGAGTTCTTCGGATCGAGCGCGAGCGCGCCGATCGATTGCACAGCTTGCTCGTCAAATATCGGGCGATATCGCGTGCCGCTGTCGTCGGATTTCCAAACGCCGCCACTGGCCGAACCCACAAAGAGCGTGATCTTGCCAGACGGTTCGCGCATCCCAGCAATGCTGGAGATGCGTCCACTCATTGCCGCTGAGCCGATGTTCCGCGCCCCGAGGCCGGAAATGCTCGACGAATTAAATGGAGCGTCAGCTGCGTAAACAGGAATAGCGCAAAGAACAAGCGATGCGATAAAAATAAGTCTGGGCAAGCCCGTGAGTAGTTGATTCATACGCGTAGAATTTTATTCGGCGTTTTCATTAACACTGGGCTTTAGCCCAGTGCCCGTCGCAGCGAACACAAAAAACCGTTTCAACGGTTTTCGATCCGGATGAAAGCCGTTGAAACGGCTGGTGCGTCTCACTGCTACTCACACCTGGCTGAAGCCAGGTGTTAATGAGATGGGAAAGGTTGAGGTGCGCGACCGGACCTCCGCACAATGCGCTAGAATCAAATATCCTCATCTATTGCTCAGCGCTGTGGTTGCGGAAGATTTATTTGGCCGGGAAAATGAAATATTGTGTCGTCCACCGGCACGTTGGCTTCGACTTTATGGACGACTACCACTTGTTTGTCCTGTGAGCCTTTGCGTCCCACCTCGATTGACGTCGGAACAAATACGCCGCCGGCTTTTTCGTAATCGCCGAGATCCGTTTCTACTTCCTCGTGCGCCCCGTGTCGCACTCGTTGCGTCACGATTCGAATCTCAAGAAAGTGATCCGGATCCAAATAGACAAAGCTGACGTCGCCGTTCTTTCGCACGACTTTGAGTTTGTGCGCGGGCGTCCCATCGACATCCTCGATTCCCAGATACTCAACAGTGCTGCCTTTTGTTTTCCAATCGGCCAACGGGCCATCGATCTCAGTATCTTCCACCAGCGCCTTCACATCATCAGCTGCCATGCGCTCGGGATCTTTGCGCCCAAAAAACGGTGACACTTTCCAGCCGTCCTTACCGTCATACGCCTCAATCTGCGTCATGCCTTGAAGCGACGCCTCGGTGCGCACTTCATCTGGACGCTTTTTTGTTTGGAGATAGCCGAGCTCAATCTGGCCCTGTTGCACGAGCATCTTACCGGTTGATCGCAGTGTTTGGAGGCTATTCAGCGCGGCCACGCCGCCCTTGGCGTCGATATTCTTGGCGATGAGCTCGTCGACAGTCGGCTGATTCGTTCCCTGCGCGAAAATTGCTGGAGTGCAGAGTGCCGCGAGGATGAGAGAATTTATGAAACGCAAATGCATAGAAGGTGCGGAGTTAGATGTGAGACAGCGAAGTGCCACGGATATTCAAACCGAGTCCAAACACAAACGTTTCTCGAAGCAGAAGCGCGTGTGGAACCCCGCGGCGAAGTCGAATTTTCAAATCGTGCATAGTCACTGAGCGCGCAGCGCCTGAATTGGATCAACGTGTGCCGCTCGGCGCGCAGGGACCAAACATGCGACTAGTGCGATCGCCGCGAGCAATATCGTTGACGCGGTCAGCAACGCCGGATTGTGTGCCGAAACTTGGTAAAGCTGCGATGTCAGCAGTCGGCCAAGAGCGAACGCGGAAAAAATTCCAATCGCGAGACCGATAATCACTGGCCTCATTCCCTGGCTTACGATTAACCGCAAGACGTCGCGGGTTTGCGCGCCAAGCGCCATGCGCACGCCGATTTCGCCGGTGCGTTGTTCCACCGTATATGCAACGGCGCCGTAAATTCCGATGCTCGCCAGCAGGATCGCTACACCGGCAAAAATTCCCAGCAGCCACATCATCAGGCGCGCTTGTCCCAGTGCCTGGGCCACGACCGCGTCCATGCTCTGCGGCACGGCAATCGCGAGACCGGGATTGACTTTGCTCAGTGCCGACTGGGCGAGCTTCGTCACCGCGTCGGTGTTCAACGTGCTGAGCACCGCAATATTAACGAACGGAAAGTTTTCCTGCGACCAGGGCCGATAAAACTCCATGCCTGGCTCTTCTTTAATACGTTGCGACCGAATGTCGCCGACAATGCCTACGATCTCACAAGGTACGCCGGCGCTGGTCACCAGCAGTGTCTTACCGATTGGGTTTTCGCCGGGAAAAACTTTTTTCGCGCCGGTCTGACTGATCAACACGACGTTTTGGCTGTCGACGGTGTCATGCTCGTTAAACTCGCGTCCAGCGAGAAGCGGAATCCGCCACGTCTTGAAAAAGTCCGGCGCCACGTCATGACTCGGCGCAGCCGTGCGTTGCTCGATCGGCGGCAGATCGCGATCGCCCCGCGCGTACAGCGTACGATTGCCGCCATTCAACGGAATGTCGCCACTCGCAGTCGCGGTCTGGACACCGGGAATGTCGCGCAACGCGTTTAGCAGTTGCTCGATGAAACGCTGACGCGATCCAGCATCGGCATATTGAGAAGCGGGCAATGTAATCGCGCCGGTCCACAGATGTTGCGACCGGAAACCGAGATTCTGCGTGCTCAAGCGCATGAAGCTGGTGATCAACAGCGCCGCCCCAGCGAGCAATGTGACCGAGAGCGCTACCTGCGCGCCGACGAGAATCTTGCGCAACCGTTGTTGGCGGATACTGCCACTGGTTCCGCGGCCGCCCTCTTTTAATCCGTCAACCAGATCCGCGCGCGACGCTTGCATCGCTGGATAAGCGCCCATGAGCAATCCGGTTAAAAGCGACAACGCAATCGTGAAGAAAAGGACTACGACCGATACGCTGCTGGCGGTGTTTGCTTCGAACGGAAGAAAATTCGACGCCAGTTTTGGCACGAGCGGAACTAATCGCCACGCCAGGAACGCGCCGACCACGCCCGCGACGATGCTTATGAGCAAACTTTCGAAAACGAAGAGACGAATGATGCCGGCACGAGACGCCCCAATCGCCATGCGCAACGCGATCTCCCGCCGTCGTCCGCTGAAGCGAACCAGTAACAGGTTGGCGACGTTGCTGCACGCGATCAGCAACACAAACGTGACAGCAGCGAACAGCGTTACAAAGCCTGCCCGGAAGTTTTCGGTTACGTCTTCCGGCAGCGTTTTCACAGTAGTCGTGAACCCGCTGTCGATGTTATTCGCGTACTGGGTGCGATAGCTTTGGTCGAGCGAGGGCAGCACTGCTTTCACCTGCGACAGCGTGATGTTCGGCTTCATCCGGCCGATCACCCGCAGAAAACTTGTCCCGCGCATCATTCGTTCATA
>JBJMXF010000019.1:0-4821 GCA_045809725.1 Candidatus Udaeobacter sp. | reverse complement strand
GACGAGTAGGGCGTGTCCTTTGAAGTCGAATTGATAACCGTTCGTGCCCAGATAAATCACGCGCACACCATCGCGCGGCGTCGCGCCCGAATCGTTCACTACGAGCTGCGGGTAACGATCAAGTCCGGCACCAAACGCTTGAGCAGACAATATGAGCCAGAGAAAAATCCGCACGCGGCACCGATAACGCCTCCGAGGCGAATCGAAAAGCGATAACCACAGCGCGACATTCGTGCTGCTATAGTTAGACAATCAAAGTTTTTGCTCGCTAATGCTCCCAAAATCACGGTAGCCTCGACGTCATGAAGAATAGAAACCCTCGTATGAACAATCAAAATATTACCCTCACATCAATAATTCTTGCGCTTACCTGCTTTGCCTTGTTGCCCAAAACGCAAGCAGTCAGTCCGCCGCCGGACGGTTGCTATCCAGGTTTCACAACCGCGGAAGGATGCAACGCGTTGAGTCACCTCACCAGCGGGTCTGCAAATACAGGACTTGGTTGGTACGCATTATTTGGGACTAGCACCGGCAGTTTCAACACCGGCGTTGGCGCCGGAGCATTGGTCCTCAACAATGGCGATTCAAATACGGCGACTGGCACTGCGGCGCTTTTGCTCAACACCAGCGGCGGCAGCAATACCGCCGTTGGGACAGCCGCGATGGTCAACAATGACACCGGCAACAATAATACGGCTGTCGGCGCTTTTGCGCTGAATAACAATCTGGGGGGGTTCGAAAATTGTGCATTCGGTTCGTTGGCGCTAATCACGAATGAAACGGGGGCTTTTAACAACGCCATCGGCAACGGCGCGATGTTCTCCAATCTGGGCGGATCCTCCAATAACGCCCTTGGTGCGAACGCCCTCCAAGCCAACGTTTCCGGGGTCAGCAACACTGCTGTGGGCCATTCGGCGCTTACAAATAGCACTGGCGATTTCAATACCGCTCTCGGCGCCGAAGCGGGTACTGATCCAGGTATCGGCAGCAACAATGTCTATATCGGCGATCCCGGTTTCGGCGGCGACACCAATGTGATTTCCATCGGCGGGATCGCCGCCAGCGGGACTCCTTACGAGAACACCTATATCGGTGGCATCTACGGGGCGTCCGTTAATCTGGGTACCGCCCTTCCGGTGTACGTCGATACCGATGGTCACTTAGGCACGAGCCTTGTCAATGCAAGTGGGCAGAAGCTGAGAATGCGTAATCCCCAAGGCGCGCCACACCAGGCGTCACTCAGTGAATTCCAAAAGCAGCAAAAGAGAATCGCGGAATTGGAAAACACCGTTGCGCGCCTCGCCGCAACAGTAAAAGAGCAGTCGGCACAGATTGAGAAGGTGAGCACCCAGTTGGAATTGCGAAAGCCTGCGCGCCGAGTGGTAGTGAATAAACAGTAACGATCGAATCAATCTCATTAGCTAAAGCGGCGACGGGCAACGTAACCCATCGCCGCTTTTCTATTTCAAGATGTTTGCCTAACGAATTCCAACGGACTGGGGGTGTTCACTCCTCCGATTCTGTTTGCTTGACGAATCCGGTGCGGCTTGTGACTTTCGATAAGTATGAACGTGGAGTACACAGATGCGCCAGCGGTCCAACCGGAATCAACGACCGGTGATAAGATGCCATGCCCGTATTGCGGGCATCTTCTGCCGAAACACGCGGAACGCTGCGACCGCTGCGATTGGATCCGCGGCGCGTCTGAAACCGCGGAAGGCAAAGCCAGCGATCTGGTCGCAGTGATGTTCAGTATCGTTCCTGGCCTGGGACACATCTACAAGGGGCACATCTTTGCCGGTCTTCTCTGGATGCTTGGCGCAATCCCAGTGGGCATTTTTGTTTTCCTTGCTGCATTCGCCTCTGCCGGCTGGGGGCTCGGACTTTTCTTGTTCTATCTCGCCGCGGCTATGCTTCATGCCTACGGAATCGAAGATCGCGTTGTCCCGCCGAAAGAAGACGAAGGCGAAGAGTACTAGATCGCTAAAAGGTCAAAGCGTCAGAAACGTTAGAGCGCTCCGCATGGGACTCCGGCAGCTTGCCGGACTCGGCAGGCTGGCAGCCTGCCAGCCGAGATAAGCTGGAAGCTTATCCTCCGAGAGTGCGCTGAGTCCTCGCACCGCTTCTGTTCGAAGCGTCTGTCACCGTAACGCCGCAAATGCGACATGAATCTCTTCGAGAATTTCGTGTATCCCGTAACGAACTTTCCACTCTGGGTAATGCGCCTGAAATTTTCGCATATCGCTGATCCACCAGATGTGGTCGCCGATGCGATTGGTTTCCTCGTAGCTCCAGTTTAATTTTTTGCCGCTGATCTGCTCGCACATTTCGATGGCTTCGAGCATGGAACAGTTGCTGTGCCGGCTACCACCGATGTTGTAGACCTCGCCAGCGCGTGGGGCACGGATGAATTGCGCAAACGCTTCGACCAAATCGAAGCTATGAATATTGTCGCGGACCTGTTTTCCTTTGTACCCGAAAACCCGGTACGATCGTCCGCTTACGGCACAGATCATCAAATAAGAGAGAAAACCATGCAGCTCAGTCCCGGCGTGCGCCGGTCCGGTGAGACAGCCGCCACGGAACGACACCGTCGGCATTGCGAAATATCTCCCGTATTCTTGAACAAGAACGTCGGCTGCAACTTTCGATGCACCGAAAAGCGAATGCTTGGTGTAATCGATACTCATTGTCTCCGAAATGCCCGGCTCGTATTCGTGACCTGGCTCTATTTCCCAGCGTTTCTCGAGTTCGCGTAGCGGCAAAGCGTTCGGTGTGTCGCCATAGACTTTGTTGGTCGACGTGAAAATGAACGGCGCTTCGGGAGAAAACATCCGCGCAGCTTCAAGCAGGTTCAGCGTGCCATTGGCGTTCACTGTAAAATCAGTCTGCGGATCGCGCGCAGCCCAGTCGTGTGACGGTTGTGATGCACTGTGCACGATGGCGTGAATCGTGCCGCGATGTTGTTTGAACAAATCCATTACCGCGGTCGCGTCGCGAATATCCATATCGCGATGTTCGTAACCGGGAATGTTTGCGATTAAATCGTCGCGCGTTTTTTTCGTCGAAGCCTCGGCGCCAAAAAACTTTGCGCGCATGTCGTTGTCGATGCCAAGCACGTGCGCGCCCTCTCTCGCGAAACGCCGCACTGTTTCCGAGCCAATCAATCCGGCAGAACCTGTAACGATGATCGTGCGCACCGTCGTTATCGTAGCACAGCCATCCTGGGTGTGGGGCCGACAGGCACCTTGCCTGTCTTCCTGCAGTTGGGCAGGCGAGACGCCGGCCCGCCCCACAGCGAGGATAGCTGTACTACTCCTCGATTATCCATGTCACTTCGCCTGCGCTGGGATTCACTCGCGCAGCGGGAAATTGTCGGTCGCCGCCAAGCACACGCTCGATCAATTCGGGATTTTTCGATGCGCCGACGAGAAACAAAATATGCCGGGCATGGTTGATGAGCGGAAATGTGAACGTCAATCGCCACGTATTTAATTTGGGAACAAAATTTGCGACGACGACCTGACGCGTCATATCTTCCAGCGCCGCGGTTCCCGGAAAGAGCGACGCCGTATGGCCGTCGTCGCCAAGGCCGAGAAGAATCAAATCGTGTTGATAGATTGAGTCACCGCGCCCGGTGGCGATGGCGCTCAATTGGTCTTCGTACTCCTGCGCTGCGATTTGCGGATCAATTTCGCCGCGCATTCGCATAATCGATGTTTCAGGAACGGCAGCAGGCATAAAAAGATTTTCGCGCGCCATTCTGAAGTTGCTTTGCGGATCATCCGGCGGCACGCAACGCTCGTCTCCGAACGTGAAGCAAACCGACTCCCACGGAACATGCGCTTCCACGGCAATCCGGCGGTAAATCGGTGCCGGAGTGTTTCCGCCTGAGAGCGCGATCCTAAATTCGCCCCGCTCTTCGATAGCTGTACGCGCCTGCTCGAGAATCAATGCAGCGGCGTCAGCAACGAAATTATTAGTGCGGATGACTGTCGCGGCAGCGCTCACGCTGTTCCCAACTCAAACCGCGCACTGCGCCTGGCCGCGTTTCTGAAGATAATGCTGGTGATACTCTTCAGCGGGCCAGAAGGTTGGAATCGGTTCGACCTGCGTCACAATTGGCCGATTGAACCGGCCGCTCTTCTCCAGTTTTTCTTTCGAAGCGTTGGCGGCGGCTTGTTGCTCAGGCGAATGATAAAAAATCACCGATCGATACTGCGTGCCAACATCCGGTCCCTGCCGGTTGAGCGTCGTGGGGTTATGATTCGACCAGAAAACATCCAGAAGTTCGTCATAGCTGACTTGTGAGCGATCGAACTCCACCTCCACGACTTCGGCGTGTCCGGTCTTGTCGGTACAAACATCCCGATACGTCGGATTCTCCTGTGTTCCCCCCGCATACCCAACGCTGGTCGACAAAACTCCTTTTAAGTTGCGAAAAGTCTCTTCCACTCCCCAGAAACAACCTGCACCGAACGTAGCTTTTTCCGATTGCATGCGCACACGATGAAACGATTACACCACGTGCGCAACAAAATGCTTGCCGGCAATCGCTGTTTGACTTCCCACGTAGCGCTAAAGGCGCGGTGTTTATCTCAACGCCTGGAGCAGTGCTCCAGGATTATGTAAATCGGATGCCCCGGCGGTAAACACACTCGCGGCTTGACTTGGCAGCCTCGGTCGTTTCCATAGGCGTATCCATCCGCGCGGCTGCGTTTTATTGGATGCCTTAACCGTAATGACCGATTCTGCCACGACCGTTCAACAAATTCGTCCGCAACTGCCTGTACGCCTTTTCAACGGATTTGGAGCGCTGCT
>JBJMXF010000018.1:0-15296 GCA_045809725.1 Candidatus Udaeobacter sp. | reverse complement strand
AAGACGGCTACGACAGTGACATTTGATCCGCCGTGTCCATTTGATTTCAGTGGACTACACCCGACGGCGCTGGTGGATGGCACTCCCTACATGCAGGGGGTTGGGATTGAGAGTCTGACATTGGACATGAGCAATAACACCGCAGACATACCGGTATGGTTTCAGCAGGCGTGGGGTTGTTGGGCCAAGGATGTGGAGATAAAGCGAGCCTATACTCGGCAAATGCGCTGGGACATGGTGGTGCGGTGCGAAGTGCGCGGCTGTTACACGCAGAATGTGCAGGGCAGCGGCCCCGATCACGAGGGCATCGAGTTCAGTTACGCCTCCTGGAACCTGATTGAGGACAACATCTGCAACAACGGCGGCGCGCCGCCCATCATTCTGGAAGAAAATATTACTTCCTCCTCGTGCAACGTGATCGGCTACAATTATGTGACCAACACCGACCCCTCATTTTGGGACCTGAGCTTCAGTCACGGTTCGGGGAGCATGCTGAATCTGGCCGAAGGCAACGTGATCAACAACTTCGAGGATGACGGTTATTACGGCTCGTCCAGTTATAACACGCTGTTTCGCAACCGGATCAGCGGGCAGGTGCGGCTGAAACATTTCTCCGATTACTACAACCTGGTAGGCAACATACTTGGGGACACCTGGGCCAACACCTACGAAACGGAAGTGGCGGATTATTGGGGTCAGGGCATTGCTCCGATTTACGAGCTGGGTTTCCCTAACATTGGTAATGCCAGTTACACCGGCACACTGGGTCCGACAAATCCGCCCGATTACCACGCCTTGTCCAATAATCTGGAAGACTGCCAGCAGCTCGACCGCAATGTCAAAGCCACCATTCTACGGCACGGTAACTGGGATGCTGTCACGAATTCAATAGTTTGGGATCCGTCTATTGTGGATCACACCATTCCAAGTTCCCTCTACTACTCAACTCAGCCCGGCTGGTGGCCATCGGCTGTGTCGTGGCCACCAATCGGTCCGGATCGCAACCCAATGATTGGCCAAATTCCCGCTCAAATCAGATTTTTGGCTCAATCAACTCCAACTCCTTCTCCAACCGTGAGCCCAACTGCTTCACCGACTGCAACTGCAACTGCGACTGCTACACCCCGGCCGACCCCAAGGCCCAGACACACACCCAGGCCCCACCGTGGCACGGTTAGGTGACGAGGTGAATTCGTCGGTTTTGCGAGTGGTGTGTGCCTGACGCACATTGCTTTGATTCACAGGTTTCGCGATAGGAAGCGTTGCTTTGCTCTGTCGATCAAAGCTGAACATCGCCACAAAACCGCTCCCAAGGGTCGGAGCGTTGGCGCACAGGGAGAATGATACTCTGTAGCGGCGCATTTCGCTTGCCCGCGAGCAGGTTCACACAGTAAACACAGCTCATGATCTGGCATGAAACATATCCCATCCACGATCAACAGTTGGCGAAGCTCTGTCGATCGCTGCCTGAACCGTCGCGTTCGAGTTTCCCGGCTGTCGCTGCTTGCGTACTGCTGCTAGTCATGTCGCTGGTGGGCGGCGGCTGCCAGAGCGCCTTACCTCCTTTACCCAATCCGACAAGTCCACACGCCGCAGTAAGACTTTCCCCGGGAGACGTAATCAAGGTCGCGTACGCGGATGAAAGTGTTCCGGACCAAACACAAAAAATCCGAAGGGATGGGAAGGTGAGTCTTCCGCTGATCGGCGAGCTAACGGCCGCCGGCAAGAGGGTGCCCGCTTTTCAGTACGAGCTAAATAGCCGGTATGAAGGCAAGCTCGATAATAACGAAGTGCTGGTCACCTTGGAGAATGGAAGCGCAACAGTGACGGTGTCCGGATTTGCCAATCGCGCTGGGGTATACACTTTCGACCGACCGACGACTGTGTACCAAGCGGTGATGCAAGCAGGCGGGGTAAGTGATTACGGAAGCCCGAGCAACATTCATCTGACTCGCATTGTCAATGGTGCACAGCTTAGCGAGACAATTAATCTTAGGCCGACTATCCGAGGCGAGCCTACAAGACCAACGTATGTCCAGGACGGGGATGTAATATACATCGCACGCAGCTTATTTTGACGTGAGTTGACGGGAGCACGCGACTTGCAAAATGATTTTGCCATGTCGAATTCGGCACCCGCTGACCGCTTTGACCCCCTGTCTTGCCGTTGCGGTTTTCGCTTCCGCGTTTTTGCTACTACCGTTCCATGCGGGTGCTCAAAATGCCGCCTCCTCCTCGTTACACGAAGCGGACGTGAGATGGGTGCCGGCCGTTCCCATTGGGATAACAGCCGGCGTTGACACGGGCTATGACGATAATGTTACTCTGACGCCGAACGCCCAGGGTTCATTTTTCGGGAGGGAAAATATCGTGCTCACATACAGTTCTGCGTCTACGCGCACACAATTGTTCCTGCTCGGGGTTGGCCGCTTCAGTCAGTATTTGGATGTGACAGGCCAGGATGAAACCAGCGGCAATATCACCATGGGATGTACTCATAACTTCTCGACGCGGCTTTTTTTGTACGCCAGTGGGTATGCCTCTTACCAGAAGGAGCCTAGCTTCAATTCCAACATTGGACCGGAAAACGTGCGAGCTGCTCACTTCGATACGAACGATAATGTCGCGCTTACCTACTACTGGCTGCCACGATTATCGAGTATAACCAGCTATACGTTCAGCCGTGTCGACTATGCTGAGGAATCCATTGGAAATTTTCAGGACCGCTTCGACAACACTATTGGCGAGCGATTCCAGTTTAGCCTCACGACAAGAACGAATGTGTCGGCCGAGTATCGATACGAAATAACAAATTACGATACCGCGCCACTTGATTCCACAACACATTACCTGCTGTTTGGTGTGGATCATCACTTGACTGAGCACTTGGTCATTCGGGCCGATGGCGGTGAGTCAATCCGATCTCTCCAAAACCAGGGAATCTCGCTCAGCCCTTATTTTGCAGGTTCGCTGGATTACGTGAGCAGCAATCATACCCTTAGCTGGGTCACGCGCTATGGATTTGAGGCTCCCAATACAGAGGACGTCTCGATTCGCAAGACCTGGCGCACTGGCCTCCTTCTGACGTATGATCTGACTTCGCGCCTGAGCTCGACGGTCGCAGTATTTTACAATCACGACCAAAACGAAGGCGGGACTTCAGAAGGGCCCCAGGATGCGATAGATATGGCTGTCGGACTTCGCTATGTCATCAGGAGAGGTCTCACACTCCGCGTTGACTACAGCCACAGTAGCGAAACTGCGTTAGAACCGATGCCAGCTTACTCGCGGAACATCTATTCTGCCGGATTAAGCTATACCTATTAAGAATAAGCGAGCCTAACGTGTACTGAGAAACACCTTAGCATCCGTTGTAACAAAGTAAGCGCGTGGATGCGCTTTCTTGTGCATTTCAGAGCACAAACAAGAAGGTGGACATCGGCGTACTTAAATCAAGATGATCGTCGATGCTCACAGGCAGCACCGATGGTAGTAGAGCCTGCTGTCGGTACTTGTCAGCTACTTTCCGTTAATCGCCCAATTGCATGAAGCCGAACTTATTGATCGTGGGTGACGATGAGACGATCTACGCGGAGGTGAAACGGGAGCTCAGCGATCAGTATGAGGTGTGGCTTGCGGAAGATCGTGCCAGTGCCGTGGAGGCGTTTCAAATGACATCACCGGCAGTGACGGTGCTTGATCTGGATCTGCCACCGACGGCAAATGAGTGTCAGGAAGGAATGACTGTGCTGTCCCAGTTTCTTGCGATCAACCACACCGCCAGGGTGATCGTCATTTCTGGACGGAGCGACAAGCGAAATGCCATCCAGGCGGTTGGCGCAGGCGCTTACGACCTCCTGTGCAAGCCAGTAGAGATGGACACTCTGAAACTTCTGCTTCACCGATGCATTCACGTCGTGGAATTGGAAAAAGAGTACCGCCAGTTACAACAAAGCCGGCGGTCCGAAGTGTTCGAGAACATGCTCGCTGTCAGCTCCCAAATGCAATCAGTGTTTACTTTGATTCGCAAGGTGGCCGCAAGCACTGTTCCTGTGCTTCTTCTGGGAGAAAGCGGCACCGGTAAGGAAATGGCCGCGGCCGCTATTCATCGCCGCAGCGGGTGCAACGAAGGGCCTTTTGTCGCGATCAACTGTAACGCCATTCCCGAAAGTCTGTTGGAGAGCGAACTGTTCGGCCACGAAAAGGGTGCCTTTACGGGTGCGCATCTGCAGCGCAAAGGGCTCTTGGAAACCGCTAGCGGTGGTACTCTCCTCCTGGACGAAATTGGCGAGCTTCCGCCGGCTATTCAGGTTAAGCTTCTGCGGTTTCTTCAAGAGCAGAGGTTTCAACGAGTCGGTGGTAGACAGGAGATGCGAGTGGACACGCGGCTTGTTGCCGCTACCAATGCCGATCTTGGACAGCTAGTCGAAGCCGGCAAGTTCCGCGAGGATCTGTATTTTCGAATTGCTGTTGTAACCATCCGGTTGTTGCCGCTTCGCGAGCGCAGTGACGACATCGTATTTCTGGCGCGCGAGTTTTTGGAGCGGTACGCCTTGCAGGAAGGACGCCACCACCTGGTGTTCTCACCCGATGCATTGTCGGCAATGGCTCGTCACTCTTGGCCAGGCAATGTCCGCGAATTGCAAAATCGAGTGAAACGTGGCGTCATCATGGCAAGTGGTTCCAGAGTGACCGCAAAAGACCTCGAGCTAGAATTGCGCATGCCGGCTTCGAGAAGGCCCGCAATAACTCTCAAACGAGCACGCGAGCAAGTGGAGCGCGAAATGATTCAGCAAGCGCTCAAGCGACACGCCGGCAGAATCACTACCGCGGCTGCAGAGCTTGGGATCAGTCGCCCCACGCTTTATGAACTGATGGATAAACTGGGGATTTCGAAGCGCACGACGATAACCTTTCAGGTAACACCAAGTAACACCAGGAACACAAGTAAGAGTCACACGTCTTTTCAAAATCCAACTGAATATCCTGTGCCAGAACACTAGCGCTTGCCTCGCTACGTGTCTCGTTACTGCGTCCACAAGAAAACGCCGGGGCGCGGAACAAGTAGATTCGGACCGAGTAAACACAACGAAGCCCAGTTAGTTTGACGTGCCCGCCTCGCCCTTGCTTCCAACAGCGTGGTAGTCCAGCTTAGTTACTGCGAGCGTACATTCGCTACAATGTCGCTACGCTTGCTCTGAACGGGCACTGCCTGTGCGGTTGGCCAGAGCAGTTCCACCGTCCATTAGACGGGTAGATGCCTGACCAGACAACCGTCGGAAGTGCTTACATACATTGGGCAGACGCCAAAGCTATCGAAGCGTGCGCTTTCTGGCGCCGCTCCGAGTTTTTGCAGCGCGCTCTGTCGGATCAGCTTACGATATTGCCTCACCATGTTCAGTGGTATAGAACTGTGAAAAGTTTTGGTCAGGCGCAACAGATTTATCTGCAGTAACTTGCAAGTTACATCAGAGATCCAAAACGAGGCTAGTGCCGGAATTGGCAACTCTCTTGCTGTCCGAGTTCACTCGAACGCAATGAAGGCGGAGTTATTGTCATGTTACTTGGTGTCCGACTTTATGCAGCACGTGTGATGCGACGGTAGGTAAAGAGTTAACTAGCCAAGCGTACCGGTCCTCGCGAAGCTGGCGAAGCAAAGTGGCCGTTCCTCTGGACGGCCACTTTGTGTTTGATGCGAAATCGACGCTAGGCGGGGAATACTTTGCCTGCAGGAACTTCCATCTCCATGGAGCGACCAAGGAATTCGAGCAGTACCCGGATCCTTTCTCTTGCAGGTAATAGTTGAGTAATGACCACTTCAAGTCCTTCAAATGGCCCTTCTATGAATTGCACCGGTTGGCCAATTTTGAGCGATAAATCGACGGTGACGACTTCCTCAGCACCGCCCTTCGCCTGCAAAGCGATCATGGCGTTTTCCGGTACCGTAGCGAGACGATTTCCGAACCGCAGGATGCCGCGCACTCCATGAGAGCTTGCAACGGCGCGGTGCAAAGTGGAATAGGCGAATTTCGCAAAGACATACCCGGGAAACATCGCCTCAACGAACCACACGGGGCCCCGACGAGTCAGCTTACGGAAACGCAACCGCGGTGACAAACACTCGATTCCAAAGCGCCGCCGCAGCGTGGTCGCAGCCAGATGTTCTCGCTTGGCTTCGGCGCGCAGGCAAAACCACATGGGATCGGCGCCCAACGCCACCAAGTTCGAGGACATCGTCATATACCCAGATTGGACTTTCGCACGCCCAAGTTTCCACACATCTGAAAAATCTAAAGTTTTGGGTGATGCGCTGCGAACCAATTTCCGACAATCAGAGTGCAGGCCTCTTTGGCACCGGCTTCATCTCGGAGATTCACCTTGGGGCCGCTGCATTCTTCCACTCTGCCCGGCGTATTCGGCGCTTTGCTTGCGTTTTACTGGAGACTACTCCCGTTGCTGCGGTTGCGCTTCTCGCAGGCGGTAAGCTTGGGAGTGCCATTGCCGCTGCCCAAACCGGGTGCCAGTTCGCCGCCCGAGTTGCCGCATCGCCGGAAACTACTTTGTGTTGGTCCCTTACAAAAAGCGTTGACAACGAGCCGCTTCGTTTGGAAAGTCAACACTCATTTTACCATGCTTGCACCGCAGCTTATTCCCTCCGCGCTTACGAGCAGCGTGTCGAGTATCCTTCAATTCCCGAGCGAGGCAGTCCGCCCCGTTCCTTTCTTGCGCCATATGACCACTCAACTTCTTCAGGAAGCAGCACAGGTTATCCCGAATCAGCAAACTCTGATTAATGTTGTCTCCAAGCGTGTGCGTCAGCTTGGCTTAGGACATCGGCCGTTGGTCGAGACGACACCGCGAATGTCTTTAACAGATATTGCCCTAAAGGAAATTATCGCTGGCAAACTGACTTACGAGTCGCTCGAAGGTTCCGCGGACGGCGCGTAGAGACTTCCGCGGCTGCTTTAGCATGCGCTGTCCTCCGCGCACGGGTTAAAAGTCGTCACGCTGGATTTCCGCTGGGGACAGCGGACGCTACAAAAAGCGACCGATGCGAGAATGTCGGAATCGTTGGCAATATGGCAGCCGAATCCATCATCAACCGCAAAGCGCTGCGGGATTATCATATCGCTGATCGTTACGAAGCGGGCATCGAGTTGAAGGGCAGCGAAGTGAAATCGATTCGCGCGGGCAAGGCGAACATCGGTGACGCGTTCGCGCGAATTGAGAACGGCGAAGCGTTCCTTTACAACGCCGATATTCAGCCTTACGAGCGCGCCAGCCACGAAATTCCGAGCGCAAAACGCGTCCGCAAATTGTTGTTCCACCGGGAGGAGATCGACAGACTCTACGGCGAAGCGCAAGTAAAAGGCCGCGCGCTGGTGGTGCTAAAGTTGTATTGGAAAAACGGCAAGGTGAAAGCCGAAGTCGGCGTCGGCATCGGCAAGGATGCGCGTGACAAGCGCGCTGATCTGAAGAAGCGCGCTGTGGATCGCGAGACAGCGCGCGAAGTTGCGCGCTTCAATCGTAAACACGCATAACGCGCCAAGGAGTCACTGCTCCTGGCCGTCACGTCCAGTCAGCGGCCACCCCAAGCCGTCGCTCCTCGCCCACGGCCGTTTGCTCTAGACCTTTCGTATCTGATTATGAGGTTGTGCGAATGAATAGTCGTGTTTGGCTCGGAGCAGGCGCTCTTTTGGTCGGGGGTTGGCTAACCGCTCGCGTCGTTGCCACAGCGCGATACCAGTTGCGCGATAAAGTTGCCCTGATCAGCGGCGGATCGCGTGGACTCGGTCTCGTGCTGGCGCGGCACATTTGCGACGAAGGCGGAAAGGTTGCCCTGCTCGCACGGGATCCAGAAGAACTCGCGCGCGCGAAAGACGATCTCACTGCACGCGGCGGAAAAGTTCTTACCGTCGAGTGCGATCTTCTCGATCGCGATCAGATTCAGGCTGCAGTCCGCAAAGTGATCGATCATTTCGACCGGATTGACATTCTGATCAACAACGCCGGCATCATCGAAGTCGGTCCGCTCGATCACATGAGTCGCGAAGATTACGAGCGCGCGATGAGAGTGCATTTTTGGGCGCCATACGAATTGATTTCACAGATTCTGCCAGGGATGCGTGTTTGGGGTGGGGGACGTATTGTGAATATCACCTCCATCGGAGGCAAAGTTGCCGTGCCCCATTTTGCGCCGTACAGCGCCAGCAAGTTTGCGCTGACCGGGTTCTCCGACGCAATTCGGGCTGAGCTGGCTCGCGACAATATCCAGGTCACAACTGTAGCGCCCGGGCTCATGCGGACCGGCTCACATGTGAACGCAAGGTTCAAAGGCAACCACGATGCTGAATTTGCCTGGTTCTCCGCCAGCGCGGGCGCACCGCTGATCTCAATGGCCGCGGACCGCGCAGCACGCAAAATCGTTGCGGCATTCAGGCGCGGCCAGCCATCGCTTACCCTCACGTTTGCTGCCCGCGGCGCGATTGCCGGGAACGCGCTCTTTCCAAATCTCACCGGACACACCATGAAAATCGTGAATCGTTTTCTGCCTGATGTAGCCGACGAAAGCGGCGAACAGTCGCGAGCTGGTGCGGAGCTTCCACGATTAACGCCCGAATGGATGACGCGTTTGGCCGACCGGGCCATGAGGAAGAACAATGAAGAGGCGACGTGGTCCGTGAATCCGTAAAGCGTGTCTGTTACATATTGAGCATTCCATGAGTAACGTCGCGGAGGCATGAGCAAACGGCTCTTCGTCGCGATCGATTTGCCTGACTCGACACGCCAATTCCTTGCAGATCTTGATCCGCGCATTCGAGGGGTGCGCTGGACGCAAAGCGATCAGATGCATCTGACACTCGGTTTTTTCCCGGAGGTGTCCGAAGATGTTGAACTGAAGCTGCGGGAAAAACTCAGCGCGATCGAATTCAGCGCGTTTTTTCTGCCGGTGAAAGGCGTTGGTGTGTTCTCCTCAAAAGGCGCGCCGAAAATTGTCTGGATCGGTGTTGGCAAAGCGCATCCCCATCTGTTCCAACTTTACAAGCGCGTGCAGGAAGCCGCACTGGCCGTCGGTATGGAACCGGAGCTTCGTCCGTGGCATCCGCATATCACACTCGCGCGTTGTCGCGATGTCTCGGCTCAAGCGCTGCGAAAATTCTTACAATCGAATGCTGAGTTCGATGCTGGAATGGTCCGCGTCGAAGCTTTCCATCTTTATTCTAGCAAGCTGACGCCCGCCGGACCAATTCATGCTCGCGAACTCACCGTTCATTGTAGCGGCGGTCTCTAACCGGATGGCTGTAGCCCCTTCGCTGTGCGAAGCGCAGAATTTGTGTTTCTCGACGAGTGTAAGGCGTCTCGCATACGCGCGGCTACAGATTACAGCCCTTTGCTCGACAAGGGTGCCGCGATGTGCTCGAGCGACTGTCGCTCTGCGGCCACGCCAATCCATACTTCTATCGCCGCAGCAAAAATCATCAACGTCGCGGCCACCAAATATCCCATGAATAATGCAATGCTCGATCCAGTGCCGATGATCCAACCGAACAGCAGCGGCGCGCCGACGCCACCAACCAGTGTGCCAACTGCAAAAAAAATCGCGATCGCCATTCCGCGAATTTCCAATGGAAAAATCTCGCTGATGGTCAGGTACGCGGAACTCGCAGCCGCCGAGGCGACGAAAAAGATGATTGTCCACGCGAGTGTTTGCGTTTGTGCGGTCAGAAATCCGGCATGAAAAAGCCAGCCGGTCAGCGCGAGCAACACTCCTGCGAGCGCATACGTTAGAGTAATCATTTGTTTGCGGCCGATCGTATCGAATAGATGCCCAAGCAGCAGCGGTCCGAGAACATTTCCAAGCGCGAACGGCAGAAGATAGCCGCCGACATCTTGTTCCCGCACGTCGTAGAACCTCATCAACACAAGTGCATACGTAAAAAAGATTGCGTTATAAAAGAATGCCTGCGTTGACATGAGGACGAAACCAAGAAACGAACGGCGCCGATGTTCGTGCACAATTGCGTTCCAAATTTCGCGCCAGGGCGTATGCGTGCGAGTGCGTATTCGAACTGGAGTGCTGGAGTGATGGACTGATGGACTGAGGAGTGGCGAAACAGACCCAATACTCCAAGGCTCCATTACTCCTGTACTCCGGCTCGCACCGATCTTTCGTTCCACGTCCGCAAGGATCTCTTCCGCCTCGTGATTTCGCCCGTGAATCATCAACCAGCGGGGACTCTCAGGAATCCAGCGGCGAAACAATATCACGATTAATCCCAACGCCGCGCCGATTCCAAATGCGAATCGCCATCCAAGCCAGATGGGAAAGTGGCGCGGATCCAGTAGCACCAGCGTCGCACTCGCTCCCATCGCAGCGCCCACCCAGTATGAGCCGTTGATGATCAGATCAACACGGCCACGCACGCGTGCGGGAATCAATTCATCGATCGCCGAATTGATCGCTGCGTATTCGCCACCGATGCCAGCTCCGGTGATCGCACGAAACAGTGCGTAGCTCCAGAAACTCCAGGAGAAACCCGATAGCGCGGTTCCGGTGAGGTAAACCGCAACCGTGATGAAGAACAATTTTTTGCGGCCAAACCGATCGGTCCCGTAGCCGAAAATCAACGCACCGATTACTGCGCCGGCCAAATAACACGTCGCGCTCGCACCGACTTGCGCGTCGCTCAAGCCGAGCGTCTCGTGACGTGTTAATACTCCGCCCAACGCTCCGGCCAGCGTCACTTCCAGACCATCCAAGATCCATGTCGCGCCGAGCGAAACCACGATGAGCCAATGCCACGAGCTCCACGGCAAGGCGTCTAACCGCGCCGGAACGTAAGACTCAATCGTCTCGCCGTTTTGCATCCGCAGTCTTTCGTTCAAAGAAACGCGCGATGCAAAGCAGGGGGAGGGTGGCTCAAGCGATGATGTGGAGACGGCCTGCCCTCAGGCCGTTGATTTGAGAGAAAGCTTCTTAATCCAGCAGTTCGACTGAATCGCCCTTGTGCAGCATGCCTTCGACGATGACTGCCGCGTACACCCCGGCAGTGCCCTCATGCGCTTGAGCCACTTTTTTCAACACCGCCGGCGTTCTCTCTGCCGTGTCGGGATCCAACGTGATCATTGCGCAGCGCGCATCCCGTTCCAAAACTCTGACGATTACTTTTGGCCCGATCTTTAACGATTGGCCGACCAGTTCGTTTTCACCGAAGCCGTTATCAGAAGCCAAATCCAAATAGACGTTTGCTCTGAAGCGTCGCTTGTCGATGGGAGTTTCCGTTTCTTCCGAGAGTTGCCGCGCTGATTGCAAGCTAAAGATCGATACAGGGCGGCAATCGGTCATCGCCCGGTGCGACCGCATTAATGTGAGTTGATGCTTGTCGTCGGTTTCGCCGCGGAGCATCTCAATCAGGATCGGATCGTCGATCGGAAGGGTTTTTCCCGCGGGAGTTTCGATATCAACCAGTAACTCCGAGATGTCGGCGGACAGAGGACCTGCGCCCATTTTGTCTGCCTCGTTGAAATTCACAGGCCGCGCAGCTTTGTCAGGAAAACGAAACAGCGGCCGATATTGCAGAAGTCTCCGCTGTTCCCGCGCTGTGAAATACGGGAATCCGGTCGGGCTCGCAGAACTTTTGAAGGCGAAGACGCGGTCGCCGTAAACTCCGGGGTAACCTGCGAACGCTTCGTCCAACTCCTCTCCACGCATGCTCTTGACAGGATACCGCCAGAGGCTCTCCACCTTTCCAACGAGGCTCATATGTTGCGCGGTCTAATGCGTTGGATCACTCCTTGGAGTTCCGAAACTGAATTTGTTTGGTTGAGGAAACTTTTACTTCCCCTCGAGAAAAGTAACGGCGCCACTATCCAAGGTGTAATAGCCACCGACTACCTGTACGTCACCGGAATCGACTCTAGCCTTTAAAATTGGCGTCGACGAGCGCAGAGCGTCCACAACGTGCTTCACGTTGGCTTTGATTGTCGTCTCCAGATCACCTTTGGGCGTCGAATCTATTACAGGTTTAATGGCCGTGACCAGTGACTGGATATGCCCCGGTGCTTTGCCTTTCGCGGCGACGGTCTTCATTGCGGCGTCAACGGCACCGCAACTTTCATGGCCGAGCACTACAATCAGACGGGCGGCCAAAACATCGACCGCGTACTCGACGCTTCCGAGTCCTTCGTCGTTGAGCACGTTGCCGGCTACTCGAACAATGAACAGATCTCCCAGGCCTTCATCAAAAACGATTTCAGGTGGCACACGCGAATCGGAACAACTGAGGATGACGGCAAACGGGTGCTGACTCTTCGCCAGTTCTCCGCGTCGTTTGGCCGCCTGTTCACTGGTCATTCCCAGGGAAACCACGCCAGCATTTTCATAGCTGTTGGCCGCCATGTACTTTCTTTCATCAATCAACTCGTGCGGATGCTGCGGGTTTCCGGCGGTAAATCGACCATTGCCCTCTTTCAACCGCGAGATTGCGTCAGAAGGCGAAACCATTGGTTGATCGGGATGCGCGGGGTCAGCGGCGTTGCCGAGTTGGTTTCCAATGAGCAAACTGGCCACGACGAGTAAAGATGCGAATCGCACGTTTTTCATTTCGCCATGATATGCCGACCAGCTTCATCAAAGCAACTCCAAGTCGCACCTCAACAATCAGAATTCGTCGCGGCAAAGTTTTCGCTGCTGCAAAGGGGCCGACGCAAAAACAATCAATGTTGTTAATTCCACGCTCTGACGAGTGCGGCTCGATTGGTCGGTGCGCTTGGCGGTCGCGGCCTACCATCACACGTCGTAATACATCGCGAATTCGTACGGATGGGGGCGCAGACGCAGTGCGTCGTATTCCTTTTGTTTCATGTCCACCCAGTTGGCGATGAAGTTTTCGTTAAACACGTCACCGCGTAGCAGAAACGAGTGATCGGCTTGCAGCGCTTCGATGGCGCCGCGAAGCGAATCCGGCACACTCGCGACTTGCGCGAGTTCTTCGGGCGGCAATTCGTAAAGGTTTTTGTCCAGCGGGTCGCCAGGGTCCATACGATTTTGGATTCCATCCAGACCGGCAAGAAGCAGCGCTGAAAATGCAAGATATGGATTCGCAGCGGCGTCGGGCGTGCGGAACTCGATGCGCTTTGCTTTTGGGCTTGGAGAGTAGGTTGGAATTCTAATTGCTGCGGATCGATTGCGGGCAGAGTAGGCGAGGTTGACCGGCGCTTCGAATCCGGGGACGAGCCGCTTATAGCTGTTAGTGGTAGGATTCGTCAGGCATGTGAGCGCCGGAGCGTGTTTCAAGATGCCACCAATGAAAAATAGCGCGAGGTCGCTAAGTCCGGCGTAACCATTCCCGGCGAAGAGGGGTTTTTCATCTTTCCAAAGCGAAATGTGGGTGTGCATGCCGCTGCCGTTGTCGCCGAAGATTGGCTTCGGCATGAATGTCACTGTTCTATTGTGCCGCTTGCCGACATTTCGCAGGATGTATTTGTAGTACTGCATGTTGTCGCCCATGCGTTTGAGCGGCGCAAAACGAATATCGATTTCTGCCTGGCCGGCAGTTGCGACTTCATGATGTTGGCGCTCGATCGCCACACCTGCTTTCTCAAGTTCCAAACACATTTCGTTGCGGATGTCCTGCAACGTGTCCATCGGCGAGACAGGAAAGTATCCTTCCTTCGCTCGAATCTTGTAACCGAGGTTTGGAAATTCCTCGCGCGCGCTGTTCCAATGTCCTTCGACGCTGTCAACGACGTAGGACGATGCGTTGCCGCTATTGGCAAATCGAACATCGTCGAAGATGAAAAATTCTGCCTCCGGTCCGATGAACGCCGTGTCTGCGATTCCGGTCGATTTGAGATAAGCCTCAGCTTTTTCGGCAACACCGCGCGGGTCTCGATCGTACGGTTCGCGAGTGATTGGGTCGACGATAGTGCAAATGAGGCTCAGGGTGGGTTCGGCGTTAAAGACATCGATCCAAGCCGTAGCCGGATCCGGAATGACGAGCATGTCAGAGGCGTTGATCACTTTCCAACCGCGAATACTCGAGCCGTCGAACCCAAGTCCCTCGGTAAAGATGTCCTCGTTATACTCGGTGAGCGTGGTGGTGAAATGCTGCCACGTTCCTGGCAGGTCGGTGAATTTGAAATCCACAAGCTTTACGCCGTGGTCTTTGATCATTTTGCTGACGTCAGATGCATTTTTGTCTTTGGCCATTGTTTTGCCTTGAGCGGTTGAAGGGTTGACGGGTTTAAGGGTTGAAGCGCTTAAAAGTTAACTTGTTAAAGCGTTACATGCCATGCCGTCAAATTGTTGAAGCGCTTCAACGTTTCAACGCTTTGACGGTTTAAGGAACACCGGCACGCCCGCGCCGTCACACCGCTTTTTCGCCGATTTCTTCAGTGCGGATGCGCACCGCGTGTTCGACCGGGAGGACGAACACTTTTCCGTCGCCGATCTTACCGGTCTTCGCCGCGGCCACCACAACATTGACCGCCTTGTCAATTAAGTCGTCCGCCATCACGACTTCCACTTTCACCTTCGGCAGAAAATCCACCGTGTATTCGCTTCCCCGGTAAATTTCGGTGTGCCCTTTTTGCCGCCCAAAACCTTTGACCTCCGTGACGGTCATCCCTTCGATCCCGAGCTCCGCGAGCGCTTCCTTAACCTCTTCGAGCTTGAACGGTTTAATGATGGCCTCCAATTTTTTCATGTCGCAGCAACCTTGGCATCGCGCGGAGCTTTCCACTCGAAAGCGAACCGCAGCACGCGCTCTCATAGCAACGGCACGGCGCGAATGCAATCACGAATTTCTGAAATCGCGCCTGTCGTCTGAGGTGGAGTAAAGCGAAGTCGTGAGACCGCGTGGAATTGTGTCTGCTTCCGTAGCGGTTTTGAAATTCTAGGCTCGCCCGAAAAGGCTCTCGGACCTGCGTTGTAGCGCCGATTTCGCTCGAAATAACAGGTCTAATGCGTGGCAAATTTGCCTATTTTTTCTGACGTTCAATACTCAAACTGATGTCTCGCGATTCCTTCGTTCACCTTCATCTGCACACTGAATATTCGTTGCTGGATGGAAGTATCCGGATGAAGGAGGTCATGAAAAAAGCCTCGGAATTCGGGATGCCTGCCGTGGCGATGACCGACCACGGCAATTTATTTGGCGCAATTGAATTCTATCAGGAAGCGCAGCGCGCCGGAGTGAAACCGATCATCGGCTGTGAGGTTTACGTCGCACCGGGATCGCACAAGGACCGGCCGCCATCGCGGCGGGAATCTGCGTATCACTTTACGTTGTTGG
>JBJMXF010000017.1:0-14355 GCA_045809725.1 Candidatus Udaeobacter sp. | reverse complement strand
AGCCATCGCCGATGCGCGCGAGCAGGCGCAACGAACAGCCAAACAAGTGGGCATGAAGATCGATTCCGTTTTTGCAATCTCGCCGGTCACGATTCCCGAAATTCCATCAAATATGTTCCCTCGAACGGAGGAGCGAACGATAGTAACAGCGTCGAATATTCCGATGCAGCAGGATCGAGTTTCCTCCGAATACCGATTAGCTCCGATCGAGTTCAGCCAGAGCGTTCACGTTATCTATTTAATCTCGCTGGCGAAGTAGTTCTGCGCGATCTGCGATTGCGTGCCGTTCAGGGTGCTTGCGGACGCGCAAGAAATGTTCCCGAATTGCGAGCCACTCTGATTCACGTGCGTTCTCGGCGGATCGAGGACCCTTTTAAGTCGGCAGGGCGAACGAAATGATCGCGTCCTTTGCGCGATGATTGGACCAGAACGCTTCGCCGTCGAAAGTCAGTGAGCGAGAAGCGAACGGGACAACAGCGATATCTTCAACGACCGGTGTTTCCTTTTGCGGATTTAGTCGCGCGATCCGCCAATTCTCATTTGGATGTTCTTGTCCTCGCAAAACATAGAGCGAGCCATTTGCGAAAGCATGACCGCAGATTTCGGCGCCGACATCAATCTCACGCAGCACATTTCCTGTATCGTCAAACTTCAGCACCCGTTTCTTGTACCACTGGCTCACGTACAGATTTTTGCCGTCGAAGCTGAGGTATGACCCCGTAAATTCCGGACACGCAAACATCTTTGAAAATCCATCCTCAGGTGTGTAGCGATAGATGTAACGATCGTCGTCCGCGCCTTCGCCGATGGTAAAACGCAGTTCGCCGTTTAGCGCAACAGCGGCCCACGGAATTCCGGGGGCTTCTTGTTGCTTCAAGACGGCTCCATTCTCTGGATCGATCAGATAAACGCGCCGCAAATCGCGTGAACCCATCCACAGCTTCTTGTTCCGACTGTCCCAAGCCAGCGCCTGTGGCGTCGTCGCGGGCGAAACAAACCGATATTTCTGAATAACTTGCGCTTGCGTCATCTCTCGAATTCCTCCTTCCCAACGAACGTGCGTTTGATTCCCGACTCATGCAACAACCCCATGACATTTAGGAGCTTTCCGCGATTCAAAAGCGAGTGTAACCAGTCTCTTTTCATTAACACCCAGCTTCAGCCGGGTGTTAAAAGCCAGCAACGCCGAAGCCGTTTCAACGGCTTTCCTGCAGGGAAAACTGTTGAAACAGTTTGTCATTTGGATTGCTGCATACACCGGGCTCAAGCCCGGTGTTAATGGAAACTTAATGGGGAATAGCGATTCGAATCTAATTTCGGAAACAAAGTCCGGATCGGAGAGGCCCATCCGGCTGCTTGCGTCATCTGCAGCCACTGGCCTGTGGCCGGCCTAACAAACACGTTGTGTTCGACAACAGCACACCGGCAGTGGCTACAGCTAGCAGGCCCTATCCAGACACGGGAAGCTGTCAGCTCCCCCCACCAGCGTCTACAGCGTTACCTCTTGAACAGAGCTACATCGGTTATATGTGAAAATGTTATGCCGCGTTGTGGCTGGGCCACGTCTGAACCTGCGATTACTTATCACGATGAGGAATGGGGAGTTCCTGTGCACGACGATCGAGTTCTCTTCGAGTTTCTGATTCTGGAAGGCGCGCAAGCGGGGCTGAGCTGGAACACAATTTTAAAGAAACGCGAGAACTACCGAAAAGCTTTCGACGGATTTCGACCGGAAAAGATCGCTCGCTACGGAAAGCAAGACGTGCAGCGGTTGCTGCGAAACGATGGAATCGTGCGAAATCGGTTAAAAATCGCAGCTGCAATTGGGAATGCGAAAAACTTTCTCGTCATTCAAAAAGAATTCGGCAGTTTCCACGCATATCTCTGGAGCTTTGTTGGCGGCGCGCCAATTCAGAACCGTTGGCAAGTCTTGACTGACGTACCCGCGCGCACTGCCGAATCCGACGCCAGAGTCGCGATCTGTTGCGACGCGGGTTCAACTTCGTCGGCTCGACGATCTGCTATGCGTTCATGCAAGCGACGGGCATGGTTAACGATCATCTGATAACATGTCGGCGACACGCGCAACTCGGCGGCTCACGTCAGCGCAAAAAACAAAATCGCAGCCTCTGAAATTGGAGTTACGGCGGTTCGTTTGCTCAGGTGCAAGTAATAGGACGATCAAACTGCGAAAGCTGAAGAGAGGCGCGCGAAAGTAACAGTTTCTTCACCTTTGCTAAGTAGACTTTTGCTCCAGCCGACGCTTGCGTTCTGCCATGTTTGGAACAAAAACTTGTTTAGAATTTATCGCAGCATTGCTGTTGGTTTCGAACAGCTCAACATTTGCCAGCCGCGGACAAAATAACAGCCCTACCCCGACGCCTGCTCAACCTCCGGCGCCTGTTGTAGTAACTCCCGCCAGCGGTGCGTCTCTGGTCCAGCCGATAAACCTTGGGTGGAACGCACCGCCTTCCACTGTGGGCCCGATCGGCAGCTACACCTGGCAGGTCTCGACATCTTCAACTTTTTCCATCGTGGTTGCATCCGGTTTCACGAACCAGGAAGCTGATCCTTCAATTCCGATACGTACTTTTGATAGGGTCAGTGGACTCGCAAACGGCACCTACTTCTGGCGCGTCAAAGCCAGTGAATCCACGAACAACGGTGGCGTGGATTCCGCCTGGTCGACACCGCGAAGTTTTGTTGTAACCGGGCTGGGGCCCGCGCCGGCAACGCCGACGATCACAACGCCGGGGAACAACGCGCAGTTTCATGTGCGTGAGAGCTTTAATATCCAGTGGTCGCCAGTGGTGAACGCTCAGTCTTACATTCTCGAAGCAGATGACGAACCGACGTTTTCCTATCCACTCACTCTCCAGCTTGAGCCGATATCCTTCGGCACGCAATCGGGCGCGATATGGGGAAATGCGCTCACCGTCTATTACAGGGTACGCGCCGTTTCCGTGGACGGCGTGCGGAGCCTTCCTTCGGCGACGCGGACAGTGCAGATCACCAATGCCGCCCCGATTCCAGCGGGCGTGTCGCCCGTCGCGCCGGCTGCCGGAGCAACCGTGCAGCTTCCTTTCTTTGTGGATTGGTCGGATACTCCGAACCCGCAGGTGCCCGGCTACGATCTCGAATTCAATACAAGTCCCAATTTCTCGGTCGGTACAATGGTCCTGTTGGTGAGCCCAAGCCGCTCCGATTACATGATCACGCGGGATCTGCTCGCGCCGGGAAATTATTTTTGGCGTGTACGTGCACTGCACGGCGACATGGCCGGTCTCTGGTCGGCTGGGCGCGCAATCACCGTGACGGCCCCTGTCGCCCCGCCGGATGTAAATTTGTTCGCGATTCTCGCGGAACCCGTTAACGCGTACGGTGGCAATACTGCGCATGCGCGAGTGATGCTGGATAACCCGGCACCAGCGGGCGGAGCAATTGTGTCGCTTTCGACCGACATTCCACAGGTAAACCTGCCGGCGACCACAATCACTGTTCCTGCCGGAAGAACTGATGCAACGATTTCCAATATCGCCACCGGCCCGGTGCCGAACAATGGCGGCGGCTCGGTTGGAATCATTGGAGATTTATTTGCCGGATTTGCCAATGGTCGCGGGCAGAATTCGTTCGGCATTCTTCCGATTCTCTACGGCACAAGTTTGAGTAACGAGAGCGTGGTCGGCGGAACGTCCATCAACGGCACTGTGACATTGCTAAGCGCTGCGCCTGCGGGCGGCACCACAGTTCGGCTCGTCAGCAGTGATCCCAATATCGTTAGGCCACCAGCTACGGTCTTCATTCCCGCAGGCGCAACTGATGTGGATTTTGCAATTCCTACGAGCGCAGTGTCAGTTGCCACGCGCGTCATTATCGAAACCGGAACCGACGTCGATGGCTATCGGGCGCCACAAACCTGGTTGACCGTAACTCCTCCCGGAAGTCCGCAGCCTCCACCGAGTCTTTCCTCGTTAACGCTCAGCAGTTCCACGGTTCTATCGGGCGGCACGGTCACCGGAACACTCCGGCTGACTTCGCCAGCTCCCGCCGGAGGCGCAGTCGTCAGATTGCAAGGCAGCATGGAAGGTCAGGTGATCGTTCCTCAAAGCGTCACGATTCCCGCCGGCAGCATCAGCGCCACTTTTACTACAACCCCGGCGCCTGAGACTCCGTTTCCACGCTGGGTTTTCATTCAAGGCAGTTATGGAATATCCGGCGGATTGCAGGCGCGAATCCTGGAAATCGATCCGGCTCCCGGCGCAGCCACGGTGCTGGCGATCGGTCCCGCCAGTCAGGATCTAATCGGCGGTCATTCCGGTCGCGCGAGTGTTGCGCTGGTGATTCCAGCACCGGCCGGTGGCGGAACGATCAGCCTAACGACTGATAATCCCTCGGTCATCCACGTGCCGGCGAGTGTTACGATCCCGGAAGGAAATAGCGCAACCAGCTTCGCCATTGGAACCAGCCCCGTAACCGGGCTGCCTACAGGCGGAAACGTCTTCGCGAGCGCAGGCGGCGTGACAAAATCCATTTTCGTCAACGTCAGTCCCGATCCGAACGCTCCGCCTTTGCTTCAATCGATGACGATAACTCCGGCGAGCGTACGCGGAGGTACTAACGCGACGGGCACAGTGTTTCTGAGTTCGCCCGCGCCTGCGGGCGGAATTTCGGTCACGCTCGCTACAAGCAACCGCGCGGTGGCCACCGTTTCCGGCATCGTCAACGTTCCGGGTGGACAAACCTCAGCCAGCTTCCCGGTGACCACGTTCGCAGTAGGCAACAACACGTCGGTGACCATCACGGCGTTCTACGACACGACCACTTCAGCTAATCTGACCGTTACCGCCGGCGCTCCACCACCGCCCTCGCCCACTCCTCCGGCTTCGCCCACACCTCCGCCGCCCTCCCCCACACCTGGGCTCACTGCGCCGTCGCTCATCAGTCCAGCCGCAGACGCCCGCTTCGCGCCTGGAACAAACATCACATTCGATTGGAGCGACGTGGCCGGGGCAACGAGTTACACGATCCAGATTGACGATCAGAATGATTTCTCTTCGCCATTGCTAAACCAAACCGTCACGCCTTCTCAATTCAGCACGAGTACGCTGCCGACACTCACGATGTGGTTTCGCGTCCGGGCGAATAATGGCGGTAGTTCAGGGCCTTGGTCTGCGATTCGCCGGTTTGAAGTAAAAAACTGACGAGCCTCGGGCTTTAAGTACGGCACAGACGCGGCGATCCAGCGCGCTGATAGTCTCCCCAGGAGAAGGTGCTGCGTGGCGGCTAGCTAACAGGCCGTTAGTCGCCTACGATTCCACTTCGCTTCCGAACAGGTGGCGGTCGGATTTCATGTGCGATGAAAGCAACGCGACTTTTCATACTCACATCGCTCGCGATGATCGCGTTCGCGAGTAACTCTTTGCTTTGTCGACTGGCGCTCAAGCACACGGCGATCGACGCCGCCACTTTTACCTTCATCCGGATTCTGTCCGGTGCGGTCGCGCTCTGGCTCATCCTGGAAATCCGAACGCGGTTGAGAACTGAAAGAACGACTTCGCTCTTATTCGAGCAAGCTTCTGGCTCGCCACATGTCACCCGGCACTCACCATTAAAAAGCGGTAACTGGCCATCTGCACTTGCGCTATTCGTTTATGCTGCGGCCTTTTCGTTTGCGTATGTTGATCTTTCCGTTGGCACCGGCGCCTTGCTGCTCTTCGGAGCAGTCCAGGCTTCAATGATTCTCTGGGGGTTCCGTAAAGGCGAACGACTGGATGCGATTCAAGTTGTGGGTTTCATCGCGGCAGTGATCGGGCTGGTAGTACTTGTGTTTCCCGGATTATCGGCGCCACCATTGATCGCTTCGATTTTGATGCTCGGTGCCGGCGCCGCTTGGGGCGTTTATTCGTTACGCGGTAAAGGAGTACAAAATCCGGCCAGCGTTACCGCAGGAAATTTTGTGCGCGCCGTTCCGTTTTCAGCGGCTGTCTGGATAATTTTCGTTCCGTGGACGCATGTTGATTCTGCTGGCGTCAGCTATGCCGTAATTTCCGGGGCAATTGCGTCAGGTTTTGGTTATGTGATTTGGTATAGCGTGCTACCGAGCCTGAAAGCTGCCAGCGCTGCTACCGTTCAACTTAGCGTCCCGGTCCTCGCCGCCGCTGGCGGAATCCTGTTGTTGGGCGAACCGCTTACTTCGCGTTATCTGCTTGCCTCCGTTGCGATCCTGGGCGGAATCGCGCTCGTCGTCCTCGAAAAAAATCGCGCCCGCTCAGATCTATGAAATTCGAGATTGGACGTTCGGCAGTGACCGTTGGACGTTTTAGCTGATGAAGAGCCACCAAGAAACGATCGACATCAGCGCGGTCGAAGATCATGACGGAATCCTGACGATTCGTGGCGGCGGCGCGCCGCGTGATTGGAACGGGATCCACTATAAACAGGGCATGTCAGGCAAGAACGTGGGAACAACAGGCCTGTCCGCGAATATCGCCACGATTCCGCCGGGCGGCGTTGCCTACGCGCACATCCATGTCGGCTTCGAAGTAATCCTGTATATCATCGAAGGAAAAGTGCGGCACGAGTTCGGTGAAGGGCTCAAACAACTGATCGAAAACGAGGCCGGCGATTTCATCTACATCAAGCCCGGCGTGCCGCATGAAGTCTTCAACATGAGCCATACGGAACCAGTGGTCGCATTCGTCGCCCGGTCGTCGGCTGACGAATGGGACAAGATCATTCCTTACGAGCGAACACAGAATGTCTAATAAATCAGGAACGCAGGAACAAAGGCAGACATTTCAGTTCCTGCTTTCTTGGATTCCTTAGAGATCTGAATTCGATATTGGACGTTCGATGTTGAGCGTTCGGCGTTTGCTTCTAGCATTGGTTGATGCCGAAGCATCTTGTTATCAGCACCAGCGGCAACCCGGATAGCAACAGCCGTCGAATGGGCCAGAAAGCGTTTGCGCATCTACAAAAGCACAAAATCGATTGTGATTGGATCGACATTCGGGAAATGGAACTGCCGCTTTGCGACGCGGATAAATGTTACGGTATGCCACATTCAAAGAAGCTCAGTGCTGCTATTGAAGACGCCCACGGAATAATCATCGCTGCGCCTGTCTACAATTACGATGTTGCCGCGGCGACCAAGAACATGATCGAGCTAACCGGCAGCGCATGGGAAGACAAGATCGTCGGCTTTCTTTGCGCCGCAGGGGGGATGGGCAGTTATATGTCGGTGATGGCCTACGCAAACAGCCTGATGCTGGATTTTCGTTGCGTTATTATTCCCCGGTTTGTCTTTGCCACCAGTGACGGTTTTGACGGCGACAACATCATCGACAAGAAAGTTGTCCGGCGCATCGAAACCTTGGCGGACGACTTGGTCCGGTTCACCAAGGCGCTTCGCGGCTGAGATTTCACGCGAGATTTTCTAACCAGTAATCGACACGAATAGACACGAATCTGGTTCTCCTCGTTAGTCTTCATTAGCGCTCATTAGCGTTCATTCATGGTTAACTCTTTGTCAGCATCTTAATATGAAGCACTTTCTTTTGGCCTGTTTCATTCCCATGACCTTAACAGCTCAAAACATGCAGGAGTTGACGCAACAACTCGGCAAGACTGTTTTGTACGGGGACGTCGCTCTTTGTCCCGACGGAACGCATTTGGCGTGGGTGCAATCCACTGCTGCTACAATATCGAAACAGACGTACCTCCGCGAAACCTCCGGAAACGCGCCGGCGAAACCTGTTAAGCTTCCGACAACTGGTGAGAGGAATGATTTCGACCTCGCCTGGTCCCCACATTCGAAGACGCTCGCGTTTTTTTCCAGCACCGGCGAAAGAGGCCAGCGGCAACTCTGGACCGTGAGAAGCGATGCCTCCGACCCGAAGAAAATTACGAATCTAACTGGATACGCAGCGCGTCCACGTTGGTCGCATGACGGCAAACAGATTGCGTTCCTCTACATCGAAGGCGCGGGCGGCGGCGGCCCATTGATGGCCGCGCCTGCGACAACCGGAGTGATCGACACGGCCATTCACAATCAACGCATTGCTGTTCTCGACGTAACGAATGGTCACTTGCGCCAGGCGTCGCCTGCGGATCTTCACATTTACGATTACGATTGGTCGCCTAACGATAACGCGTTTGTCGCAACGGCAGCGCCGGGCCCGGGCGACAACAATTGGTGGATCGCGCAGATTTACACCATCGATATCGCGAAAGGAAACGCCACATCGATCTACAAGCCCTCTGTTGAAGTCGCGGTTCCTCGTTGGTCGCCCGACGGCAAATCGATTGCATTCATCGAAGGCATAATGAGCGATGAAGGATTTCACGGCGGCGACCTGCTCACGATGAATGCAAATGGCGGCGACACAGTGAATCGCACGAAGGGCCGAAAAACTTCCGTGAATTCGTTTTTCTGGCAGGCGCCTGATCGCATTCTTCTGATTGAGTACCACGGCGGCGGCAGCGCGATTTCAGAGTTGAACCTGACGGACGATTCGGCGCGCACGATTTGGCAAGGTCCCGAGGGAATTCACGCGTTTGGAAATTTTCCAAACTTCGCTTTGTCAAACGACGGCAAGATCGGTGCCGCAGTACGCAGTAGTTACAATTCGCCACCGGAAGTTTTCGCAGGTCCGCTTGGCGAATGGCGCCAAGTGACGAACAACAACGCTGGCTTGAAGGCGAGGTGGGGCGAAGCCGAAAGCATCGAGTGGACGAACGAACAACTCAACATTCAGGGATGGTTAGTGCCGCCGGCGAAAATCGAGCGGGGTAAAAAATATCCGATGGTCGTGCTTATCCACGGCGGACCATCCGGCGTCACGACATCAGAGTGGCCGGCGTCGTTTGGAATGTCACGTGCGATCATCGCTGCGCTTTCTATGCGCGGTTATTACGTGCTGCTTCCCAATCCGCGCGGCAGTTACGGTCAGGGTGAGGATTTCACCCGCGGGAACGTGAAGGATTTCGGAGGGGGCGATTTGCGCGATGATCTCGCAGGAGTCGATGCTGCGATAAACAAATATCCAGTTGATCCCAATCGTCTCGGAGTCATGGGCTGGAGTTACGGCGGGTTCATGACCATGTGGACGGTCACGCAGACAGATCGTTTTCGCGCTGCTGTCGCGGGAGCAGGGATCGCGAATTGGCAAAGTTACTATGGCCAAAACTTGATCGGCCAATGGATGATCCCGTTTTTCGGCGCCTCCGTTTACGACGATCCAAGTGTTTATGAGAAAAGTTCACCGATTCGATTTATGAAAAACGTGAAGACCCCTACCCTCGTGATTGTCGGCGAGCGCGACGCGGAATGCCCGGCGTCGCAATCGTACGAATTCTGGCATGCGTTAAAGACGCTGGGCGTACCCACGAAGCTGATTATCTATGCCGGCGAAGGCCATATGTTCATCGAACCGAAACACCAAGTCGATCGACTGGAGCAGACCGTCGAGTGGTTCGACAAGTACTTGAAGTAAGATGGAACGCGTTGTCCCCAACGCGTTGTCAGGCCGTGTCATCGGCTTAGGGACAAGCCGATCCACCTTGTGTTTCTGCAGCGCTGAATCTCGAAACACTCGGCCATCGAATCAGCGCATGGCGGATTTCTTCCGTACGCAAATCGCGCTCGCCGAAGCGAGCGCGATCATGATTTCCGCAGATAAAAACGGCGGCGACCGCCGTTTTGAAAGCAAGGTGTCTAGGCGCCTGCCTTTTCGTGCTTATTGCACTGCGCTTTAAGCTTCGCGAACTGCTCCGGAGTAAGGATGCTCTCGGCCTCCTTCATGAATTTTGCCTCGGTAGCGTCCGTACACCCCGCTTTGTGGTGTTCGGTCATCGCCGTTTCCATCTTCGTCTTTTGATCTGCCGTCAGGTTGAGAGTCGCAAGAGAGGCCGTGCAGGCCATCTTTCCTTCGTTCCCAGCCTTCTTTGCGCAATCGCCATGTTCGCCCGCGAACATCGTTCCGGCTGCGAATGCGCCTGCTGCCACTAACGCAATGAGTTTGGTCATAGTGAAAGCTGAGACAGCCTCGGAAGGATCACCGTTCAATTTTGATGTAAGGCATGTTCCCGGTTGCTCTGCCTCGTGCTCGTGCTGATGCTCATGCTCCTCATCGCAAGAAAACAGTTGGTTACGTATCACTCATGACTTTGAAAATCGAAGCGACCCAAGAAATCTTTCCGCTGAAGCAGGTCTTCCGGATTTCGCGCGGCAGCCGTACCGAAGCCTCTGTCGTAACCATCACTGTGAGTGACGTACAATACACCGGACGCGGCGAAGGAGTGCCGATCTCGCGTTACAATCAAAACGTCGATTCGGTTTTGGCGCAGATCGAATCGATCCAGCTCGTCGATGATTTGGATCGCGATAAACTGCAGCAATTGCTTCCGGCCGGCGCTGCACGCAATGCGCTGGACTGCGCGCTGTGGGACTTGGAAGCGAAACGCTCCGGCAGACGCGCATGGGAACTGGCTAACATTCCGATTGCCGACCAAGTCGAGACATCATTCACCATCAGTCTCGATACGCCGGAGAGAATGGCAGATGCCGCCACGGCTGCAAGTGACTTACCAATTCTCAAACTGAAACTTTGTGGCGACGACAGCGATCTTGCGCGTGTTGAAGCTGTTCGTGCAGCGGCGCCAACGGCACGTCTATTCATCGACGCCAACGAATCGTGGTCACCCGGTCATTACCGCGACACCGTATCCGCGTTGCAAGAACTTCGAGTAGAACTGATCGAACAACCCTTCCCGGCTGAGGCTGACGACGTTCTCCAAACGCTCGAACATCCGATTCCCGTCTGCGCGGACGAAAGTTGCCACACGAGTCTCGATCTTCTGCGCCTCAAGAATCGATACGAAGCAATCAATATCAAGCTCGACAAAACCGGCGGTTTAACAGAAGCGCTCCATCTGTATCAGCGCGCTCGCGAAAATAATTTCGAAGTATTGATCGGCTGCATGATCTGCACGTCGCTGTCGATCGCTCCCGCTCGCCTCCTCGCTGGGAACGCCGACTGGATTGATCTCGATGGTCCCCTGCTCCTCGCCCGAGATCGTGACCACGCACTGCCGTATCAAAACCAGAGAATCGGAATGCCCGGGCGCGAGTTGTGGGGCTGAGGTTCTATTTTTGAGTGTGCGATGACACTCGAAGCACGCGAATCGTCATTGGGCTGCCGTTCCGACGAATGTGCCGCTTCTCAATCTCGAACTCTATTGTGGACGCTGTCGTAAGCGTGCCGCCGCCGTTCTCCTGATACTCGATTTTGTAATGGCTACCCTTCGTCTCGAGCACGCGGTAGCGCATGAATCCGCCGGTATCCGGAACCGAGTAAACCAGCCACTCGCCGTCTTGCTTCAGTCCCTCTTCATTGAACTGGTTTCCATTCTTCTCCACCGCATTCAGATTGATTTCCGTTACGACTGGACTCTCTGAATCCGAGTTCCAGGATTCGATCATGTTGAAAACTTTGGGGTGAACCTTCAGCTGAGATTTTTCGGCCGGAGCGTTAGCGGTCAGATTGGACGTTCGAGGCAACGTGGGCGTGTGAGTTTTTTCGCCTCCGATCGGGTGAAGTGACTGAATGATCTTGGTGAACTCGGCAACTGTAATTCCCGTTGCCGAAAATCCATGAAACCGGCCGAGAACCGGATGCGCGTCCGGGCCCTTGGTTTTTTCTTCGTTCATGTTGGGATCGCTTACCCAGTTGGCGATGATTTCGTTCTTGCGGCCATCCTTACCCTTTGGCCGATAAATCAGATACATGGGACCGAAAGGTGATTTGATTTCAGTTTCTTCGGCGTTCTCTTCGTCTTCCATGATGTTTCGGTCGCCGATACCTTCTCTGGCTGACTCAATGGTGAACGTCGCGTTCCAACCATTTCCATACTGGATGGAGTAAAGTGGCAACGGATGATTCTGATCTTCGTTCTCCTGAATCTCGTCGTACGTGATCTCGACATTTTGCAACCGGAGTCCCTGCGTCAGATATGACGGCACATAGCAAGTGATCTCTAAGTGCTTTAAGTCATCTAAAGTCGCCGCCGCACACAGCGCCATCGACAACAAGAACAGCAATGCGCCAGGCACAAAACATGACAGCATTCGTGGACTGCTATGGCGATTCATCACTTCATATTGTGACTGAGTCCGTAAAGTTGTCGAGAATTCAACGCGTCGTTGCCGGGAAGCATCTCAGCTTCCCCTGTAGCTGATGATTGCGCTAATATCGGCAGCCTGATGAATGAGCGCGCACAAGAAATCGCGTCCGGTTTGCCGCCGGATTTGGATGCGCTTCCACGGTTAGGCGGATTCCGCTTGCGCGGCATTGCGATGACACGGCTGGAAACTTTCATCGATGCCGCGTTTGCGTTCGCAATCACCATGCTGGTGATCGCCACGCAGCAAATCCCCGACGATATCGAAACGCTCCTCGCTGCTTTTAAGAATGTGCCCGCGTTTATGGCGAGCATCGTTGTGCTGGGAATTTTTTGGCGCGGTCATTGGTTGTGGAGCCGGCGTTACGGACTGGAGGACGGCGTGTCGATCTTCATCAGCTGGGCCATGATTGTCACGATGTTGATCTACATCTACCCGCTCAAAGTGATTTTTAGTTCCATGTGGTTTTTGCTTAGCGGCGGCCGAGTTGGTCACGTCCTCGGGGCACATTCCGAGTCGCAACTCCGGGCTCTGTTCGCAATTTTTTCATTGGGATTCACCGCCATCGCACTCGAGATGGTGCTCTTGAATTCGCGCGCGTGGCAGTTGCGCGAGCCATTGAGACTAAATGCACGCGAACGAGCAATGACGTTTAATGAGATAACCGGATGGTGTATCCCAGTCGGCGTCGGGCTTGTTTCGCTGGTGCTGACGCTATGGCTGCCTGGAACGCAGATTGAGTGGAGTGGCTGGATTTATTTCTCCATGCTCATTCTCGTGCCCTTGCACAGAGCTTATTTTCGACCGAAGCCTGAATAGACAGCATTTCGTTGAACTACGTTTTCGCTCTCGCTCTTGGAATCGGAATTGTAGCCGGGTTGCGTTCATTGACCGCGCCCGCTGCGGTGGCATGGGGCGCGCACCTCGGTTGGTTGAATCTGCACGACTCGCCGCTTGCGTTCATGGGATCAACCACAGCGGTGGCAATACTTTCTCTGCTCGCGGTCGGGGAGTTAGTCGCAGACAAACTGCCCATGACGCCGAAACGCACTGCGCCTGCGCCGTTAATCGCACGCATCATCACAGGCGGCCTTTGCGGCGCATCTCTCGTCGCTGCCGTGGGGAAATCACTGCTCGCGGGAATGATGCTTGGTGGAGTCGGCGGCGTTGTCGGCGCTTTTCTTGGCTACAGCGTCAGAAGACGTTTAGTCAACGATTTCCACTTCAAGGACCTTGTGGTCGCCGTCTGCGAAGACGCGATTGCGATCTGCCTGGCCTTGTTTCTTGTTTGCCGGTAACGTGGACACTTCGTTGCGCGCTGCGAAGTGGATTGATTCAGTACCGTTGATCTGTCTTTAATCACTCGCGATGCCAAAGCCTCTGAGCGCAACCGGTTCAACAGCGACGCGACAAATCCGACCGCCGCCGCTCTCTCAGCATCTGCGTGAGTTCGCGTCGCGGCGAGATGCGTGGGTCGTGCTCGCGCGCAACATGATTCCCGTCGTCGGCATCTATGCTTTTGGTTGGTCCGCTGCGGTCAGCGTTTTCAATTATTGGTTCGACGGCCTAACCGCCGTGGCCGCGATCGTCGCTGCGATGGTTCCACGCGCGCTCCGTGAGACGCAATCCAAAAAAGATCACGCGACTTTGGCCGGCAACATTGTACGCGGCGTCTTTGTGTGGCTCCTGCTCGTGGCCATTGTCGGTTTGCCATACTGGATCGTGTTGATTCCGTTGCACGATCTTCTTCTGGGCAACGAATTACGGCGCGATCTCGCGCAGTCGCCCGTGCTCTGGTTCACTTTCGGCTCGCTCGCAGCGAGTCATTTTTGGAAAGCATTCCGAATGGGCTACGACACTATGCCTGACAAGGAACTGAAGCAGCGGGTACGTTGGGATGTCTACCTTCTGATCCTGCGCGCAATCGCGATGTTCATCATGGCCGCCCACGGACTTTACTTTATCCTGGTGCCGCTGATGGCGCTGTTACTGAGCTATCTTGAAATCTGGCCGGATCGCGCAATCGGCGCGGTTTTTGGGGATCCGTCGCGGCTTTGGGAGTACGATCCTGGAAATCCTACATCGAACAGGCGCTTACCCTGACGGGCACCTCAGCGGCAGAGACTTCATTCGTCGCATTCACATTCAAGCCCGCGCACTTCACCGGGAGTCTT
>JBJMXF010000016.1:0-3628 GCA_045809725.1 Candidatus Udaeobacter sp. | reverse complement strand
ACCGGTATTACTCTAGACCTTATTATCGATCCTATTACCACCCGTACTACTGGTACGGCGGGCATCGTTATTATCGCCATCACCATCGTCATCCCTATTATTACCGGCGCTAGTTGACCGGAATAGCCACACCGCGCTGGTTCGATACATCGAGCCAGCGCTAATTTTTCAGCGGGAATTCCCCAGAGCTCCAGTCGCCCCAACCACCCGGTGTTATCGTCCAGAGTTTGGCGAAGGCGCCGGTTTCGACCCAGAGCCTTTGCTCGGCTCGTCGATCTGGAATTCTTTTCTTAACTGCTGAATGAGCGCGGGTATTTCCTTTTGTCGCTCCGTTTCGATTTGTTGCCGGAGCGATTGTTCGACTTTTCGGCGTTCCTGGATGTACCGCGATTCGAACCGGGCGCGCTCCTGTGAATTTAGCTGAAGGCCGGAGTCGCGCACCGCCGCGTCGGCGTCGTGCGTAAGAATCTGCCGTCGCACATTCTCGCGTTGACGCATAAGATTGCGCTGCTCCGGAGTCATCTGCATCCAAAGCTGGGCATTGCGCTGGAAATTTTGACGGGCATCTGGCGGCATTGCGAGCCATCGATCCCTTACGCTCTGCCCTGAAGGTAGCCCGTTCGGCGGTCCATGAGGTTGATTTTGCGGTGGTCCGTGAGGCGCTGCCAGTTGCGCGGGTCCACGAGGCGCAGCCATTGGCGGCGGCCGACCAACCGGGCCGTTACGGTGTTGTTGTTGCGGCTGTGCTTGCGCGTGAGCGCAACACAAACCGAAAGCCGCCAAACCGACGAATAATTTACAAGGTTGGCCTATCGTCCCACACGGTATTTTCATCCCAGGCGATCAATGCATCCAGATCAGCCACGACATCATAATCCTGTGGATCGATTTTAGTCACCACATCTGAATCGGTCGAAGACGGTGTCCGCGGACCCGGATAATGCGTGACAAGAGCAACGGCGACAAAGACTGCTGCAACGGCCGACGCTCCAACGACCTTTCGTAAGCTGAACCAGTTTCGCGCTCGCTCGAAACGACTCGGTTCCTGCCGAATTTTTCTTAGGACATTCCGAGCGAAAAATGGCGAAAGCGTGGGCTTAGCAAGTCGGCCGAGAACATCCCATAGCTCTTTGTCATCTTGAGGTTCCATGTTGTCCATCCGATTCAACAGTCTGCATGCCTCGAAGTTGCGCTCCAACGCGGCCGAAATTACGTTCAAATTCCCGGCGCTTCAAGAAAACCTTCCAACTGCCGAATCCGGGTTGGATGCCGCATCTTGCGTAACGCCTTTGCCTCGATCTGCCGGATGCGCTCGCGAGTGACTTGGAACTGCCTTCCTACTTCTTCCAAGGTCCGGCTGTAGCCGTCAACCAGTCCAAATCGTTGTTCTAGCACTTGCCGTTCGCGGTCGGTGAGCGTTTCCAGGACATCCTTGATCTTTTCCTTGAGTAAAACGATCGCGGTCATGTCGCTCGGGTTTTCAGCGCCCCTGTCCTCAATGAAATCACCAAAGTTGGTTTCCTCGCTCTCGCCTACGGGTGACTGCAGGGAGATCGGTTGCTGTGCCATCTTTAGCACGGCGCGAACCCGGTCGACTGGCAGCAAAACTTCCTCAGCTACTTCTTCTGGCGTAGGCTCTCGCCCGTATTCCTGAACGAGCTGTTTTTGCACGCGCAAGAGCTTATTGATCGTCTCAATCATGTGCACGGGAATGCGGATCGTGCGTGCCTGGTCGGCAATGGAGCGGGTAATCGCCTGACGAATCCACCACGTGGCATACGTCGAAAACTTGTATCCGCGTCGATATTCAAACTTCTCGACTGCCTTCATCAATCCCATGTTTCCTTCCTGGATCAGGTCGAGAAAAGACAAACCGCGATTGGTGTATTTTTTCGCGATGGAGATAACGAGACGAAGATTGGCCTCGACCATTTCAGTTTTGGCCTTGAATGCCTGGCGGAGCCAGCTTTTCAACGTCCGATATTCCTCGGAATAATCGGAGAGCGAAAACCAGAGACTGATCTCCAAATCCCGGATCTTGTTCTGAAGCTGCAACCGCCGTGTTTTGCTCCGAGGATTTTTAGCCAGCTCGGTCTGAAGAAATAGCGACGTGTGATGGGCCTCATCGGCCAGGTGCACAAATTCTTCGGTTACTCGCTGCTTCAGGTAAAAACGAGGGTAAATCTTTTGCAAGCTCGCCATCGTTCTTTGCAGTGCCCTGCGCTTTTGCGACGCCCTTTTTGCACAATCGCGGACAAGCTCGGAAAAGTGGCGGTCGACCGAAACGCTCAATTGCTCCACTTCCTTACACAGTCGTGGCAGATTCTTCATGTATCTCTCGCGGCTCTCGATTTTCTTATCGAGGATCACCCGGTCGAATCGCTCCCGGCCTTCGACGAGTTTTTGGGCGAGTTCCAGATGGCCGCGCGCGACAAACCCGAAGCGACTGAGATGTTTTTGCACCATTGCTTCCGCCTCCTCGATTCGCTTCGAGATGAGAACTTCCTGGTCCCGGGTTAGCAGCGGAACCTGACCCATCTGCTTCAAATACATGCGCACCGGGTCATCCAGAATATCAACCTTCGGTGTCGCTCTGCCTTCTTCTTCCTCTTCCTCCTCATCGACGTCTTTTTTGCCGTCCCTATACCGGTCCACTTCGGAAGCTTCAATGATGTCAATCTCCAAGCGACGCAGACGCGTGAGAATCAGATCGAGTTCATCGGCGTCGGTGACTCCTTCAGGTAAAGCCTCGTTCAGATCGTCGAACGTGAGATAACCCTGTTCTTTCGCCAGTTTGATCAGCTCTCGAATGCGTGCTTGAACTTCACCCGAAGAATACAACCCGGTTACGCCAAGCGCCGGGATCGCAAGAGCTCCATTGTGGTTGCCCTTTTGTGACGAAGACTTGATACGCGTCCGCTTGCGAGAATTGAGCCGCGGCGCCTTGCTGTGATTAGTTTGCGAATTCAAACGTTTTTTCGGTACACTGCGGCCACGGCTGGTTTTAAGCCGACGAGCCGACGACTGTCGGCTGCTCCCCCTTCGTTTCGAATGCCTGGCCAAGTTTGTTTGGTTAAGAATTTGGTCTAGGACCTTCGGGCTGCCACGCGGCAGTTGCGGACATCTATGCGTCTCCTCCGCCGACGGGCCGAGGAAATTCGTGGAGCTGTTGCTGCAGGTCAAGAATTTGTTTTTGCAAATTTAGGACGTCACCAGCGCTCAACCCGGGGACTTTGATCCGGTTTTTTGCAACGTCCAAACGACGACGCACAACGCTCTGACAAGTCCCGTACCACCACTTTTCAACAACTGCTTCGGTGGCCGCCGGCATCTTTTGCATAAGCCACGAGGAAATGAGCCGTTCCTCCTCTGGCGAGAGGCTAGCCATGAACGCGTTCAGTGACGCGGTATCGTCTGGTTCGAATTCACTTTCTAAAATCCGGATGAGAATTCCGGTGTCAGGTATTTGCTCGAGAATCTCACGCCAATTCTGCGCGTGAAGGAAATTACGGGCATTTGCATCGCGCAACGCCAACAAGCAAAGCATCACAATGTGATGCGGCGGACTGGCCGCGGCACGAGTCTCAGTTGTGATCGAGTCCGCTCGAGCACCTGAGACGCGACCCTG
>JBJMXF010000015.1:0-16096 GCA_045809725.1 Candidatus Udaeobacter sp. | reverse complement strand
GTCAGGGCTGGCTCGTGCCAGCACTGCCTTGGGGAATCATTGGCTTTGTGTGGGCTTACAACATCGGTTGGATGATTGTCCAAGACATCGTGAAACTCGGACTTTATCGCATTCTAGATCCTGCTCACTCGTGGAAACGATGGCTGTTCGAACCACTGCAAGTTCCAGCGGCAGACACGGAAAACGCTGTGAGGTAAACCAAAGAGAAAAGATCATGCCCAACTACCGAAAAAAACTTGTGGTGAAGCCGGGATCTAGGATCCGCTTAAAGCAATTCGATTCCGGTTACCATGGCGAACATGAATCACACAAGTCAGCTTTGTCTGAAATTGAGAAGAACCGCCAGAGACTGGACGAACTGCAATATCTTATGTACGCGGAGCACAAGCATTCGCTTCTCGTTGTGTTGCAGGGACTGGATGCTGGTGGCAAAGACGGCACAGTCCGCCACGTGTTTACGGGAATGAATCCGGCGGGCTGCGTTTCAATTGGTTTCAAGCAGCCGACGCCGAAAGAATTGGCGCACGATTTTCTCTGGCGCGTGCATCCGCATGTGCCTGCCAAAGGTTCAGTCGCAATTTTCAATCGCTCTCATTATGAAGATGTGCTGGTGGCGCGTGTCCACGACTTAGTACCGGAAAAAGTCTGGTCGAAGCGGTACGATGAAATCAGCGATTTCGAAAAGCTGATCACCGTGCAAAACAACACGACGATCCTCAAATTTTTTCTGCACATTTCAAGAGAGGAACAGCTTGCGCGATTTGAAAAACGGCTGGATGACCCGGCGCGTCAGTGGAAGATCAGTGAATCCGACTACAAGGAACGCGAATATTGGGATGATTACATCAAGGCGTTCGAGGATGTCCTTACCAAGACCAGCACCGAACATGCTCCATGGTTCATCATTCCTTCAAACCACAAATGGTTTAGGGACCTGGCTATTTCACAAATCATTGTCCGGGCGATGGAAGACATGGACATGCAATTTCCGAAGCCCACCGTGAACCTGTCAGAGATTCGGCGTAAATATCATCAGGCCACCGATGAGGAGAAATCGGACAAGAGTAAGAAACGCTAACATTGCCCGAGATCGCGCTGCCACAACGCCTGACGCTCCTGCTGGATGAATCGTCGCTGAACAGGATTCAGCGATGGCTTTGGGTGCTCTCGACCGGCGGCACGTTGCTGGACGGCTTCGCCATTTTTGTTCTCGGCGTGGCGATGCCCATCATCATCGCTCATTTTCACATTCCGCCAGGCGTGGTCGGTCTAATTGGAGCAAGCCTGGTGTTTGGTGCTGTCATTGGCGCGGGAGTCGGCGGTCCGATGGCAGACCACCTCGGCCGAAAAACATTAATGCTCGCCGACATGATGATTATTGCCGCCGGCGCCTCGATCAGTGCGCTGGCCAATGGACCGGCAATGCTCTTCATAGGCCAACTGGTCGTCGGGATCGGAGTAGGAATCGATTTCCCTGTTAGTAGCAGCTATGTCTCCGAAATTTTGCCAAAACGCAATCGGGCGCGAATGATGGTGGCCACGATTGCCTGTCAATCTGTCGGCATGCTGATTGCGGCCGCGATTACGCTGGCGTTGCTAAGAGCGGGAAGCCCTCAGGCATGGCGTCTATTCCTGGCCACAGAAAGCGTAGTCGCCCTGCTCTTTTTTATTTTCCGCCTGTCGGCGCCAGAAAGTCCGCACTGGTTGATGTCTCGCGGGAAATTTGCAGAAGCGGCGCAAGCTTTTATTCGGATCATTCCCGAGGAACGGCAGGCAATGTCGCAACCTACCGGGAACCACGAGGAGTTTATAGCTCCGGTTCCACACGTAAACGGCGGGCTGCCGATCCTGTTTTCGGATCGTTACAGGGCGCGCACTGCGCTGGCAACTATTCCCTGGTTTCTGATGGATATCGCTACGTACGGCGTTGGATTGTTTACCCCGACAATTCTCGGAGCCATCGAAATCTCCAGAGGCACGCGTGGATTGACCGCGCACGATTTTGGTCTGGCAGAGGGTAGCGCTGTAATCGATTTGTTTTTGCTGATTGGTTTCCTCCTTGGAGTCTGGATGGTTCCACGATTCGGCCGGATCCGAATGCAGGCGATTGGTTTCGCAGGCATGGCCCTGGGCATGTTGGTATTGGCGGCAGCCGTTGGCTTAGCGAATTCCAGTTTGCACATCCCACTGGTGTTCGCCGGATTCATTATTTTTAACTTGCTGATGAACGCCGGTCCCAACTCGACCACGTTTACGCTCGCCCCGATCTTGTTCCCGACGCAGTTGCGCGGGAGTGCGGGCGGATTCGCCGCAGGCACTGCCAAGCTCGGTGCAACGTTGGGCGTCTTCCTTCTGCCGATCTTGAAACAAAAATTCGGCGTTCCAATCGTTCTCGGAATTGTGTCGGCGGTAAGTCTACTGGGGTTACTCGCCACATTAATTTTCAACGCGAGGACACAAAGTAGCAGCTCTTCCGAGCAGTAGAGAAGACGAGCACACACGATAAACCTGCATGGTTCGGTCTCGCCGACGGTGAATTGTGGCTTGAACGAGAGGGTGCGCCGCGCTGATTGAATGAAATCTCGCCTTGACGATTGCGGTCTTATTTCCGATATAGGCGCCTGTCCTGCGTCGCTTTGGGTCGCGTGGGGCTGCGCTTCTAACATATGCAACGTTTTTGTGGATGGATGCGCCCCCTGCCGATTGCGATTTGGATCGCCTCGCTTTGTGCGCTTTTGACGGTCGTTACTGTCCGAGCGCAGGCGCCACAATCGGCTCCGGCGCCTCCCGCCCCTCCCGTCATCCACTCCATTGACGTGGAATACACGGGCCCTGCATCGATCAGCAAGGAGCGTATTCTGGCGCAGATGCGCACAAAAGTTGGGCAGATTTATTCAAATGAGATCGTGCAGGAGGACATCAAGGCGCTGTACAAAACCGGTTACGTTCGAAACGTTCGAATATTTGCTCAGCCTCAAGGCGACGGTGTGAAGGTGATCGTTGCCATTCAAACCCAGGCGGTCTTACGCGAGCTCGAAATCAACGGCGCCGAACGGATCAAACCGAAGAGACTCCGCAAAGAGATCAAAGTGCGACTCAATCAGGCGGTCAATGAGCAGGCACTCGAAGAAGCGCGCCAGAAAATTATCGAAGTTTATCAGGGGAAGGGATACAACGACGTCAGCGTCGAATACCGCGTGGAACCAATCGACGAGAAACGCGGCACAGCGCGCGTCATTTTCACGGTGACCGAGGGCGTCAAAGGCGCAATAAGCCAAATCCGTTTTGAGGGCAACGAGCACATCAGCCAAAAGGTGTTGCGCAAAGAGATGAAAACCCGTGGCAGAACGCTGATCTATTTCCTGGATAAAACAGGTCGGCTTGATGAAGTCCAGTTGGAGCAGGACTTGGACAAAATCCGCGAGTACTATCAGAACCACGGGTTCATCGACGTGCAAATAAGAGAAGTGCGCAAGGATCGCACGCCGAAGGGCCCGATGATCATCACAATCGTGGTCGCGGAAGGTCCACAATATCACGTCCGCAAACTGTCGATCACCGGTTACGAGCACACCACCGATGCAAGAGTTCGCGCCTTCTTAAAAATGAAAGAAGGCAGCGTCTATTCGCCGAAACAGCTTCACGACGATGCCAAGGCCGTCGCCGACGCATACGGCAGCGGGGGCTACGTCGATCTCGTGATTACACCCGAGGGCACGCCCGCCGGGCCAGCTCTCATAGACGTACACTACACTATCGAAGAGGGCGCGCGCTCGTTTGCGAATCGGGTCAATATTGAGGGGAACACGCGCACTAAGGATAAGGTTATCCGCCGCGAAGTGCTCGTCGCTCCGGGCGATGTTTTCAACACGGTCCGTGTAGACACGACGAAGAAGCGTCTGGAGAACCTGGGGTATTTTGCGAAGGTCGAGACTTATCCGGAAGACACAGATATACCGGGCCGCAAAGATCTGACAATCCTGGTCCAGGAAAAACGCACCGGTTCACTGAGTTTTGGGGGCGGCTTCAGTACAGTTGATAAACTGGTAGGGTTTGCGGAACTCACCCAGGGCAACTTCGATATTTTCAACTGGCCTTCGTTTACCGGTGGCGGACAAAAATTCCGTTTACGCGTTCAGTATGGAACCGAGCGAAAGGATTTTATCCTTGCGGTCACGGAACCTTACTTCCTTGATCGACGTCTCTCGCTAAGCGGCCAGGCCTTCTACACCGAGGCGAATTACTTGAGCGCCCAGTACAACCAGCGCAATTACGGATTCTTATTCGAGCTTCGCAAGCCAATCAACGCGTACATGTACACCAGCCTCGGGTATACGCTGCAGGACATCGACATTTTTGACGTGGACCCGACCGCCTCTGCGTTCATTCAGTCGCAAAAAGGATCGTCCGTCGAAAGCAAGATTTTCTCAAGTGTCGTCTTTGATTCGCGCGACAATCCGTTGCTATCACGCCGCGGACAGCGCATCACATTTTCGCCCCTGATCGCCGGCGGTTTTTTGGGGGGCGATACGCAAATTTACGCGTTCAATCTGGAGGGATCGCAATATTTCCATTTACCGAAGGATACCATCTTGCTCATCAACGGCGAAATCGCGACGGTCAGCCAATGGGGTAGTGGCACTGTGGTGCCGATTTATGAGCGGCTTTTCCTCGGCGGATCGAACAATCTCCGTGGGTTTCCCTTCCGCGAAGTTGGTCCACAGGATGAAAATGGCGAACCGGTTGGCGGTCAATCAATGGCGCGCGCAACGGTTGAATGGACTTTCCCAATCATAGAAAAAGCGCGGGGCGCACTTTTTTATGACATGGGCTTTGTGAATAGCGACGCGTGGTCTTTCGGCTTCAATCACATGGCTTCGGATGTCGGTATCGGAATTCGACTTGATTTACCCATCGGTCCTCTGCGCCTGGATTACGGATACCCGGTAATGCGTGACGGATACAACGGCGGCGGCCATTTCAACTTCAACGTGGGCTATCAATTTTGAACGAATATATGTGGTTGCACTCTAACCCGATTCGTCCAACCATATCCTCTGTTTTATGAAAAAGTCTCTGTTAATACTCTCTGCGCTGATGCTGGTTACTCCAATTGTGGCCTTCGCACAGGCCACAGGCAAAATTGGAACGGTCGATATGCAGCGCGCGTTCAAGGATTACACCAAAACCAAGGACGCCGAGGTTAAGATTAACGACGCCAAGAACGCCGCGAAAAAGGAATACGACGACCGGGCAGAAGCTTACAAAAAGGCGCTCGATGAAATCAACAATCTGAACAAGCAACTGGAATCTCCTGCGTTGAGCGCGGACAAAAAGACGGGCATGGCCAAGGAGCGCGATGACAAAATCGCCAACATCAAAAACATGGAACGCGAGATCAGCGACTTTCGTCAGACGCGGGAGCGTCAGTTGCAGGAGCAATTGATGCGAATGCGCGAGGGGATTGTGAAGGAAATTACCGACGTGGTGATCGAGAAAGTTAAAACCAAAAACCTCGAGTTTGTGCTGGATAAATCAGGCGTCAGCATCAATGGAGTTCCTGTCGTGCTGTACGCGCCGGAAAACGTTGATTTCACAAGCGAAATCATCGAAGTCCTGAACAAGCCCGGTCGCTCTACCGCGTCGGCCAGGAGGCCCGCAGCAGGTGCGTCTGTCACCCCTGCGGCAGCAAGAGCAACCAAGCCCTGAGATTCGCCTAGAAAATTTCGCAAATACACGCGGGCTAAACTCGCGTGTATTTTTTTGTACTGATGAAATCAGCCGCTGACACGCCGATGGTCGTGTGCAGTTGCGAACCTCCAACGAATGTTTTTTCGATCCCGACACGGAATCATGATATGCGCGATTGCGATCGTGCTCGCATCTGGCACCGGTTCATTCGCCGCAGATTGGCAGGCAACAGTTAGCAAAGAGCCTCGTGGGAATTTCCCGGAGTTGCGCCCTCTGCGCGCGTCTTACCACTTCGGCTGGTCTGGAGTAACCGCGGCCACCGGTGAGGTTCACTTTACCAGGCCATCGACCGACAAGTTTGAACTCGAAGGTACAGGCCGAACCATAGGCTTCGTCCGCGCATTGTGGAAACTCGACGCCACCTATCGCGCCTTTGCCAACTCCCAAACACTGGCTCCGATTGAAACGCAGCAAACCGAAAGCTACCGATCAAAAAAAATCGTTACCCATCTCAATTTCACTAATACTGGAGTGACCCGAACACGAACCGAAGGCGAAGGCGCCGCCGCGAAGACAACCTCGCGCGACTTTACATTGCCTAACTTGTTCGATTTGCACTCGGCGGCCCTTTACCTCCGCAGTCAGTCGCTCAAACAAGGAAGCGTTTATCGCATCGCGATTTACGCGGCAACAAATGCTTACCTGGCCACCGTGACAGTAATCGGACGCGAAAAAGTCTCCGTGCGTGCCGGCAGTTATAACGCGATCAAGCTTGATCTGCGACTTAAACACATCGGAAAACATCTGGAATTGGAACCGCACAAGAAATTTCGTCGTGCCACAGTCTGGGTGTCAGACGACGCAGAGCGGCTCATCCTTCGTGTTGACGCACAAATTTTCGTGGGCTCAGTTTTCGCGGAATTGCAGTCGGTCCGTTTCGATAGTCCAAAATAACGTTAGTCGGGTTCCCATTGACCATGAATCGGCGGCCCAGGTATCGGACGCATGCGCGGGCGATAGGGGTTAGAAAACTGCTGGCGCGGCCCGCGCAACAAGCGCAGTGCCGCTAGTGTTTCCGTATCCAAGCGGCCAGTGACCGGGAGTCCCGTTCGCGCTTGATACGCGCGCAGGGAAAATTCCATCGCGGGTCCATAGATCCCGTCAATTTGTTCACGATACAGTCCATACCGTGCCAGAACGATTTGCGCCGAGACAATCACATTGCGTTGTACCTCGGGAGGAGCGGTCTGAAATGGCGTGTCGGCAAAAACTGTTGCCGGCGAAGTCGCCGGCCCCATTGGACTTGAGGGAAAAACCTGCTGGTCTTGTGGCGCATTACTGAACGGCTGACCCGGAGGAGCGGGACTTGCAGTTTCGGTTTCATCAGAAGACTCGCCGGGCGCAGCGTCGGCGGCCGGAGTTGGTGAGGCATACTTAGTCGTTGAGCGCGACGACGATCCGGAAGATTTAATCCCGAGCGATCGCAGCGTCTCATCATTGAGTTCACCGCTGACCTGCAGACCGTTGCGAATTTGATAACGGCGAATCGCTGCGGTCACATTCGCGTTCATATCGCCATTGACCTCGCCGTAGTAGAAACCTTCGTTTTTTAGGGCCTGTTGCACGCTTTCAACGAGTTGGTCCGCTTGCATCAGCATCACCGATCCCATGAAGATCACCGCGGCAATTGTGATTTTCATGGCCATTCGACGACAACGCCTTTCGTCTATTCAGTGCCGTTTTTACCTGTGGTGGCCACTGCTGGTTTTCGCGGACTCAACGCGTCACGATACCGTAGAACGCCGTCGGCAACCGCTGCCGCTAATTGATCGCGATAGTCCTCGCTGACAAGTTTCGAAAGTTCGTCCTTGTTGGTAATAAAACCGGCCTCGATCAAGACCGCGGGAGAAGTCACGTTCGCGATCACAAAAAATTGTTTCGCTTGCGTCCCACGATCGACGGAGCGAGTGCGCGCCACCAGCGCTTCCTGAACGAAACCGGCGAGACTTTGGCTCTCCGGCTTGGGCGAATTGGACGATACAGGCCGCGAAAAAAACGGCAGCCACGAAGCAAAAGTAGAGCCTGAGTCGATTTGATGCGCAGCATAGTACGTTTCCACGCCGGTCGCGACCGGTTTGTTGTCTTCGTTGAAATGAATGCTGACAAAAATGCTTTCTTTCACTCGATTCGCGAACGCTGCGCGATCCGCGAGTGAGACGTAACTGTCCCCGACTCGGGTCATCAATGTGGCGACACCTTCGGAGTCGAGGAGCCGATCCACACGGCGCGCAATGTCCAAGGTGAGATCCTTTTCCATGATTCCGCCGCACATAGCGCCGGAGTCTTTCCCGCCGTGGCCTGGATCAAGAACCACTACTGCAAACGATTTGGAGGTGTGTGGCTGAGTCGCCTTTGATTCTTTATACCCCGCCGTCCGCTTCTCCTGGTGAAACGAAATCCAGACAATCGAGGCGATCATTAACAACAAGCCGACGATCCCCAGCACCTTCCGGATGGCTCGTTTCATTTGTGGTTCCCCTCAGAAGAGTTCTCCTCATAATTTAATCACCGAGAAATGATGGAGCGCAATTCCTTATCTGTTAACGAACGATAACGAAGTGGTCTGCTGCCATCGCGCTCCAGCACTGCTGCTTCGATTGCAGCGATGGTGAGTTGTTCCCGGCGATGCTCCGCGATGGCGTCGCGCGCAGGGAGTTCTTTTGCTTCTCCGGCTTGCAACAACATGTGACCGACACTCCATGCGTCGAGCGCCGAGTTAACCGCGGTTTCAAGGCTGGCATCCGCTTTGTGTTCGTCTCTCAGAAACGCTTCCATCATTTCGAGCGATTGGCGCGTGCCGCTCAGCACGGCGAAATCTTGTCGAGCTCTCGCGTACGTCGCGCCGTTGCTCGCAATCTCGCCGTCATATTCCACTCGCAAAAACAAATCGTCTTCGGACCGTGCGCCGACCTCGGCGAAAAGCATTCGCGCCAGATACGGCGGCCCGTAAATCTGCTCGAACGCGCTTTTCATGACCGGACTGAGCGAGTAATGCGCAAGCCGTCGCAGCGAAACATCCGCGGCCGAGCGTGTGAAGCCTTCGGTGCTGGCCAGTTCAATCGCGGCCATTCGCAATCGCTCGATATCGCCGGGATGCCCAATCCCTCCCATTGCGATCCGATCGTAGATCTCGAAAAGTTTCTGGCGCGTCTGACCAAGCGTGACAAACAGAATGCCGTCGCGATAACCCAATGCCGCGATGGGACTACCGGGAGCGAGCTGCCCTTCGATGTACTCCCGCCGGTTAGCGATCGCTTCGACCCAACGATACGGCTCTTCTATCATGCAACCAGTTCTTTGAACACGGCGGCGATTTTGCTCTCGGGTAACGTGGTGATGCCCTCGCGCGACACAATCTTGATCACGGGATAAATCGTCCCGCTACGATCCACGCCCGCTGTCGCCGTATCGGATTCCGCAGCGGTATCCAGCGCGCGTAGTGCGAGCGATACTGCTTCACGTTCTGCTAACTTGTGTAGCGGCTTCGCGCCCCAGGTATTTTCATAATACAGAATGCCGCGCACCGCAGGGGAGCCGGAGCCGGTGGCGGCATAATCGGTCGCTTCAAATTGCGCGCCCATTGCATCATAGAAATAAAGGCGCGCCTCGGGTTTCGAATTTCCGTCGTAGGTCGCAAAGATCGGGACTACCACACCGACGCCTTGCATGACAAACCCGAAATTGTCGCGCAACAACTTCGACAGTGCTCGCACTTTGCCCTCGACACTCATCTCCTGGAGCTGAGTTCGCCGAAAATATTGGAGCGAATGCTCGAGCACGCGCGCCATTTCCCACGCGGTCGCAGGCACACCGGCGATGGCCATTATGGATTGCCTGTCGATTTCCAACACCTTGTCCGCACGATCGTAAACCACCGTGTTACCCGCAGTCGCACGGCGATCTCCCGCAACCAGAACGCCGCCGGAAAATTTAAATGCCAGGATCGTCGTGGCATCGGTCCGTTGCCACGTCTGTTGTTGCGTCACGTTTTGCGGGGTCGCAGCAACGGCAACCGGGCCGAGCAGACCTTTGCGTCGCATCAACGAAGGAAAGTCATCCGCTGAACCAGAAAGGTTCTGGTCAAATCCCAACTGTGAACCCTCCATTACTGGCCAGTGCGCTGGCGATAGCGCTTGGATTGATTGGGATCGACTTTGCGCATTTTCTTTAACAAATCCTTTGTGTCGGGTCGCGAAACGTCCGGCGAACGCGGCCCACCGCCATCGCCTTGTTTTGGTCCCCACGGAGCAGGTTCCGCCGGCTTTTGAATGCGCTCAGGCATGAAAAAACGTACGAGCAAAAGTTCGAAACGCAAGCTGTCCGCCGCGCGGAATCATTGGCCGAATCCGGTAGATTCGTTAACACTTGCAAAAACAATGGTTAAGTGCGGCGAACCCGCTTGTCAGATAAATGTCCCGGTGGCAAAATTTCACGAGATGAAGGTGATTGGCCTCCTTTGCGCAATAAACTCTCTGGCGCTTTGCGCTGCTTTTGCGGAGACGCCCGCGCCGCACGATGGAAAATTAACGCAATCCGCGCAACTTGAAGCCCTGGCAAAAAAGATTGACGAACAAAACGTCAAAATCGACGCGCTTTCTCAGGAGATTCTCAAACTAGAGCAACAACTCTCGCATGGCCGGCCAGGGGTAATGGTCGGGGAAGCCACACCCGCCGCAGCAACCGCTGCGGCTCCGGGCGCATCTCCATCGCACTCTCTCGTCGACGGCAACACGCACACTGTTGCACGGGGAGAAACGCTCACGTCCATTGCGAAAATGTACAAAGTAACCGTGGACGATTTGCAAAAAGCCAATCACATCGAGGACGGCCGCAAGTTGCAGGCCGGCCAAACCATTATTGTTCCGACAGCGTCGCCTGCCGCTTCCGGCTCGCCGTCGCCCTAACCACTAAATCCCCGGTGAATCAAAAGTGGTTTCTTCGCAAACACGAGGACGGTAGCACCTTTGGGCCGGTGCAGTTCGACCAGATCACGCGTTGGGCTGCCGCAGCTCAGATCGCGCCGCACGACACTTTGTCCAACGACGGCCAGACGTGGGTCAGAGCACCGATGGTCCCGCAGCTGAGCATGGACTGGCTCGTCGAGCTAACAACCGAGAATTACTATGGACCGACTACGCTGGGCACCTTGCGCGAATTTATTCGTGTCGGCGAAATCGATGCCGAAACTGTCGTGATCAACAGCTGTGACGGTACTCGCCGTCAGGTTCAGGAAATGCCTGACCTGTGGGAAACCGCACCGTCAGAAGCCGACGAAAACCAATTTCAAATTGAACTGGGCGATCCGGTAGCACCGGCGCTGGCGAAAATGTCCGGCCGTCTCCAGGAACGAATTCGCGATCTGGAGCAAGCGCTCCAGGAAGAACGCCGCGCGCTGGCCGAGAGCCAGCAGCGTTACGACGAGCTGGAGCGAAAATACCAGGAGCTTTTGCTGCGTGATCTGTCTTAAGTCAGGGATCCGTCTGCCACCTTGCTACACTGGCAATCGCTGCTTCCGGTTCCGCGACTTCTGAGCTGACAATTTCCTGGTCAGACTCCGCTTCGCGCTGAGGCGACGACTCCAACAGACTTTGACGGCAGAGCTGCGCGTATTTTTGATCCAAAACGAGCAATTCTTCGTGCGTGCCTCGCTCGACGACGCGGCCGTGATCCAACACCAGGATCTGGTCCGCACCGACGATCGTTGAGAGCCGGTGCGCAATCACAATAGACGTCCGGTTCGCCATCAAATGTTCCAGCGCCTCCTGGATTAAGCGTTCCGTCGCCGTGTCCACGCTGGCTGTTGCTTCATCGAGAATCAAAATCGGCGGATCCTTAAGCAGCGCGCGCGCAATTGAGAGCCGTTGTTTCTCGCCAACACTCAATTTTACGCCACGCTCGCCGACCACGCTCTCCAATCCCTCGGGCAAGCGCTCAATGAACTGTCGCGCGTTTGCGGCGTCTACTGCGCGCCATAGCTCCGCGTCACTGGCCGTTGGTTTTCCCATTAAAAGATTTTCGCGAATCGATCCGTTGAACAGGAAGCTCTCCTGCGTCACCACTCCAATCCCTTCGCGCAAAGTGCGCAGGTCGTATTCTCGAACCGGTTTGTCATCAACATAGATTTGACCGGAGTCGAATTCGTAAAAGCGCACGAGCAGATTCACCAGCGTTGATTTGCCCGCGCCAGTCGCGCCGACCAGCGCCGTCGTCGTGCCCGGCGGCGAGTGAAACGAAATGTGCCGAAGGGCAGATAACCCGTTGACGTAACTGAAGCTCACATCATCGTAGCGGATGTCGCCGAGGATGGGCAGCGCCGACTTGTAGGGGAAGCTGGCAGAATTGACCTCCGTTACAGCGCCCGGCTCAACATCTTCGTCGAGAATCTCGAACACACGTTCGCCTGCTGCGCGGCCGGCCTGCACTAATTGATTTAGCTGATGCAACCGGCTAATCGGATCGTAAAGAAATGCCATCAGCATGAGGATGCCGACCAGATCGCCCAGTTGCAGGCTGCCGGTCAACACGTCGTGACTACCAAATCCCAGCACGAGCAACGCGCCGATTGCTTCGAACATCGACATCGACGGAGAATAAATCGCCCATGTCCGCATCACCACCAGCGTCGCGTGCCGCAATTGATCGCTGGCGCGATTGAAACGCGTGTGTTCTTCGCGTTCGCGCGCGAAGCTTTTGATCTGACGAACCCCGGCAAGATTGTCGTGCAACAACGCGTTGATGTTCGACGCGGCGCGGCGCTGTAATCGATATCGACGGTGCGCTGTGAGCGTGTACGCGAGCGCGCCCGCAATCAGCAATGGCAGCGGCACCAGCGCAAGTAACGCGAGCTTTGCGTTCCAATAAAACATCACCGCCACTACGATGACGATCTGTAAAACGGCGACGACGCCTTGCTCGATTCCGTCGATCAACACACGCTCGACGGAGTTCACGTCTTCGATAACGCGCGTCATCAGATCACCCGTGGCGCGATTGTCGAACCAGCGCAACGGCAGCAACTGAATGTGGGAATACAAATCGCTGCGCAGATCGAAAATCACTTTCTGTTCAAACGTGTTGTTCAGAATGATCCGGAGCGAATTGAAAACGTGCTGAACAATAAAAGCGACCGTGGCGAGCAAAATCAGCGGCAGCAATTTGTCCGGCCGATTGGCCCGGACCACGTCCTCAATGATCCATTTGGTCACGCTCGGAAACACGATCACCATCAATGTGCCGAAGATCGCGCATGTGAGCGTCCCCGCGGCCAACCAGGGATACCGCTTTAGATATGCAAATACGCGCCAGACCGTTGTCATCGCGCGACAAATTTACCAGAAGCCTGCGAATCACGCGAATGGCTGCGCCACGTTGTACCGTTAAACGGCGATTGGCCAGGAAGCATTCGTGGCTAAGATTTGCGCGTGCCGAACGAATCCCATCCATTCCCAGACGAAATTCACATCGAGCAGCTTGACGTTTTTACGCGCGTCGGAGTTCCAGAGGAAGAACGCGCGAAACCGCAAAGGTTGACCGTGAGCATTTCCTTCTGGCCATATCAGCAGACAAGAGATTTGGCCGACAGCATCGAAGGGACGGTGAACTATTCAGCCGTAGCGGAAGAGACGAAGAATTTTTTGCATGATCAATCGGTTAAGCTGATCGAAACACTGGCGGAAGTGCTCGCAAGTCATTTGCTGAAGAGTTTTCCAATTCAAAAGATAACGATCGAACTGCGAAAGTTCGCGTTGGAAGACGCAAAATACGTTTCGATCACCGTCACCCGAACTGCATGTGTCGGTTGATTCGCCCGGGCAAGCGGGGCGACGGCTACAGTTTGCCGCTGAAGACAGCGGCCACTACAATTGGTGAATGAAAGACGGTGATTGGAAAACGATCTCGAGCGAGCGGCACTTCGCCAACCGGAATCTCGAAGTTGTGACGGATCGTGTGCAAACACCCGCACGGGCAGACGCGCGGCCTTGGACTATTGTCCGCCGCAAACCGGCCGTCGTCATCGCCCCGTTGACGCGCGGTGGAAAAATCATTCTTATTCGCCAGGAACGCATCCCGATCGAGCAGGCGATTTGGGAAATGCCTTCAGGCCAGATCGATGATCAGGCTCCTGATCAGGATAAAATCAAGAACACAGCATTGCGCGAAGTTCGCGAGGAAACCGGATACGAATTGGCACCAAACGGTGAGCTTATTTCGTTAGGCCATTTTTTCTCTTCACCGGGGTTCACAGATGAGCGCGGTTATTTCTTTCTGGCTCGTCCGGTTCAACCCTGCGCAGAAGGCCCTGACCGCGAGGAAGGTGAATCCATTCTGGACTGCCGCGGATTCAACAGCGAAGAAATTCGCCGCATGATCGCAGACAATGAAATTCGCGACGCCAACACGCTTGGCATTTGTGCCATGCTCACCGCTCGCGGCCTTCTGTCGCTAGCGCCACCCGCATGACTTATCATTCCGCTATGTCCTTCAACAGCCGGCGTCATCCGGGTGCGACAATGAGAGCGGCCCCCAAGCCGTTTCAACGGCTTCTATCTCAGTTCAAAACCGTCAAAACGGTTTGTCATTCTTTGAGTTCGCTGCACTTGGCTGAAGTCAGGTGTTAATTAGAAGTCGCCGGCGATCCGCACGAACGCAATTCTATGGCGCTGCGAGACATCTTTAAATTTCGTGATCCACCGGAGAGCGAAACGTCCAAGCCGTTTCTCGAGCATCTGGAAGACCTTCGCTGGACGATTGTGAAGATGGCTCTCACGCTCGGCGTCACGATGATTGTTTGTTTCGCGTTCCGCGCGACGCTGGTGCGGATTATCCAGGCGCCTCTTAATCATCTGGGGTCACAAGTCGGAACACTCAAGGCGCTCGGCATCACAGATTCGATCGTGATTTCATTTCATCTGGCGTTTTACGCCGGGATCGTTCTTTCCTTTCCGCTGCTGCTGTATTTCCTGGCGGAATTCGTTTTACCCGCGCTCACCGTGGTAGAGAAACGTTTTATGTTTCCAGCGATTGCCGTGAGTTTCGCGCTGTTCCTGATTGGCGTGCTGGTCTGCTATTACTGGTTGCTGCCGAAAACGATTCTTTTTTTCTTTCGGGACACCCAATCGCTCGGCTGGGCACCGACGTGGACGGTGCAGCAGTATTATTCCTTCGTGACGCGATTCACCATCGGATTCGGCCTGGCGTTTGAACTGCCAGTCGTAGTCCTGGCGTTGGTCCGATTTGGACTGATCACTTACCGGTTCATGGCGCGCACCCGCCCGTACGCGGTCGTTCTTATCTTTATTCTGGCAACAATCATCACGCCGACGCCTGATATTCTTACTTTGATCGCTATGGCGCTACCAATGTGTCTGCTATACGAAAGCTGCATTTGGATCGCATGGCTGATGGAGCGCCGCGCATCGAAACGCATCGCCAACTAAAATCGCGTGCAGCATTCGCCTCAGAATCTTCTGTTCAGTGTATTTGCGTTCGTGCTCGGCGCGGCGGTCGGGTCGTTTTTGAACGTTTGCATCTACCGCTGGCCGGTCGACCTCTCCATTAACCGGCCGCGTCGATCGTTTTGCCCGCAATGCAAACAACCAATTGCGTGGCATCACAATCTTCCTTTGATCAGTTGGCTCGCGCTTGGCGGCCGATGCGGGAATTGCCGCGCGAAAATTCCGTTCCGCTATTTCGCCGTGGAACTGGTTACCGCAGTTCTGTTCTTTGCGATCTGGCAAAGCTTTCCATGGCAGGTGGCGATTGCGTACTGGATTTTCGTTTCGTTTCTGATCATCGGAACGTTTATCGATTTTGAGCATTTCATTATTCCAGATCGCGTAACAATCGGTGGAACAATCGCCGGAGTAGTTTGTAGCGTTGTCGTTCCTGCTTTGATGCAGACCAATTCGCGACTGGCAGCGGGTATTCGCGCCGCGCTCGCCGCTGCACTCGGTTACGTGATCCTATGGATCGTGCTCGAAGCGGGAAAGATCGCTTTTGGCAGAAAACGCATCGATTTCGACGCGCCGACGACCTTTACGTGGACAAAACGCGAAGACGACGACGACGCTCATTTCGCAGTGGGCACTGAAGAGAGTCTTTGGAGCGAATATTTTGCCCGTGAAAAAGACCGCCTTCTGCTCCAGTGCGATGAAGTTCGGGTGGATGATCGCGAATATCGAAACGTAACGCTAGATTTTCGTTACGATCGCGTGAATGCGAATAGCGACGTACTGATGCTCGACGATGTAACGCACATTTCCGGTGTTACGCGCAAACTGGTGATTCCGCGCGAGGCAATGGGCCGCGGTGACCTGAAATTTCTGGCCGCGATCGGCGCATTCCT
>JBJMXF010000014.1:0-12280 GCA_045809725.1 Candidatus Udaeobacter sp. | reverse complement strand
GAACCGGGCTTCACAGACATCTCGTCTGCAGAGGGCATCACGCCAATTCAACAGGCAAGATGCCCGTTGGCCGCACGGGCTGGAAGCCTGTGTTACGCTATGACATGAAATCTTTCTGGTTGCTGAAGCAAGAGCCGTCTTCCTACTCGTGGTCTGATTTTCTTGGCGATGGCGAGACTAGCTGGACGGGCGTGCGCAATTTCTCTGCGCGAAATAATCTTCGCAAAATGCGAACCGGCGATGAAGTCCTTTTCTATCATAGCGGCGAGGAAAAAGGTGTCGTCGGAATTGCCAAGGTTACGCGGACTGCCTATCCGGACCCGACGGCAAAGGAAGGCGACTGGTCGACGGTCGATCTTGCGGCAGTTAAACCGCTGGGACGGCCTGTTACACTTCGCGAAATCAAGAGCAATTCGCGTTTGAAAGAAATTCCGTTAGTTCGTCAATCCCGCTTGTCAGTCATGCCTCTGGCCGAACGGGAGTTTCGCGAAATCATGAACATGGCGAAGACGAAAACTCATTGAACGCTGAGGGCTCGGTGGAAATCGACGCGCTTAGCACGATGAAGTATTCGGAACCCGACTGACGCCGGCATCCGATTAATAGCGGCGACAGGTTGAATGCGCCGGTCATGCGTTCGGCCGCGCTGAGAATAGAGAGTGGTCTTCCTTTTTGCCTTGTTCAAAGCTGCTCGAACACAGAAAATTTGGATATGAGTACAATCGCGGCAACGGAATTCCTTCCGCTCGTTGCCACCGCCGCTGCCGCGTCGGATTCCATCGTGGTATCTCTGCACGACGTTGCTCCCCGCACCCGGCAAATCGCAAGCACGATCATCTCAGAATTGAGCGCGCATGGCGTGCGCGTTTGTTCGGTTCTTGTGGTGCCAGATTATCATCACCAAGGGCCGTTCGCCGAGCACCGCGAATTCGTCACATGGCTTCGAGCATTGGAATCGGACGGGCACGAAGTTGTGATCCATGGTTATTTTCATGAACGCCCTGCTCAGCCAAAAGAGAGTTTGCGCGACAAATTCATGACCAGATTTTACACCCAGAACGAAGGCGAGTTTTATGATTTGGGCTACGAGGAAGCTCTGCGGCGCGTCACCACAGCACGAGATCAATTCCGTGCGCTCGGACTCAACCCACGCGGTTTTATCGCGCCCGCATGGTTGTTGGGTAATGAAGCAGAGCAAGCCGTTCGCGATGCCGAGTTCGAATACACAACACGGCTGCGCACAGTCTGTGATCTCCGCTCGGAGTCCACGTTTCCCGCGAGAGCGCTTGTTTACAGCGTTCACAACAATTGGCGGCGCGCACTTAGTCGCAGTTGGAACGCGGCGCTGTTCCGCTTGTTGAAGACCAAGCCGCTCTTGCGGATAAGCATTCATCCCCCCGACTATTCTCAGCCGACTATTTGGAAACAGATTCTCGGATTCATCGCAGCTACAAAAAGTGTGCGAACCGCTACGACCTATCAGGATTGGATCGCTGAGCAAAGGTTGAAACGAGGAATGTGACGTGAGCAGGTGCGATTTACATATCCACTCGCGCCATAGTGCGCGCTCGGAAGAATGGCTTTTCCGCCGATTCGATTTCCCCGACAGCTATTCCTATCCAAAGCAGTTGTACGAACAGCTGCGCAAACGTGGGATGGATTACGTTACGATTACCGATCACGACTCGATCGATGGCTGTCTTGAAATTGCCAACCTGCCTCGGACCTTCATCAGCGAGCAGGTTACTACTTACTTTCCGCACGACACCTGCAAGCTGCACATTTTGGTGTGGGGCATTTCCGAACAGCAGCATCGCGATATCGAACGTGTGCGCGAAAATATCTTCGATCTGCAGCGGTACCTGCAGCGCGCGCAAATAACTCACGCAGTCGCGCATCCCTTATACAGCGTGAACGGCAAACTCGAGGCTATGCATCTCGAGCAGCTCATCCTTCTGTTCAAACATTTTGAGGGCATGAACGGTCTGCGCGACGCGCTTCTCAGCGAGCTGGCACAGACTCTTTTTAAGCAATTGACACCACAACAGATCGACGTGTTTGCAAATCGTCACGGTGTGGCGCCTACGCACGCCGAGCCGTGGAAAAAAATCCTGGTGGGCGGATCCGACGATCACGGCGGCCAGTTTGCCGCCTCTGCTTTCACAGAAACGCCTGCTGCGAAATCTGCCGAAGAATTCCTGAAATCAGTTCGGAACGGTAATTGCACAGCACGCGGCCAGGGCGGAACACCACTAATTCTGTCGCACGGCTTCTACAACACCGTCGCATGTTTCATTCAGGACCGTTTCCACGAAAAGCTGGGGCCGAGCGGCGCGCTGCTGGAGAAAATGTTTTCGCGCTTCATGGAGGGCCGTGCTCCGACAGAGTTCACGTTGAAGGAGAAAACGGAGTTCATCGTACAGGGTGTTCTGTCTGGGAAGATTTTCGATTTCGCGAAACCCGCAAACGTCTCGCTTTGGAAAGAGCTTTCCGGGTATTTCGCGCGGCCGGAGGTAAAGGCAAAACTGGCCACGCAATTGGACAAGGTCAGCGAACCGGAGCGGCGCACGTTTCTCATGGCGAACATGGTCGCCGAACAACTGGCATTTCGTTTCTTCAACAAGTTTGTCCAGCAACTGAGTAGCGGCAACATGGTTGAGAGTGTGCAGGCTCTCAGCGCGATTGCTCCGATCCTTGTGATCCTGACGCCGTACATTTACGGCTTCCATAGCCAGGCCCCCTCGCGCAAATGGCTGCGGAAATTGTTTCAAGAGTTGACCGGCGAAATGCCGGTTCCGTTACAAAATCAGAAACGTGCATGGTTCACCGACACGTTGGAAGACGTGAACGGTGTAGCGACAACGATTCGCAAAATGACCGCCGCTGGAGCCGCTGCGGAAAAGGAATTGGTCGTCGTAGCTTCACGAAGCGACCTGCAACTTTCCGATATCCCCATCAAAAATTTTCCGCCCATCGGCGAATTCGAGTTGCCGGAATACGAGCTACAGAAACTGAGTTTCCCGCCAATTCTGCAGATGCTCGATTACGTCCAGCGGGAACGATTCACTGAAATCATCATAAGCACACCCGGCCCCGTTGGTTTAACCGCACTGCTCGCGGCAAAGATGCTCAATCTCCAAACCAGCGGCATTTATCACACCGATTTTCCCCAATACATCCGCATCCTGACCGAAGACAGCTTTCTTGAAAGCGTCGCCTGGGGATACATGCATTGGTTCTACGGGCAGGTCGACACTGTTTTTGTTAATTCCGAAGAGTACAAGCAGAGCTGGATTAAACGAGGATTCGATCCGTCGAACCTGAAGATTTTGCCGCGCGGCCTCGACGCCGAATTGTTCCATCCGGGTCGACGCGATAGCGCATTCTTTGAAAAATTCGGAGCGTCGAACGGCGAGGTTCGCTTGCTCTACGTCGGCCGGATTTCACGAGAAAAAGATCTCGATGTTCTGGCTGACGCTTATCGACGTCTGCGCAAAGAAGGACTGCCTGTTCGACTTTTTGTCGTCGGTCATGGTCCATATTCCGAGGCACTCGAGAAATCTCTGCCCGACGCGTTTTTTACCGGTTATCTCAGCGGCACGGAATTGGCTACAGCATATGCATCGTCGGATATCTTTGTGTTTCCCAGCACCACCGACACTTTCGGCAACGTAATTCTCGAAGCACAAGCTTCCGGATTGCCCGTTGTCGTTTCAGATTCCGGAGGCCCGAAGGAATTAGTGGTGCACAAAGCAAACGGTCTGATCACCAGGTCGCACGATGTAGAAGACTTCACGCGCGCGATCCGAACACTCGTGACCGATCGAACGCTGCGGGAGCGCATGGCAAACTCCGCTCGAGACAGTGTTACCGACCGAAGTTGGCCACGGGCTTTCGCAAAGTTCTGGGCCACGACCGAGGTTTAAGACCTGTTCGCTGGACAGATGAGCTTGTGGGGGAAGCTGTCAGCTTCCCCTACAGAAAAGCGCCTGATCCGGTTACCGGCGGTGGCCTCCACTGTGGCCCATTGAGCGCATGCCATGAGATCCGCTCATGTGTCCCGTTGAATGCTTTCCATGTGAGGAGCTCATATGCCCCATCGAACGCATGCCATGCGACCGATTAAAACTAGATGACCGGTGACCGATCCGTCGTGTCGTGCTCGTTTTAGCGCCGTGACCTTTGGCAACATGCGTCCCGCTCATGCCATGCATTGTGTGGGTGTTCTTCGCATGCATTGTTCCGTTGCTGGAGCGGTGAGCGTTGCTCACGAGCGTCCCAAGCTTGAGCCCGTTGTCATGCGCAATTTTACCCCAGCCTTGGCCGCCTTGATGCAGTGCGACAATATCATCAAAGCTCTGGCCACTAGCGTTGGCCAACAGATGCGCTTTCTCCAAGCTGCCCCAGCCAAGACCAGTCGATGATCTTTCCGTCTGCAATGTTGCGACTGGAACTCCGGTTGCCGCCGAAATTCTGTCTAGGTTGGCCGCGCGGGCGGCAGCGATACCAAACACCAAAATGAATGCCGCTATGATTACAGTTAACCGTTTCATACATACTCCTCCTTTCCGAAGATTTCGATTCTAGCGCAGGCTCTGGCCGCCTCGCGGCATCAAAAATGTCTGTCGCATAAAGGATATGGAGTCGACCTTTGATCTCGGAGGTTTGCTCTGCCGTCTATTCGGCGCCTGTTCGCAGCACTAGCGGGCCGTACAACTGCCACAGGTAATAGGCTGATGCGGCAAAACCAATCGCGATAACGATTGATCGCACCACGGTGCGATTAGCGCGATGCGAAACCATTCCTCCAACATAGCCGCCAACAAGTCCACCGATGGCCATCGGCACACCGTAATTCCAGTTCACATCACCTTCGAGCACGAGCACCAGGACTGCCATGCCTCGCATACAGAGAGTGAGGAAGTTCTTAAGCGCCACCACATGCCGGATATCTCCGCGCGAGATAAAACTCAGCGCGCCGATCATGAGGATGCCAATGCCCGAGCCGAAGTAGCCGCCATACAATCCGACCATAAAAATGCCGGCAATGGCGATAGGCCACAACGCCGCCGAAATGTCCGGATGCACGCTGCCACTTTCGTCGCGTCGAACCAGGATCGGCCGCAGCACAATGATAACAGTGGCGACTAACACCAACCATGGTACTACCTGAATAAAGTTGCGATTACCCATTCGGCTTAGCAGAACAGCTCCGATCAAACCGCCGAGCACACTTGGAATCAGAAGCAGCCATAACCATCCGCGACCTATAACACCTTCCAACTGCTCTCGGGTGCGCCACACAGCCGTGGGATAAGCAAAGAACAGAGCGACCGCACTTGTGGCGTCAGCCGTGACCGGTGTTACTACGAGGGTTAACAAGGTAAAGGTGATCAATCCACCGCCGCCGGCCAACGCGTTGATTGTTCCCGCCAAAACAGTGGCTAGGAAAAACAAGAGGTAACTCATCATCCCCTTTTCTTTTTCGTGCTCGTGCTCCTGCTTCGTGCCCGTCGCCGCAGTTGTTAGGCACAACGCGCTGCGCCATCCGCACATCGCAGCGCGATGTCCCTACCTACTCCACGGCAATGCATCCAGATCGACATTGCCGCCGGTGAAAATGATACCAACGTTCGCGTCACTTAGGTCGATCTTGCCTTCTTGAATCGCTGCATACGGAACTGCGGCTGATGGCTCGATCACGATCTTCATCGTCTCCCAGGTTGTGCGCATCGCCGAAATGATGGCTTCCTCGCTTACGGTCACAATGTCATCGACATATTGCTGAACGATCGCAAAGTTTGGTTCCCCGACGTTTGTGCGCAGCCCATCCGCGATGGTGAACTTCTTTTCCGTCACAAGCCGGCGTCCTGCACGAAATGATTGCGCCGCATCATCCGCATTCTCAGGCTCTGCCGCGATTACTTTGATTTGCGGTCGCATCGATTTCGCGGCGATTGCTGTGCCCGACAAAAGACCGCCCCCGCCGACGGGGCACATTATCACATCAAGGTCGGCAATATCTTCCAACAGTTCCATTGCTGCTGTCCCCTGCCCCGCTATCACGTGCTCGTTTTCAAACGAGTGAATCAACGTTGCACCGCTTTTGTTGATCAGCTCAGCGCATTTAATTTCACGCGACTCCTCTGTCGGTTCGCAAAAAGCAATCTGCGCACTATAACTCTCGACCGCGCGGATTTTCACTTTGGTCGAATTTGAAGGCATCACGATATGCGCCGGGATTCCGCGCAATTTCGCCGCACGCGCCACTGCGGCGCCATGGTTACCGGAGGAATGCGTTGCCACGCCGCGTCGCGCAGTTTCGTCATCAAGCGAGAAAACGGCATTAGTCGCACCGCGCGCTTTGAAGGCACCGATCTTCTGAAAGTTTTCGCACTTAAAGAACAGGGCCGACCGGCACGCGTCATTCAGCCAGGAATTCGTGAGCACAGGCGTGCGATGAATGTATGGGCGAATCCGTTCATGCGCTGAGCGGATCGTATCCAAGTTGACTGATCCGACTAGTTCGACCATTCGAAAAAAGCGTCGATGACGCCGAAAGTGTCAATGCGATTCTTGAATCGTCGGACTGTGAAAGTGCTCCGGACGCGGGCCGATTCCAATGAATCGAGCGGGAATTTGTCGCAACACTGGAAACCATTTCAACAAGCGAAAAACAAGGGGCAACGACGCTTTTCGATCCGATGTTCGGCCGGTAACCACCCGGCGATGAATGAAAACCTGCATTGCCTGAATGAGCCGCGTAGGCCATTCGCGGCGCGCCTGCACTTTGCGCAAATCGTCCACGGAAACCGGACCGGTTCGTAATTTTTCGGCGAGCAAATTGGCAGTCGCGACTGCATCCTGAATAGCGAGATTGATCCCCACGCCACCTGCCGGTGACATCGCATGCGCAGAATCGCCGATGCAAAGCAGCCCTTCGCGGCACCAATCGCGCAGGCGATTGATTTGCACCGTGAGCAATTTGATTTTCGACCAATCATCAAGCTCTGCGACGCGGTCGCGGAGAAATGCGGCGAAGCTGACGATCTCGTTTTGAAGTTGCTGCAGACCGCGTGCTTTGATGTCATCGAAACCGCCCTTGGGAATTACAAAGCCGCACTGCCAGTAGTCGCCGCGGTCGAGTAACACGAGCAATTTGCCTTGTTGAAAGAAGCCGAACGATTGCTTTGGATCGTCCTGATGTTTTGAGATTCGCATCCAGAGCACGTCGATCGCGACGCCGAACTCTTGTCGCTCCAGCCCCGCGCGCTCTTGAACGATCGAATGCCGTCCGTCTGCGCCGATGACCAGGTCGGCGCGAATTTCGAGTTCGCCTCGTGGAGTTTTCACGCGCACGCCGGTCACGCGTTGCTGATCGAATATTAGATCAAACACTTCATGCTGCATCAGCAATTGGAAATTCGGGAAGTTTTTGGCGTGCGTGGACAGGAAATTGAGAAAATCCCACTGCGGCATGAACGCGATGAATTTGCAGCGCGTGGGTAGCTTCGTGAAATCAGCTATTGGCACAGTCTGACCGTTGATGACTGCGCGCAGTTCGCGTACTTCCTGATGCGGCTGCTTGAGGAACTCGTCGAGTAAACCGAGCTCGTACATCAACTCGAGCGTCGAGGGATGGATGGTGTCGCCGCGAAAATCGCGAAAGAAATCAGCATGCTTTTCCAAAACAATCACGGGCACACCCGCTCGTGCGAGCAGATAGCCAGCCATAATCCCCGCCGGTCCACCGCCAGCGATTACGCAACGCGTTTGCAGTTTCTCAGACGCGTTCATGCAACTCATAAGGAACCACGGATTGCGCGGATCACACGTGTAGAACTCAACCTCACAATGTCATTCTGAGCGGAGCGAAGAATCTCTGATCATTTCTGGAGCAAACGCCGAGCAGAAATAGCCAGAGATGTTTCGCTGCGCTCAACATGACAGGACTCTGTACGTTATTAAGATCGTTCTTTTCATCTGTGTCATCCGTGCAATCCGTGGTTACTCCGATGAAAACTGATCAGCCGCTTTTCCTGAACGAAGAACAAGTTCGAGAACATCTGCGCATGACCGACTTGATTTCGGCGATGGAGAAAGCGCTGATCGATTTCTCTACCGGCAGAGTGACTCAGCCGGTGCGCTCGATCATATCGATTGATCCGCCTGGAGGATTCCTCGGCTTAATGCCGGCGCTCACACCAGATGGACTCGGATTGAAGGCGGTCACGTTCTACCCATCAAACGCGGAGCGCGGAATCCCGACGCACATGGCCACGATATTTCTTGTTGATCCGCAAACCGGGACGCCACTCGCGATAATGGACGGGCGATTGATCACCGAGATGCGAACCGCCGCTGTATCTGCCGGGGCGACGAAACTGCTCGCATCACCTGACGCTAAGGTCCTCGCCGTCCTCGGCAGCGGAGTGCAAGCGCGCAGCCATGTGGAAGCGCTGCGGCTCGTTAGGCAATTCGAGGAAATTCGTGTCTGGAGTCCTACCGCTGAACATGCAAAGCAGTTCGCACAGGAAGTTGGCGCCGCAGCAATGTCCGCTGAAGAAGCGGTCCGGGACGCCGATGTTGTCGTGAGTGTCACCAGTTCGAAAACGCCAGTGCTGAAGGGCGACTGGCTGAAACCCGGTTGTCATGTGAACGCAATCGGTGCATGCCGCCCCGACTGGCGCGAGCTTGACGATGAAGCGATGCAAAATGTCGTGTTCGTCGATTCACGCGAAGGCGCAGTGCGTGAGTCCGGTGACGTGATTCTTTCCGGCGCAAAGATCTATGCGGAACTCGGTGAAGCGTTAGCCGGCAAAGTTCCACCACGGGCAAACGAAACGACAGTCTTCAAATCGCTAGGCATGGCGGTGGAAGATATCGCCGCGGCAGTGCTCGTGTATCACAGCTACCTGGGCTCAAAAGGCCGTTAATTGATTCGAGTCCCCGTTGCCCACGTGCGCGTGGATCAGAAAGGCGACAGCTGTGAATTTGTACCGTTATCGGGCGGCCTACCGCGCCGAGCGGCGTTGCGCCGCGTGTCCAAAATTTCAGGAATTAGAAACTCATCCGAATCACCGACGTTGACGAATGATGGCCGTTGCACGCGAGAAACAGTAGTTCGAACGCGTAGCGTCATTGCTTTTGCTTCCGCAGGAATGTGCGCGGTGGAGATCGGCTAATTCGACGCCATAAAAAAATTTCTTTACATCTTTTCCGAGTTTCTGCATAAACCGGATTTTCTCTCCCCCTGAACAGATGGATTTAAACACGATCACTGAGGTTCGCCGTCCCGCAAACGCGGATGCAATTACAGAATGGGAAAATGGTTTTGCCTGGCTCGCCGGCGGAACATGGCTCTTTTCGGAACCGCAGGTAACGACTCACACCCTGATTGATCTTGAGGCGCTGAAGTGGCCATCTCTTCAAGCATCGGAGGGTGGATTGGAGATTGCCGCTACCTGCAGGGTTGTCGAACTGGATCGGTTCGTGGAGAAAGCGCCACCCGATTGGACGGCGGCCCCGCTTTTGCGCGAATGTTGTCACTCGTTTCTTGCATCTTTCAAAATCTGGAATGAAGCGACCGTGGGCGGGAATATCTGCATGTCGCTCCCGGCGGGTCCGATGATTTCGCTGACCACAGCCCTGGAAGGCGTTTGCACCCTTTGGCCGCGTGGTGGAAAGCCGCGCGAGGTTCCGGTGGTTGAATTTGTCACCGGCAATCACAAAAATGTTCTCGCGCCCGGAGAGCTCCTGCGCAGCATTCATCTCCCAGTAACTGCGCTGAAGAAAAACTTCGCCTTTCGACGTTTCACATTGACCCATCTTGGACGCTCGGAAGTGCTGCTGATCGGGACGCGCGCTCCGGAGCAACAATGTTTCCTGCTAACCATAACCGCTGCCACGCTGAGGCCCGTGCAACTTCGCTTCGAAAGCGTCCCTTCCGCGAACGACGTACGAGAGGCTATCGACAAAGCTGTGCCGTTCGAGCTTTATCTCGACGATACACACGGATCACCGGCGCATCGCCAGCATCTTACCTACTATTTTGCGGAACAGATTCGCCAGCAGCTCTCCGCTTAAAACCCCATGAGCTACAAAATCAACGGACAGATTTTCGACGCGGAGCCGCGACCGGGACAGTGCCTGCGCACCTTTGCGCGTGACCTCGGATGGTTTGGCGTGAAGAAGGGATGCGATGCGGGCGACTGCGGCGCGTGCACGGTATGGCTTGATGGAAAACCCGTACACAGTTGCCTTGTCCCGGCGTTTCGTGCAGAAGGGCGCGAGGTTACAACCATCGAAGGCCTCGCCAGCAATGGTTCGCTTCACCCGATGCAGCAGGCGTTCCTTAATGCGCAGGCGTTCCAATGCGGATTCTGCGCCGCGGGCATGATCATGACATCCGCGAGTCTTTCAGAAGAGGAAAAGAAGGACCTTCCCTTCCGTCTGAAGGGAAATCTCTGCCGGTGCACCGGCTACCACGCCATCGAAGATGCATTGGCAGGCGTCGGTCACGTTGAAGCTGATCGCGTCGGTCACGTGTGCGGTACGAGTCAGCAAAATCCGCTCGCCCATTCGATTGTTACCGGCACGGCCCGCTACACCGCGGATTTCAAGCTCGACGGAATGCTCCATCTCAAAGTGCTGCGGTCGCCGCATGCACACGCAAACATTGTGGCGATCCGGACGGAAAAGGCCCGTGCGCTACCAGGTGTTCATGCGGTCTTCACGTGGGAGGACGTGCCACGGCGCCCTTACACATCGGCGTTGCATGACGATTACCGCGTCGATCCTGATGACACGTTCGTTTTGGATAAGGTCGCGCGTTTTGTCGGTCAGCGAGTGGCCGCCGTTGTCGCAGATACAGAAGGCATTGCCGAAGCAGCCTGCCGCCTCATCGAGATCGATTATGAAATTCTGCCCGCGGTGTTCGATCCGGAGGAGGCGATGCACCCTAACGCGCCGGTATTGCATCACAAGGATGCAGACTCTCGCATCCAGCGACCCGGCAAAAACATTTTCGTCGAGATCGACAGCGAATATGGCGACGCCGAGAAAGGTTTCGCGGAAGCGGACGTGATTATCGATCGCACCTACTTCACAAATAAGATCCAGCACGCGCATCTCGAAACGCACCAAGCCATCGCTTACCAAAGCGAGGACGGACGGATGCACGTACGCACGAGCTCGCAGGCGCCGTTCCAAACCAAGGCCAAGCTCGTGTACCTATTCGGTATGTATCCGGACAAGGTTCACGTTTACACCGAGCGTGTGGGCGGCGGGTTCGGCGGCAAGCAGGAGATGTTGTGCGAGGAATTGTGTGTGCTCGGCGCTTTGAAAACCGGGCGTCCAGTGAAATGGGAGTTTACGCGCGAGGAGGAATTCATCGGAGCGGTGTCGCGACATCCGATGAAGACGAGTTTGAAAGTTGGCGCGAAACGCGACGGCACCCTTACCGCGATTGAAATTCGCGTGGTGTCGAATACCGGGGCCTACGGCAATCACGGCGGCGAAACGCTGGCCGCGTCGCTCAGCCAATCACTGCAGATTTATCGCTGCCCGAACATGAAGGGCAAAGGCTACGCGGTTTACACCAACATCGTGCCTTCCGGAGCTTTTCGCGGTTACGGATCCTCACAAACAGTTTTCGCGGTGGAATCCGCGATGGGCGAGCTGGCGCGCGAGCTTGGCATGAGTCTCATGGAATTGCAGCGGAAAAATGTCGTCGTGCCGGGCGATGCAGTGCACAGCATTTGGGAAGGACCATCCGATGCTGAGATCGGTAGCTACGGTCTCGATCAATGCATGGATTTCGTCGAGCAAGCGCTCGCCAGCGGCCGCGGAAGCGCGAAGCCTGAAGGCGACGAATGGCTCGAGGGCAAAGGCCACGCCATCCACATGCACGATTGCATCCCGCCCACTGAGCAGCGTTCCGAGGCGCATCTCAATCTGCACGCCGATGGCACGTACCACCTTGCAAACGGAGCTACGGAAATGGGCAACGGAACAATCACGACAATGCGCCAGATCGCGGCAGCGATCCTTAACACGACGGCCTCCCGCATTGATATCATCAACGCGGATACCGATCGCGCACCCTACGATACGGGCACTTTCTCAAGCGTTGGTACGAGCGTCTCGTGCAAATCCGTGAGTCTCGCCGCGGAAGATCTGCGCGACAATCTGCTCAAGATCGCAAGCGATTTCACATCCACTCCGCTCGAGCAGTGCCGGCTGATGGATGATGCAGTCGAGTGTGGCTCACGGAAGATCG
>JBJMXF010000013.1:0-16704 GCA_045809725.1 Candidatus Udaeobacter sp. | reverse complement strand
TGGCAATGAAGTTCGTTGCGGCAGAATGCCGCAACCAGCACGCTGCAAGCGTGCGCTCCCCAGAAATCGCTTGCGAAACAAAGTTCCACTCGGCAGCGTGAATCCTACCCGGAACGTTTAACTTCTTCTGTCATGCCATTCACTACACGCGAGATCGAATCCCCGGACCCGGTTACGCGGGTGGCCGCGGCTGACGCAGCACTAGGCGAGTCGGGGCAGGAGGATATCGGTGAGAAGATGGTGCTCAACATGGGGCCGTCGCATCCAGCTACGCACGGCGTTTTGCGACTCGTGCTCGAATTGGACGGTGAAATTATCACCAAAGCCACGCCCGATATCGGTTTTCTCCATCGCGGCGACGAGAAGATCGCCGAGAACATGCAATACAATCAATTCGTGCCGTACACCGACCGGCTCGATTATCTCGCGCCGCTCTCGAATAATGTGGCCTACGCACTGGCGGTAGAAAAATTGATGGGCTGGGAAATTCCCCCGCGAGGGAAAGCGATCCGCACGATTTGCTGCGAAACATCTCGCATTTCCTCACATCTCCTCGGGCTCGGCGCGATGGCGCTCGACCTCGGCGCAATGTCGGTTTTTCTCTACACCTTCACCGAGCGGGAAAAACTCTATAATCTTTTTGAACTTTTGACGGGCGCCCGGTTCACGACCTCCTACACCCGCGTAGGCGGACAAATCCGCGATCTTCCCGAAAGCTTTATCCCGCAACTTGAAACATTCCTCGATCACTTTGGCCCCAGTCTCGATGAATGCGACAGGTTGCTGACTCGAAATAAGATTTTTGTCGATCGCACAAAAGACATCGGTGTCATCACGAAAGAGCGCGCGATCGCGTATGCGATTTCCGGACCAAACCTGCGGGGAAGCGGAATCGAACACGATCTGCGCCGAAAACATCCGTACCTCGACTACGACCAATACGATTTCGACGTGGTCATCGGCAGCGCAGGCGACTGTTACGATCGTTATCTGGTGCGGGTCGAGGAGATGCGTCAGAGCGCGCGAATCTTGCGGCAGGTGATCGATAAACTGCCGGCCGGTCCGATCAACGTTTCGAACTGGAAAAACATGACTCCGCCGAAATCGCGAGTGATGACGAAGATGGAAGAATTAATCCATCATTTCATTGTGGTAACCGAAGGCCTCGATGCGCCCCCGGGCGAAGTGTATTTCGGCGCCGAAAATCCCAAAGGTGAGCTCGGTTTTTATATCAACAGTAGAGGAGGAGGCGTTCCGTATCGGTTGAAGATTCGCGCGCCGTCGTTCGTGAACCTCAGTATCCTGCCGGAACTTTTGCCCGGATGCCTCATTAGCGACGTTCCCGCCGTGCTCGGCAGTCTGGACTTCGTGATGGGCGAATGCGATAGATGACGACCAATGGTTAGAATGCGCCGAACTGCGTCGCGAATCGTGCTCGTGCTCATGCTCGTGCTCGTGCTCGATAGCTGCATCGGCAAGCGAATCACGAAGGCGAACGTGGATCAGGTCACGGAAGGTATGTCGAAGAAGCAGGTGGAATCGATCCTGGGTCAGCCGACTTCGTCCAAAGTTGAGGACCCGACAATTGTGAGGCAAACGACGTACGTCTATCGCCAGGGCAAAGATACCGTCACGATCGTTTTCAAGGACGATAAAGTGCAGACGAAGGACAGCACACTGTCCAATTGATCCTGCTGTAGCGTGCGCTGTGATCAGCGCAGTTGTCCGGCGGCTCGCATCATTCCGCTGAGGACAGCGGACCTACAACAAAGGCAAGTTGCCGCATATCACTGCGCTGGTTTAGGTTCAACGATGGCAGACCCAACGCGCATCCAAATTCCCGCTGAACTGGAGCGGAGAATGGACGAAGCGATTGCGCGTTATCCAAAGGACCACCGCCGCAGCGCTACGATGCCGCTGTTGCATTTGTGGCAGGAACATTTCGGATTCATCAGCGACGAAGCCATTTTCTGGATCGCGGAAAAGCTGGGACTCCAGCCGATCAACATTCTCGAGGTCGTGACGTTTTACCCGATGTTTCGCCAGCATCCGGCCGGAAAAACGCATATCCGCATCTGTCGCACTCTCAGTTGCGCCATGGCTGGCGGATTGGAACTGATGGAAAACGTGTGCGCGCGTTTGGGAATACAACGCTCGAATAATGGTGAAGAAATGCATAATCCAATCGCGGTCAGTGCGGACGGAAACTACAGCGTCGAATTTGTCGAGTGTCTGGCGAGCTGCCACACCGCGCCTGTGTGCATGGTTGGCGAAGAACTTCACGAGAAAGTAAATCCAGAAGCAGCCATCCAGTTAATCAAGGAGGGGCGGTCTCCATTCCGCCCCACCACCGGCGGCGGACCGGAGACCGCCGCGCTCTTGGCCTGGCCGGCGCATCCTTTAGAGCACCGGTTAGTCTATAAGAATATCGGCCGCCCCGGTTGGACGAATGACATCGAGTGTTACCTGCGCGACGGCGGTTATGAACAACTAAAGCAAGCGTTGACTCTGTCGCGCGATGACATCGTCAACAAAGTGAAAAACTCCGGGCTCCGCGGCCGCGGCGGAGCGGGATTCTCCTGCGGGTTGAAATGGAGCTTCATCAAACCGGACGAAAAACGGCCGGTGTATTTGATCTGCAACGCCGACGAATCCGAGCCGGGCACATTCAAAGACCGCTACATCATTCACGAAGATCCGCACCAGTTGCTCGAAGGAATGTTGATCTCCTGTTATGCGCTCGGAGTCCATACCGCCTACATTTACATCCGCGGAGAATTCCCGGACGGCGCGAAAATCCTTGAGCGCGCGATGGAGGAAGCGCGCCAACACAATTTCCTCGGCAAAAACATCCTCGGATCGGGATTCGATGTTGAGTTCTACATCCATCGCGGCGCGGGTGCCTACATTTGCGGCGAGGAAACGGGTTTAATCGAATCGCTCGAGGGGAAACGCGGTTATCCACGGATCAAGCCGCCGTATTTTCCCGCCGTGCTGGGTCTCTACATGTGTCCCACCATCGTCAACAACGTCGAGACGCTATGTAACATTAAGCACATTATCGGTATGGGCGGCACGGAGTATGCCCGCCTCGGCCGGCCTAACAACACAGGCACGCGACTTCTCTGTGTTAGCGGTGACGTGCAACGTCCCGGTTACTTCGAAGTTGAAGTCGGCGCCGTTACGATGGGCCAGTTAATTTACGAGATGGCCGGCGGTTTGCGACCGGGCCGAAAACTGAAAGCCGTTATTCCGGGCGGCAGCTCCGCGAAAGTGTTGCGCGCCGATGAACGCTTTAAGCTTAAAGAAAGACAGGCCGACGGTTCGACAATTGAACGCGAAATCGCAATCGACGATATCCCAATGGATTTCGATTCTCTCGCAGCCGCAGGTTCCATGGCCGGCTCGGGCGGCGTGATCGTGCTGGACGATTCGCGCGACATGCTTTGGGCCTTGAATAACATTAACAAGTTTTACGCGCACGAAAGCTGCGGCCAATGCACACCCTGCCGGGAAGGTTCGCTTTGGATGCAGAAAATCACCGACCGGATGCTGCGCGGCGGTGGCGTGGTGGAAGATCCGAAAACACTGAAAACAATTGGAGACAATATCGCCGGCCGCACCATTTGCGCATTTGGCGAAGCCTGCGCGTGGCCAACGCAAAGTTTTGTCCAAAAATTCCCGGAAGAATTTGCGGCGCGCGCCCAAAAACCCATTCCCCCACCCCTCCCGCCTGAGTACACATCCGACGAATTGATCGAGGAAGAATCGATTCCCATCGTCCGAATGGCTCACGACCCCGGCTGGGAAAAAGCCGGCGCGAAAGGAACGATTTGAAAATATGAATCAGGAAAGCAAGAAAGCAGGAAAAAATCTCAGAGACTCCAAGGTTACGCAGGAGATTATTGCCTGCGCCATCCGAGTACACCGAGCACTTGGTCCTGGTTTTCTGGAATCTGTCTACGAGGAAGCGCTAGCTGTTGAATTTGCGCTCAGTGGAATCCAATTCATCCGGCAACATCCGGTGCCCCTCTTCTACCGCGATCACCAGGTCGGTGAACATCGTTTGGATTTCCTCGTTGAAAGAAAGATCGTCGTTGAACTGAAGGCGATCCGCCAGTTGGAGGACATTCATTTCGCCATTGGCCGCAGTTATCTCAAAGCCGTTAACCTTAACGATGGATTGCTGTTCAATTTTGCGACTGCACCGTTAACGATTAAACGCTTCTGCCGTGAGCTTCCGAACGAACATGAACGCGTCGATCTTCTCGCGTGATTACAGCGGCGTCCCGTCTTTCTGTTTTCCTGTTTTCCTGCTTTCCTGATTCATAAAATGGCTAACGAGTCATCAGTTCCGCTGTTCAACATCCAAATCGACGGAGCATGGCATCAGTTTCCCAAGGGGACGCGGGTGATCGAGGCGTGCGAGCGGGTTGGCGTTTTCGTGCCTCGATATTGCTATCACAAGAAGCTTAGCTCGCCCGGCAATTGCCGGATGTGCTTGATCGAAATGGGATTTCCGAGGCTTGGGCCTGATCGCAAGCCGGAGCTCGGGCAGGATGGCAAACCGATCATTAATTGGATGCCGCGTCCGCAAATTTCCTGCGCACAGGATGTCGCTGACGGCATGGCCGTTCGCACCGACTCAGCGCTGGTGAAGGAATGTCAGCGCGGCGTGATGGAATTTCTCCTTATCAATCACCCACTTGATTGCCCGATCTGCGACCAGGCCGGCGAATGCCGTTTGCAGGAATTCAGCGTCGACTATGGCAGTTCGCAATCGCGTTTCCTGGAGAACAAAGTGAAAAAACCGAAAGCTGTGCAACTCGGCCCGCGGGTGACGCTTGATGACGAGCGCTGCATTCTCTGCTCGCGCTGCATCCGTTTCTGCCAGGAAATTGCGCATGATGACGTGCTCGGGTTCGTCGATCGCGGCAGTCACACGATTCTAACAGCGCATCCCGGCAAGTCTTTGGATAACAATTATTCACTTAATACCGTCGACATTTGCCCTGTCGGCGCGCTCACTTCGACTGATTTCCGCTTCAAAATGCGGGTCTGGTTCCTGAAAGAAACAAAAAGCATCTGCACAAGTTGCGCGACGGGGTGCAATACAATCATCGGAACTCGCGAAGACGTCGTCTATCGCCAAACGCCCCGCGAGAACGATCACGTTAACTCCTGTTGGATGTGCGATTATGGCCGGCTGAATTACAAGTATCTGGAATCTGACGCCCGTCTGCTGGAGCCGCAGATTCGCTCGCAGGGAAGGCTGGTCCCGGCCGACTGGCCAACAGCGATTGGGCAGGCAGCGCTGCATTTAAAACAGTTTGCCGCGTCCGAGATTGCAATTGTTGCTTCTGGTCGGATGACTAACGAAGAGCTTTGGCTGACGGCGCAGTTGGTTAACTCGTTAGGCGTTCAATTAGTCGATATTGTCCCGAGACGCGGGCGCGGAGACAAGATTTTGTTAAGTAAAGATCGCAATTCAAACACAAACGGCGCCCGGCTGATCCTCGGTTCGCGTTCCGCGCCCGGCGCAAAGCTCATCGCAATTGCCAATGCCGTAAGATCCGGAGGAATCAAAGCGCTGGTGATTTTGAAAGAGAACGCGATGCACCTCGGCCTGTCCGTCGAAGACCTCGCGCGACTGCCCGCGCTCATCGTGATGAATAATTTGCACAACGCAGCGACAGAAAAAGCGAGCGTTGTCCTGCCAGCCTGCGGTTTTGCTGAAAAACGTGGCTCAATGGTCAACGGCAAAGGCCGCTTACAACGTTTGAACCGAGCGACTCGCCCGCCAGGTAACGCGCGCGACGACTGGGAAATTTTGCGTGACCTCCTTCAGGCAATCGGTGGCGGCGACTCGCTTCATTCCATTGAAGACGTTTTCCGGCGGATGAGCGAAACAGTCCCAGAATTCGCCGGGTTGACTCTCAGCAAAATAGGCGATCTGGGCGTTCACATCCTGGACATTGAAGAATTGCCACCGACCCATCCCAGCGACGAAGAAGCGATCGAACAAGCCATCGCGGTCCAGGCTGCACGCCGGAGTGTTCGGCACGAGTTGGATCACGCGCAGGCTCATCCTGGGGCGTCGCCGGTCCGACAAGCCGAAGCCGAAGCGTCGCCTCGGCGGTAAGACTAACGACCGCAATGGACTATTTTTTCATCATCACCTCACTGCTGAAGATCGCAATTCTGCTGGGGGTGATTTTGTTCATGGTGTCTTACGCAGTGTACGCAGAGCGCCGGGTCAGCGCGTTTATTCAAGATCGTGTTGGGCCGAATCGTGTCGGGCCCGCCGGCCTTTTCCAGCCCATCGCCGACATGTTCAAGCTGCTACTGAAAGAAGATTTCACGCCGCACGCTACGAATACGTTTTACTACTGGCTGGCGCCATGCCTCGCTGTCATGCCGGCAATCATTACCATCGCGGTGGTGCCGTTCGGCAGCACGCTGTTCGGTGTGCCGATGGTGATTGCGGACGTCAATATCGGAATCTTCTTTGTCTTCGCGATTTCCTCGTTAGGCGTTTACGGAATCGTCATCGGCGGATGGGCGTCCAACTCAAAATACCCGTTCCTCGGCGGCATTCGCTCCAGCGCGCAAATGCTTTCGTACGAACTTTCGCTCGGGCTGGCTGTCATTCCGGTCTTCCTTTTGGTCGGCAGTTTGCGGCTGACGAGCGTCGTACAATACCAGATCGACCACGGCTGGTTTATTGCGCCTTTCCTTGGTGATTGGATGAATCCATGGAAATGGCTGCTCACGATTCCAATGATCATCTCCTTCCTTGTGTTCATGATCGCGATCTTCGCTGAAACAAACCGGCTGCCATTCGATTTGCCCGAGGCCGAGCAGGAATTGGCAGGCGGCTACAACACCGAATACAGCTCCATGAAGTTCGCGCTTTATTTTCTCGGCGAATACGCGGCGATGATTACCGGGTCCGCAGTTGTCGTGACGTTATTTTTTGGCGGCTGGCATTTTCCCGGAATTCCGGACGGCTCTCACGGGTGGATCTTCGGCTTGATCAACATCGCAGTCTTTTTCACAAAAGTCGCTGTGGTGATTTTCCTGTTTATGTGGGTGCGCTGGACACTCCCTCGATTTCGATGGGATCAGCTGATGCGGTTAGGCTGGCTTTTCTTTTTCGAGATTGCGTTGGTGAATATCTTCTTGGTGGCAGCAATTCTTGCTTTCATGACACCGTAATCTTCCTCTTCCTCTCCCTCTCCATCTTACTCCCACTCTCCTATGCCATTTCACCACGAGAAACTGACCGTCTACAAACGAGCATTGGAATTCGCGACGTGGTCGCAAGTTCTCATCGAGTCGGTAACGAAAAAGACCTCCACTCGCGATCACTTGGAACGATCAGGCGACAGCATTGCCCTGAACATCGCCGAGGGAAACGGCAAGTTTTCGCAAAAGGATCGCGCACGCTTTTTCCAGATCGCGCACGGTTCCGCTTTGGAATCCGCAGCATGCCTGGATCTTTTGCTAGCACGGCGCTGCTGCCCAGCGGATGCGATTGTTAGAGGAAAAGCGATTCTCGAGGAGATCGTAAAGATGCTGTTCAAGATGCTTGATCAGTTAGGCTGCCGCATCGCCGAAGATACAGGCGAATACGGAGAGACTGCAGACGAAGAGGTAGAGGTAGAGGTAGAGCAAGCATGACCATCACTGTCCCACGACCGAGATTGAACTGGCGCGAGCGATTGTATCTGCCAGCCATTGCCGCCGGTTTGGCCATTACCCTAAAGCATTTCAAGGATAGGCTGCTCGGCCGCACCAAGGTCACGATGCAATACCCGGAGCAAAAATGGGACAGTCAGCTGCCCGATCATTACCGCGGAGCGCCCGCGCTGGTGCGCGACGCCGATGGACGAGTGCGCTGTGTGGCGTGTCAACTTTGCGAATTCATTTGTCCGCCGCGCGCAATCAAAATTATTCCCGACGAGATTCCTCCGGCTGACCGTTTCGCCAAGGTCGAAAAATTTCCTGAAGAATTCGATATCGACATGATCCGCTGCATCTATTGCGGGATGTGCGAGGAAGTGTGCCCGGAGCAGGCGATTTTTCTGCGCAAAGATTACGCAATCACCGGCTTCACTCGCGCCGACATGGTGCATCACAAGGAAAAACTTCTGGAGATCGGCGGAGTAATGCACGGCGTGGTACTCAAATGGAACGAAAAGAAGTAGCAGAACTGGAGTGGTGGTCGCTGGCACGTGTCCATTACTCCATGACTCCATTACTCCACTAGCCAATGTCGCCGTTTTTGTTTTGGATTTTCGCGGTGTTGAGCGTGACGTTCGGCGCCGCTGTCATTCTCAATCGGAACCCCGTCGCGAGCGCGCTCAGCCTGGTTGTTTCATTCCTCGGATTGTCAGCGTTGTTCATGTCGCTCGACGCCTTTTTCATCGGTATCATCCAAGTATTGGTCTACGCAGGCGCCGTGATGGTGCTCTTTCTTTTCATTATCATGCTGCTCGACATCCGGGTCGAAGAACGACGCCGGATCAACTGGGTCGCCACCGTGGGAGGCAGCGGCGTGGCCGTCATCTTACTAGTTCAAATCTGCGTTGTGATTGGGCACTTTCATTCCGCGCGACGCATTTTTCCGCCGCTGGCGAGATCGACAACCGATGACGTGTGGCATATCGGCAGGCTACTTTTCAACAACTACAATTTACCCTTTCAAATCATCGGCGTCCTGGTGCTCGTCGCCACGATCGGGGTGGTCCTCCTGAGCCGGCGGGAACCACGGTAACATGATCACGCTCGGGGATTATTTGATCGTAAGCGCGATTCTTTTCGCTATCGGTTTCGCCGGCGTGATGGTACGCCGAAACCTCATCGTAATTTTGATGTCGCTCGAGCTCATGTTGAACGCCGCCAACCTGTCGCTCGTAGCCTTCTCGCGGTTTCGCATTGGTGCTAACGGGTTGCCCGATTACAACGCAGAGGTGTTAGTCTTTTTCGTCATCACTGTGGCGGCGGCTGAAGTTGCGGTAGGGCTCGCGCTTTTTGTTGCGCTATATCGCGCAAGGCAGACGACGGACGTCGACGACATCACCAGCTTGAAGTTCTAAACCGCGAATCAGACGGACCAATGCATTCTTTTTATCCGTGGCTGATCCTGCTCGCACCTTTCACCAGCGCGAGCGTCATCACGCTCTTCACGCTGCGATGGAAATCATTTAGCAGCGCAATTTCGATCGGTGCGGTGCTGATAAGTTTCTGCTGCAGCTGCTTCCTCTTCGCTCAGTCAGCCGCGTCAGCACATGAGTTCGTATGGCTGGATCTTCCGCCGATTTTTCGTGTGCCGCTCGGCCTTACGCTTGATCAGTTGAGCAGGACCATGGCCATGGTGGTTTCCGGAGTCGGAGCGCTCATCCACATTTATTCGCTCGGCTACATGCGGGACGACCAAGGCAAGTCCCGTTACTTCGCGGCGCTGTCACTCTTCATGTTCGCCATGCTCGGGATCGTTTTTGCGAACAACTTCGTGATGCTGTTCATCTTTTGGGAATTGGTCGGGTTCACGTCCTATGTATTGATCGGTCACTGGTTCTTTCGAGACGCCGCAGCTGACGCAGCGAACAAAGCGTTCATCACCACGCGGATTGGCGATTTCGGGTTCATGACTGGCATCCTCATGATATGGATGACCACCGGTTCAGTCCTGTTTTCGGACGTCGCGCCGCGAATGGCAATGTTCGGCGGCCATGCAACGTTTGTTGCAATTGTCGCGCTTTTGATTTTCTGCGGTGCGGTCGGAAAATCTGCGCAATTTCCGCTCCACGTATGGTTGCCGGACGCGATGGAAGGTCCGACTCCAGTCTCGGCGTTGATCCACGCGGCCACGATGGTTGCAGCCGGCGTTTACATGCTGGTACGCGTTGCGTTCATTATCCAAGCATCACAAACGGCGCTTCTGGTAGTTGCGTGGATTGGCACCATCACGGCGGTGATGGCCGCTTTGATCGCGACGCAGCAAGATGATATCAAACGCATTCTCGCTTATTCCACGCTGTCGCAACTTGGCTACATGGTGATGGCTGTAGGTCTCGCCTCAAACGAGGCGGCCATGTTCCACCTTTTCACTCATGCATTTTTTAAGGCGCTCCTGTTTCTCGCAGCCGGCTCGGTCATCGTGATGCTTCATCACGAGCAGAATATTTGGAAGATGGGCGGTCTGCGCCGAAGACTTCCCATCACTTTTGCCACGTTCGGTGCGGGCGCGCTGGCATTGATCGGCTGTCCCCCGTTCAGCGGATTTTTCAGTAAGGACGCGATTCTCGCAGTCGCCTACGAATACAACCTGCCGATTTTCGCCGTGGCGTTGTTCACCGCGTTCCTGACTGCGTTCTACGTGATACGCATGCTCGTCATTGTCTTCTTCGGTAACCCACGCAGCGACAGCGCGGCCGAGGGCCGTGAATCACCGCCCGTGATGACAATGCCGTTGATCGTGCTCGCAGTCCTCGCAACGCTCGGCGGCCTTGCATTTTTCGCTCGAAACTTCCTCACACTCGCTCCCGACAAAGAAGCAGGGGTTGTTGTTCCGGTGCTAGCACTCATTGCCCTGATTGTCGGAGTTGGACTTGCCATTGTTCTTTACCGCGGGCGCGCGACAGAACCGGTCAAGGTCGAGTTATTGCGTCGCAAATTCTACTTCGACGAGTTCTATGGCTGGCTCATTTATTGCACGCAAGAGCTGCTTGCTCGCGTGGCAGCCTTTATTGATCGCTGGATCATCGATGCAGGCGCGGTAGGCGGAAGCAGTCGAGGCATCTGGGGCACTGGCGCGGTCTTGCGACTAATCCAAGTCGGCAATCTTCAAGCGTACGCGTTTCTGTTTGGTTTGGGCGTTGTCGCGCTGATTTGGTTTACCGTTTTCCGCTCCTAAACAACCTCACCGGACGCAATGACGAATTACCGAATGACGAATGACGAACTAAATTCAAATGACAAAACCCGAAGGTGTGGGGCGTTCAAGCAGAGCATTCGTCATCCGCATTTCGATATTCCTTCGTCGTTCGGCATTCGTGCTTCGTCATTTTGATCGCAATGGTCCTGTTCACGATTTTTTGTCCCATCGTTGCGGCCGTCCTGATTATGCTTGGCGCGCCCGCACGAAAGACTGCGCTAGCCGCGTCGGTTTTGACGTTTGCGGTGGCGCTATTCTTGTTTGCGTCGCTTGATTACGGTCACGGCGATTTCCAACACGTCAGATCGTTTACCATCTCTCCCGAGTGGCGATTGAGCTTCACGACTGGCGTCGACGGTTTGAGCGTCATCATGGTGCTGCTAGCGAGCATCGTAACGCTGGCTGCAGTGTGGTTCGCCGGCACGATAGAGAGAAATGAAAACGGATTTTATGCCTGTCTCCTGTTCATTTCTGGAGGCGCGATCGGAGCGTTTACTTCAATCGATCTGTTTTTCTTTTACGCGTTTCACGAACTCGCACTCATCCCCACATTTTTACTGATTGGAATTTGGGGCAGCGAGAATCGGGTCGCAGCAGCCTGGAAAATAACGATCTACCTGGCAATCGGCAGTTTCATTCTGTTACTCGGCCTGATCTTGCTTTACCAAAGCTTTCCTCTTCCTTCGCGGAGTTTTGATATTCGCGTGTTGCGCACTGCAGCTGGAATGGGCCAGATCGCTCCGGACGCACAACGGCATGTCTATCTTCTGTTACTGATCGGTTTCGGAATCCTCGTCTCGCTCTTTCCGTTTCACACGTGGGCGCCCGAAGCGTATGCCGCCGCGCCGGCGCCCGCTGCGATGCTGCACGCAGGTGTTTTGAAGAAATTCGGGCTGTACGGCCTTTTGCGTCTGGCCGTTCCTATGCTGCCCGAAGGTGCTCATCACTGGGCTAATCTGCTGATCGTGCTGTTACTAGGCAACATCATCTACGTTGGACTGGTTACCATCGCGCAGAAGCGGCTCGATTGGATGCTGGGTTATTCAAGCGTGATGCATATGGGCTACATCTTTCTGGGCATCGCCAGCTTTGGAACCCTTGGTGTGACCGGCGCCGTTGTATTGATGTTCGCTCACGGCATTTCAATCGCGTTGCTATTTGGCGTCGCAGGAGAATTGCGGCGGCGAACAGGCACCTTGGCTTTTGATGAGCTCGGCGGACTAGCGAGAGTGATGCCTTTCGCCGGGCTGGTTTTCGGACTTGGTGTGTTCGCAGCGATCGGTCTACCGGGTTTTGCCAATTTCGCCGGGGAAATCATGATCTTTTTTGGCGCGTTTAGGAACGGCTGGGAAATCGGCCGATTCCACTTATTCCAAATTGGCACGGTGCTTGCCCTGTGGGGTGTCGTGCTCTCGACGGTTTACATGCTGCGCGCCTATCGCAGGACCTTCATGGGGACTATTCGCGAGCAATGGCAAAAGCTGCCCGATCTTGGTCCGACGTTACGCGTGCCTGTTACGCTGCTTGTGGCAGCACTTCTTTGCTTTGGATTTTTGCCGCAATTTCTTGTGCGACTTGTGGCGCCGATGTCCGGACCTTTTCTGTCTGCCAACTCAGATATCACGTTTAGCCACCGCACTACGCGCCGTCTGGAAACTGTTAGGCCAAGCCGAGAACACGCCGCACAGGGGCCTGGCTACAACATCCGATGATCACCGCGCCCCTCCTTGAAATTGCAGTGCTGGTGCTCGGGATGTTGATCCTGATGATCGAAGCGTTTGTCGGGAGAATTGATAAACGCGTTTTAGCTTTCGCTGCAATCATCGGGCTCGCGATCGTTCTTCTCGCCACTTTGTTTGTCGTTCCCTCTGCTTCGCCGGGTAACGCGACCGGTTTCTGGAGTTTTTACACAGCAGATCGGCTGGCGATTTTCTTCAAGCAGTTCGCGCTGGTAACCACCATTCTTGTGCTGATCATGATGATCGATTACGCGCCGGTGGTTAGCAGCTTGTTTCCCGGCGCGGCGCCGCAGACAGGTCTCGGCGAGTTTATCGCACTGCCTCTTTTCACCTGTGCAGGATTGATGTACCTCGTTTCGGCGATCGACTTCGTCTTCATCTTTGTCGCGCTCGAGCTCGTAACAGTGTCGTTTTATGTGCTGGTCAGTTTTACCCGGCGCAATCCTGCAACGCTCGAAGCGGGAACGAAGTATCTAATACTCAGTGCTCTTTCCACGGCGTTTCTCGTGTACGGAATCGCGTGGATTTTCGGTGTGACGGGTCAGACAAATGTCTATCGGCTGACGGCGGCGCTAACCAATGTCGGGAGCGATACCGGTGCAGCCTTGTTAGGCATGGTCTTTGTTCTGGTGGCGTTCGGGTTTAAGATTGCGGCGGTCCCATTTCAAATCTGGGTGCCGGATGTCTATCAAGGCGCGCCCACTCCAGTGACGGCATATCTCTCTGTCGGTTCGAAAGCAGCGGGGTTCGTCGTGTTGATACGTGTTTTGCAACCGTTCATGAATTTGCCGCAAACAGAACGGCTTATTTTTGTGATCGCGCTGCTCACGTTGATTTACGGCAATCTGGCAGCGCTACCTCAGACCAATCTGAAACGACTGCTTGCGTACTCGAGCATTGCGCATGCGGGTTATCTGCTCATCGGCGTAGTCTGTTTCGATGTCCGCGCGATTATCTTCTATCTCGTCGCTTACCTGTTGATGACACTGTTGAGTTTCGCGGTGCTAATAATCGTCGCACAGAAAACTGGCGAAGAAATTTCCGACTTCGATGGGCTTGCAAAGCGCTCGCCATTTCTCGCGTTCGCGATGCTGATCGGGATGGTCTCGCTCGCCGGTTTGCCGTTCACGGCGGGATTTCTCGGCAAGTTTTACATCTTTTATGCAGCCGTACTTCAACGCGAGATCGCGCTCGTGGCGGTTGGAGTGATCACGGTGGGCTGCGGATTTTACTACTACCTCAAAGTTGTCCGCGCGATGTATTGGCAATCTGATCCCAGGACCGACGCGATTCCTGTGAACGGCTTGTCGCGCATCACGATCAGCGCATTGATTGTCGCCACTATTTGCCTGGGCGTTTATCCGCAGCCCATTCTTAACGCGCTGAAGCACTGACGGCATCGGACCGTCGAACGAAGACCCGTTCGTACAAACTGTGGCCGGGGTCGTTGCCCCGGCCACATTCTTTTAACTGACAAAGCGTCTACGGATAGCTGCGAGCTATCCGCGTTAGCGGTCTCCTCATCTCAAGCTGAGCACTAACCTTCTGTATCTGCGCGGCCTGCTCTTTGAGTTGCGCAGTAAGAACTCCCAAGTCTTTCTTCAGATCACCGATGGTGACTTGCTGTTCTTCCACTTTTTTGTGCTCTTTCAGAAACTCGTTGAGCAGCATGGCGTTGATCTGTTCGTACCGGACAGTGTTGATTTTGCCCTCCTTATCGCGGACCACAAGCTTAGGGTTCACCTTTTCCACGTCCTCCGCTATCAGTCCAAACTGCGGGATGCGCTGCGGATCGATCTCCTTCTTATATCGGAACGTGACCGGTTGGAGCGCAAAGAGCAGTTCGCTGGTGTTGTTCATTGGTTTAATTTCCTCTTTGAAGCGCCGGGATGAAGTTAAGGTGCCGAGCTTGTTAAATGCATTAACATAAACAGGCGTTCCGCCGGAAGAAATTTGGTTCATGATGTTGCTGATATAGCAGGCATAGTTTTCGCCAGGGATGCCCTCCGCGCCATAGCCGCCGATGTAAATATTGAAGCTGCCCGTGTTCTGATTGTCGCCGGCGGTAGCCCCTAACGCGACGTTGTAGCCGCCCGTTGTATTGGCTCGAAGCGCTTGATAGCCAACCGCCGCGTTCGCGGGGCCGGTGGTGTTGTTTTGGAGCGCTTGATAACCGGTAGCAATGTTGTAACCAGCGGTGTTGTTATAGAGTGTTTGATAGCCAACGGCCGTGTTTCCAGCACCGGCGACGTTGTTTGTGAGCGCACCCACACCGGCTGCTGTGTTATAGTTGCCCGTGCTATTGCGCCAGAGCGCGCTAGCACCGGTCGCGGTGTTATCGATACCCGTAATATTGTTCCTCAGCGCCGCGTCGCCGGTCGCCGTGTTGAAGTTTCCTGTAGTATTGCTACCGAGGGAGTAAGATCCGGTCGCCGTATTCCCCTGGCCGGTATTGCTAGCGAGGGCTTGATCGCCAACCGCTGTGTTTTCAGGATTGGTGATTACGACTCCAATTCCAGCTGGTCCCTGCGAACCAGGTGCGCCTTGTGGGCCTTGCGGCCCTGCAGGTCCTTGCGCCCCCGCAGGTCCCTGATTACCCTGTGCTCCTTGAGGGCCCTGCGTTCCTTGCGGACCCGCGGCCCCGGGCTCGCCTTGTGGCCCGGGAGGAAAGCTTCCGATATCGGCTCTTCCGAGCTGGCCCGTCGTGGAATCTACCAGCATTGCTTGATGTGGCGACGAAGGACTCATTGCGGTGATGCCAGCTATAAACGTCGCTGTGTGAAATGTCGGGTCCCCGATCCGGATCGTTCCGGACTCCCCAGTCACGCCATGATTGCCGATGTCGATGTTGTTATCGCCTGTGGTGAGGTTAATTCCGGCGCTAGCGCCCAATGCGATATTGCCATTACCGGTGGTATTGGCAGAAAGCGCCTGATAGCCCATAGCCGCATTGTAAGTGCCGGTCGTGAGGCTCAGAAGCGATCCGTTGCCAATCGCCGTATTGCCGTTGCCGAGGTCTCCACCAGGAGTGGGTGTCGGCGTCGGCGATGGAGTAATTGTGGTAGTCGGTGTCGCCGTGGGTGTTGGTGAACTATGCGGGTTGCCAGCCTGTGCCGCTATTGGCAAAAGCGCAAAACAGGACGTCAAAAGCAAAGCAGTCACGACTTTGCCAGGCCTTGGTTTCATATGAGTCGGCAGTGTGCCGAGGAGGATTTGTTTCATAGTTGTTTTCCTTTGTATTTTGGTTTTCCCTTTCGGGTAATGTTTGTCATTTGCCATCTGTTCCCGGAAATTCGGGAAGAAGTTCCCGAAAATTTTCAAGAGGATTGGGATTTTTTGACCTGCGCTGGAGAAAGCTATGCGGAGGCGAGCTGTGATGTAAGAACTCGCGTCATGCCGCTGCGGTGAGAATGCTTGCTGCGAATTGTGATAACTGTTGCAAACAGACGATTGAAACAGTTGCTCTTTATTAGCGCCTGTTTCCAAACGCTAATGTAAGAACAGCCGTCTAGTTTTTCCGGTACAACTTAGCTGTCGCGTCGTGGATGACGTTTTGCGTATCTCGATACGTTATTGTGGTTGTTCCCACTAAAGTGAATCCGGCCGGCGCAGGTGCAGTAGAGGCCAGCGTGAGATAAGCACCTGACATCAACCCAACTCCTGCGGGCCCTTGTGGACCTGTTGCTCCTGGTGCACCAGCAGGGCCTTGCGGACCAACAGGGCCTATGGCGCCAGTTGCGCCTGCTGGGCCTGGTGCGCCGGCTGGGCCAATAGCACCAGTTTCACCTGCTGGACCTTGTGCGCCGACTGGGCCAATGGCGCCGGTTGCACCTGCTGGACCCTGTGGGCCAGCGGGGCCTGGATCACCTTGGGGGCCTACCAGACCCATGTCTCCAGTTGCACCTGCTGGACCTTGCGCGCCTGCTGGGCCTGCACCGCCTTGCGGGCCTTGTAAACCTCGTGGGCCCGTTGGGCCTGGTGCCCCTTGTGGACCTTGCGGGCCAGCAGGGCCGCGGAGAGTAC
>JBJMXF010000012.1:0-12314 GCA_045809725.1 Candidatus Udaeobacter sp. | reverse complement strand
GTTCCCGCTCCGACAGCGGTGTTGAAGCTACCAGTGGTAACGTTCAAGAGCGACGACCAACCCAGCCCCGTATTGGCAGCGCCGCTGGTAAGGTGTAAAAGTGCCTTCGTCCCTTCTGCTGTAGTGAAGTTGGGATAGCCGCCGTCTGGTGGCGGGACCACGGCTGGCGCGTCTATGTCCATTATCGCCAGAACAACGGACGTTAGCGCAACAACAAGGAAATGGGTTCGTGTCTTCATAGCGACAGCGTTGCAAATAGCTTGCTCGATTGTCGAGATTAAAACCTGCTTGGTGCTTTAATGTCCATTGGTCCAGGTGTACGAGACGAATTGCGAGACTCGAAGCGTTAGGAACTCCGCTGACGACAGCGGACGCTACAGCACCGGTCGTAACACAGCGCTGGATTCGGCTGGCAAAAACCATTGCTCCTTGGTCGTGGTGCTGGTCACGCCTATTCCGCCGTACTGCTGCGACTCGCTAGTCCACACGGTTTCCCAACGGCAGCCCGTCGGCGGAGCCAGCAAAGGCTCCGGCGCAGGATGCAACACTTGGCTTTCGCCGAGATTCACCAACAGCAAACGATCGTCGTTGGCTTCCGAAAAATATCGGAGGACGAAACTCGTCGGACCCAGCACCGCGCCATCGACGCCGTCGGATTCTTGCAGCCGAAATCGCGAATCGTCGCGGCGCAATTTCAGGAGATCGATATGGAGATTGTAAAGCTCGCGATTCGCTTCGCGTTCTGAAAAATTGAGTTTGCATCGTGAAAACGCCTCAGGATCCTCTGGCGCAGGTAAGTGCCTCAACGTCTCCTCCTCATTGAGCGATAGAAATGGCGCCAGCAATTCAGCGCGACCTTTACGAATTGCATCGCGTACGACTGCATCGCCGACATCGGCAAAAAACAGAAATGGGCTGGAGGCGCCGAATTCCTGCCCCTGAAACAGCAATGGCGTCCACGGTCCAAGTAAAAGAAGCGCGGTGATTGCGCGGTACCGTCCGGGGGAAGTTTGAAAGCGCGCCCGGTCACCTGCGCCGGTGTTCGCGATCTGATCGTGGTTTTCGATGAAACAAACAAACCCCGCCGCCGGAATGCCGAACGTCGGAGTGCCGCGCAACGCTTTTCGCCACGAAAGCGCCTGTCCCTGATAAAGAAAACCGTGTTTAGCAACGGAAATGAACTCCTGCGGTTTGCCCGAGTAATCGTTGAAATACCCGATGTTCTCACCGGTCAACGCCACAATCGCGCTGTGATGAAAATCATCATTCCACATCGCATCCAAACCGTCGCCCACTTCACCGTGGGATGTTTGGAGTTCCGCGTTTACCTGGCGGGGAGACGTTTCCGCACCGCTCTGCGCCGCCTGATGGCGGGACTTCGAACCCCTTGGGCGCACCATCTTCGCTTCCTGCAGATCGTTCTCGGCGATGAGAACGATGGAACGCGAACCCGCCGCTTTGCGCGCCGCGACACCGACTGCGCCAATGATGTATTCCTTCGATTCATCGCGAATGGCGTGCGTTGCGTCGAAACGGAAGCCATCGAAATGAAATTCGTCGATCCAATAACGGCCGTTTGTGATGAAAAATTCGCGAACCGGCCCTGAATTCGGACCATCGAAATTAATGACGTCGCCCCATTCGTGCCCTTTTCCCCTGAGCAGATAATCATCGGAGTAAACGCCGAGATAATTTCCGTCCGGCCCGAAATGGTTATAAACGACGTCCAGAATTACGCCGAGGCCTAACGAGTGGGCACGGTCAACGAACATGCGCAAATCGTCCGGCGTTCCGTATAGGTGCGATGGCGCGAACAGATCAACGCCGTCATAGCCCCAGCCAAATCTGCCTGGAAACTCCGCAACCGGCATCATTTCGATCACCGTGATTCCAATGCGCGCCAGTTCGGATAACTGTTCGGCGGCAGCGCGCCACGTTCCTTCCTTGGTGAACGTGCCGATGTGCATCTCATAAAAGATTTGGCCTTGTAGTTTCAAGCCCGGCCAGTCCGTGTCGCTCCATCGGAATTTTGCAGGATCCACAATGCACGACGGGCCGTGCGGTCCGTCCGGTTGAAAACGCGACGCCGGATCGGGATAGAAATTGTTCGCGCCATTCACGCGAAAACGATAGCGGGCGCCGGAGCCGGCATTCGCTGCGCCTGAAAAATATCCGCCTGGCTCGGCTGCCAACGAACAAAACTTTATTTTCGCTCCCGTGGTGTCTTCCAAAACAAGATCAACTTCCCGCGCCTTTGGCGCCCACACGCGGAAATGCGTCTGGTTTTGACCGACCAATTCGGCACCAATGGGGTAGCGACGCTTTAAAGTCGACATCAATAATTAAGATCGTGCGCATCGTTCACTAAACAACCGCGCGTGCTGTAGCGTGCGCTGTCCTCAGCGCATCTGCTGCGGCACGCTCCGATCCGCACAACGCGCACGGAGCGAATTTGTGTTGCAACCGCTTCGGTTGCGCCCCGTTTCGCTTGGCAACCGGTGCAGTTGCCCTACAATCGCCGCTGATTAGCGCCGAATCGCGTATGAACGAAAGCGAGCCAAGAATCGAAATCTTCAAACCGTTCGGCGAAGCATTCCAGTTGATGAAGAAAATTCTATTTCAGCCGTTCGGTTTGAGAAAATGGCTCGTAATCGGTTTCGCCGCCTGGCTTGCAAACCTCGGTGCGGGTGGTGGCGGATTCGGCAACTTCAACTATCCGAATAATGGACGGGAAGGCGCGCAGAAGTTCAACGAAACAATCAGCCAGATTCCACAGCCGGTTCTCATCACAGGTATTTGCGTTTTGGTCTGCGGCGTCCTTCTGCTCATCGTCCTGTTTGCATGGCTGCGCGCACGCGGGCGATTCATTTTTGTTGATTGTATCGTTCGCAATCGCACTGCGATTGTCGCGCCGTGGAAAGAATTTCGTGGAGAAGGAAACAGTTTCTTTTTGTTCTCACTACTCGTGGTGCTCGTAGTCGTCCCGGTGATCGTGATTGCCGGGCTTGTCCTCATTGTGCCGTTTGCCCCGGGGCGCGATCAGGCCGAACCGGGTGTCGGGTTTTGGATCGGGATTTCGCTGACCGCGTTTATCTCCGTCTGTCTTATTTTCGTTTGGGCCGTCGCGTCTCAGCTGATGGTTCCGATGATGTATCGGCAGCGCTGTCGCGCGGCGCTTGCGTTTTCTCAAGCCGTGGACCTCGTAAGCTCGCATCCCGGGCCGATCCTGCTTTACGTTTTGTTCCTTCTGCTGTTAGCAGTCGCGGCGGTTGTGGTTAGTTGCGCCGTAACATGCGTGACTTGTTGCATCGTTGCGATCCCGTACGTCGGCACAGTTATACTTTTGCCAATTCCAGTGACGTTAGGCGCGTTCTCGCTGTTATTCCTTCGGCAGTTCGGTCAGGATTATGATGTGTGGGGTGATGTCATGCCGCCGGAGTTTTTGCCTATGTTGATGCCGCCGCCCGCGCCTTCGGGAACTGACGCAGGGTGACTAACGGACCAAACGCGAAGGGCGATTTCATGGTACAATCCTGACTATGAACTGGGATGCCATTAGTGCCATCTCGCAATTGATCGGCTCGTTAGCTGTCGTTTTGTCCGTGCTATATCTGGCCGTGCAAGTGCATCAGAGCACGCGGGTGGCGAAACTCGCCATGCAGGATGCCGCGGCGACTGCACTGCGCGATGTGACAAAACCGCTGATGGAAAACGCAGAACTGGAACGAATCTGGCGCATCGGGATCGAAGATCTTAGCGCGCTGTCAGTCGAAGAGCGGGCACGATTTTTCCATGCTTCGTACCAATTCTTGAAAGCGTTTGAGACCATCCATTTTCATCATGTTTATGGAATGATGGACACGGATCTTTGGGAAGGTTGGCGCGGGCTCCTTCGACATTACGTCTTCGCGCCGGGCATGGCTCAGTACTGGAAACTCCGACCGGAAGTTTTTTCGGAACGGTTTCGCAATTTCGTTAACTCACTCGAACCGCCGACAAATCAGCGCACGGTGGGCACGTTGCTCAAAGAGGAACGAAGTTAAGTGGAACGCGAGCAGAATGCTCGCGCTGCTAAATGTCAGCGCTACTTACAGGGGCCCGGCACGGGGATCACGAGTTTGCCGTCCTTCTCGGCGACAAAGTTTTCGGAGCTACTGGAAGAGCTTCCGTTTGCGTCCTTGTTTTCCATCCTGATCACGAGTTTTTTCGTCGGTTTGAGATTCAGGCAAACTTTGCCAGTCGGTCCGTCCATCGGAGTCGTCGCTTTTTTGACGTCATCCGGCGTGAGACTAACAAGTTCAATCTTCGAAATTTTCCCGTCGGCTCCTCCCGACTGCATCATTTTGTAAAACTCGAGAGCCTGTGGATCTGATCCTTGTGTGTAAAGGAAAGACTCCAAGGTGGCTGTGTCCTTGCCTTCCAATGCTGCTTTGTATTTGTCGGTGAATGCTTTTTCCTGCTCGGGCGTCGCGGCCATTATGCCGAACCCGAGCGTGAGTACGAGTGCGCCAGCTACTGTAAAGATTTTCGTTGAGCTTTTCATGGGCGCCACCGTAGTCGTCTCGATTTCCGCAACGCAAGCCAATTCAAAAAGAAAAGTCGTTGCCGAGGCTCGCTGAGCGGGCTATTCCAATCTGCCAGTCTGGGCACCGATAGATAGCTACTTGTCATGAGCGAAGCGAAACATCTCGGTTTATTCTTGTGGGCGCTGCTCCAAAAGCGATCAGAGATTCTTCCCTCCGCTCAGAATGAAATACTTGTTCGGTCGTTAGTTTCCCGATGAACATTCACGAATATCAAGCCAAAGAGTTGTTGCAGAAATTCGATGTGGCTACAACGCGCGGCAGAGTTGCTGCGACACTCGATGACGCGGAGCAGATCGCGCATGAGCTAGGGGATATCGATATTGTTGTTAAGGCACAGATCCACGCCGGCGGACGCGGGAAGGGCACTTTCAAGAATGGGTTTAAGCGCGGCGTGCACGTTCGAAAAACGCCTGACGAAGTCCGGGATGTTGCGGCGAAAATGCTCGGCCAAGTTCTGGTGACGCACCAGACCGGGCCGGCTGGTCGTAAGGTAAATAAAGTGCTGGTCGCAGAATCGGCCGATATTGCGCGTGAAATCTATTTTGCCGTCCTGCTCGATCGTGCGACCGCAGCGCCCCTGGTTGTCGCCAGCACAGAAGGCGGCGTGGAAATTGAAGCTGTTGCGGCGAAGTCGGCTGAGAAAATTATTCGGGAACCGATTGACCCGTTAGCCGGCTTGCAGCCATACCAGGCGCGCAAACTGGCAACTCAACTTGGGTTCGAATCGTCGCAGCTAAAGAACGCATCAAAATTATTTGAAGGGCTCTATCGCACTTTCATTGCGTACGATTGCTCGATGGTCGAGGTCAACCCACTGGTGGTTACGAACCAAGGCGAAGTCCTGGCACTCGATGCCAAGTTTAATTTTGACGATAACGCGCTTTATCGCCATCCGGAAATCGCTGCGATGCGGGACGTAGCTGAGGAAGATCCTCGTGAAGTCGAAGCGTCGAAACATGGGCTCAATTACATTGGCCTCGACGGTAACATAGCGTGCCTGGTCAATGGTGCCGGGCTTGCCATGGCCACCATGGACATCATCAAATTTTACGGCGGCGAACCGGCTAATTTTCTCGATGTCGGAGGCGGCGCGACGGAACAACAGGTGACCGATGCATTCAAAATCCTGATCGCCGACAAGCACGTGAAAGCGATCCTCGTCAATATCTTCGGCGGCATCATGAAGGTTGACGTGATCGCGAAAGGCATCATCAACGCAGCGAAGACGGTAAAACTGTCAGTGCCTCTTGTTGTTCGACTGGAGGGAACGAATGTCGAACGAGGAAAGCAGTTGTTGAAGGAAAGCGGTGTGGCAGCGATTGCCGCAAACAATCTTGCGGATGCGGCGCAGAAAGCGGTTGCAGCGGCTGCAACCGCAAATCCCAAGTCCCAAACCCCAACTCCCAAGTAAACAGCCAAATCCCAATCTCAAATGGAAGATGGCGCGAAACGACGCGATTTGGAAGATCGGACATTTCGATTTGCCCAATCGATTCGTAGCTTCGTCAAACAGTTGCCCAGAACAATCAGCAATATTGAGGACGTTCGACAGTTAGTCCGCGCATCTGGATCAGTCGCCGCGAACTGGATCGAAGCTGATGAAGCACTGAGTAAGAAAGATTTCTTGCTGCGCGTGAAAATCTGTCGCAAAGAGGCGAAAGAAAGCCGGCTGTTCCTGCGGCTGATCGACGTTGCTACAAACGGTAGTGCGACGGCTCGCGACAAGCTCGCTACGGAAGCACGCGAGCTGGTACTTATTTTCTCCTCTATCATATCGAAGAACCAATGAGCGCGACCGCCCGTTTGAAATTTGGCAATTGGAATTTGCCTGGCATTTGGAACTTGGGAGTTGGAGCCTCTCGAAGAATGAAGTGCAGCCTGGCAGCAATAGTTTTATTCACGACAGCCACAGCAGTGTTTGCCGCAGAGCTTCCCCAGAAATCCAAAGCACCTCGTGAAACTTACCCGAATGCTGACGTGATTTACGATTCCGTGACCGCGCCTGATGGGAATCGTTTGCGCACGATCATCACGAAGCCACGGAAGACAAACGGAAAACTTCCGGTTATTTTCGTTGCCGGTTGGTTGAGCTGCGATTCCGTCGAAGCGCCGGCTGGAACGAAGGACGAGAGCGGTTTGGTTTTTCGCGGTCTGGCACAACTCCCAGAGTTCGCTTTGTTTCGAATGGACAAGCAGGGCGTGGGCGATAGCGAAGGAGTTTGCTCGGACACGGATTTCGATTCGGAGCTCGCCGGTTATCGTGCGGCTTTCCGCGCGATGAAGAATTACGATTTTATCGACACGAAACAAATTTACATTCTTGGGATCAGTAATGGTGGAGGATTTGCACCGCTGGTTCCGGAATCAGACACAGAACGAGCGCAGGTCCGCGGCTACATCTCAGTCGGCGGTTGGGTGAAAACCTGGTTTGAGCACATGCTCGAGATCGAACGACGTCGCTTCGCGTTGAGCGGCAAATCGCCTGGCGAAGTTAACGTTCGTATGAAAGAGGCGGCGACGCTTTATCACGAGTGGCTGATCAAAGGCCGACCGGTCGACGACATTTTGAAGGAGCGACCGCAGTTGGCCGATGTCTGGCCGGAGGGAAAGGACCACGCGCATCTTTACGGGCGGCCGCTTCGCTTTTATCAGCAGTTACAACAACTCAATCTCGCCGCGGCTTGGTCGGGCTTGAAAGTTCCCACTTACGTTCTTCGCGGCGCGTTCGATTGGATCATGAGTCGCGAGGATTCCGAATTGATCGCTTCATACGTCAATAACAAGGGCGATCTCGCGACGTTTTATGAAATCCCCCAGACCGGCCACACGTTTCAGCATTATTTGAGTTTGGCTGACGCGTTTAAAGGAAAGAGCGCTCCGTTCGACCCCAAAATCATCGAGTTGTTAGGCGACTGGCTGCGCAACCAGGCGATTACACATGAAGATTAACAACATCGCGTTTGTGGGAATTCCAGTGACTGACGTTTTGCGCGCGCGGAAGTTCTACGAAGACGTGATTGGACTTGCGGTATCGGACGAAATGATGGGCGGAAAATGGATCGAGTACACTGTTGGTGAGCACACGCTCGCGATTGCGAATGTTAGCGAGCAGTGGAAGCCGTCAGATCAAGGGACAGGTGCCGCGCTGGAGGTAGAAAACTTCGACGAAGCGATTAAACAGCTCAGAAACCAAGGCGTTCCATTCGCTGTTGAGCCCTTCGAAACGCCATGCTGTCACATGGCGGTGGTAAAAGATCCCGATGGAAACAAACTCATAATTCACAAACTAAAACCTGAAGACGAGAAAGGAGTCTGCAATTGATCACAAACGAAGTGGCCTTTGTTGCTATTGCCGTGTCTGACAAGGAACGGGCGCGAAAATTTTATCAGGAGACGCTGGAGTTAAAGCCTGCGCGCACACAAATGGATGGCGCGTGGGTCGAGTATGATCTTGGCCCGATTACGATCGGAGTTGGTTGTCACCCAGCGTGGCAACCTTCGCGTGATGGAACCACCGTCGCTTTCGAAGTCGAAGACATCGACGCTGCTCATACAAAACTCAAAGAGCGCGGCGTCATGTTCGACATTGAAAAAACCGAGACGCCAGTCTGCTGGATGGCGCAATTTCGCGATCCCGATGGAAACAAGCTCGTGATTCACAAACGAAAACCAAAATGAAACAGCGGAAGAAATCCCTAAAGAAAGCAGGAAAGCAGGAAGTGATTCTTCTGTTTGTTCCTGCGTTCCTGCTTTCCTGAGATATGTCGATCCTTGTCGACAAAAATACGCGACTCGTTGTGCAGGGCATCACGGGTAGCGCAGGCGCATTTCACACTCGGCAGTGCATGGATTACGGCACCAACGTCGTCGCTGGCGTCACACCGGGAAAAGGCGGCCAAATGTTCGAAGGCAAAGTGCCGGTGTTCGATACTGTTTGGGAAGCGCGACAAAAAACCGAATGCAATGCGTCGATGGTATTCGTGCCTGCGCCTGCCGCCGCAGATTCGATCCTTGAAGCAGTTGATGCCGAAGTCGAGCTGGTGGTTTGCATCACGGAAGGAATTCCAGTGATGGACATGATGCGCGTGAAAGCGCTCATGCGCGGCAAGAAATCGCGACTGATCGGGCCGAATTGTCCGGGCATCATCACACCGGGACAATGCAAGATCGGGATTATGCCCGGCTACATTCATCAGCCTGGCAACATTGGCGTCATCTCTCGCTCGGGTACTCTGACCTACGAAGCGGTATGGCAGTTAACATCACGCGGCTATGGACAATCAACCTGCATCGGGATTGGCGGCGATCCGATTCATGGTCTTTCGCATCTCGATTGCGTGAAATTGTTCAACGATGACCCGCATACAGATGCAATGATTTTGATCGGAGAAATCGGGGGGTCCGCCGAAGAAGAGGCCGCGGAATGGATCAAAGCGAACTGCAAAAAACCGATAGCAGCATTCATCGCGGGAAAAACTGCACCGCCAGGGCGGCGGATGGGTCACGCAGGCGCGATTGTTTCCGGCGGAAAAGGAACCGCAGCGGGAAAAATTGAAGCGCTGGAAGCCGCGGGAATCGCTGTAGCCGAAACGCCGGCTGCAATTGCCGACACGCTCATATCGAGAATCAAGGGTCCCGCGTAACTCGCCTGTCCTGCCATAGGCGCGGTGCAAACTCCCTCCATGAATTCGCGGCACGTCGATATCGAATTGCCGAATCTGACGACGCCAACTGATTCGTTAGGCTCATCCTGAGTGAAAATGAACGATGCGCGTGGAGGGCTTTGATGTGTGCCACGAGATTCCTCGACTTCACTCGGAATGACAGATTGATTAAGGCTGTCTATGAACACACTCGCACTTATCGCAATCACGTGGATCGGCAAAGAATACCGATTCCTTGGGCTGGACTGGAGCTATCTCGTTATCCTGGGGCTAATTGGTAACGCCACGTTTTCGATGCGTTTCCTGATGCAGTGGATTGCCTCAGAGCGACGAGGCGAAAGCGTCATTCCGGTTTCATTTTGGTACTGGAGCATCGGCGGCAGCGTGATCATGTGTCTCTACTTCATTTTCAAACGCGACCCCGTCGGCATCCTCGCCTATCTTCCTAACTCGCTGATCTACATTCGAAATCTGATGTTGATTCGAAAGGGCGGTTCGCCTCCCACCGCTGCCGCACCTTCGCAGCATCCCCGCGAGAAGGGTTGACGGAATTACTTTACGGTTTGTTCGGATTTTGAGATCCGGACTTCGGGTTTTCCCCAGCAGGTAAATTTGCTGCCTTCCAATCCATCGCCATGCGAATCCGTGCGCGGCCGCTCGGATGATCGTAAAAAATGAATTCCTCAAGCGGCGTCGGGTTGAGCTTGCGATACGCGCCGAGTTTGAGCGCCACTTCTGCCATTCCATCGGCCTCACGCGCGGTATTGATACCAAAAGCGTCCGCTTCACGCTCGGTGATGCGCACGATGGTGTTAAGAAGTGGCCTGGCAACGAACAGCAACGTGCAGAAAATCCACACCAGCAGAGGAAGACCGGCTGGATCGGCAATACCGCGCACGCCCCATCTGTTGCCCCACCGCCTGACTGCTGCATCAAATAGAAGTCCAGTGAGTCCGAATCCAATGAGTATCAAAGCTCCAAGGTAGGTCAGCAACTTCGCGCCATGATTTAGAACGTAATGGCCCATCTCGTGTGCCATCACCGCGCGGATCTCCGGCACGGTGCATTGCTTGAGCAGATTATCATTCAGCGCAATGCGGGTCGTACCGAGAATTCCTGAGACATTAGCACTTACACGCGTGGTCTGGCGCGAGGCATCCACCTCGAAGACCTGTTTGACAGGGATTTCATTCGCCCGCGCCATGACGAGAATCGGCTCGCTGACTTCAGGCTTCGTGAGGGTCTTATACGTGTTGAAGAGTGGTTCAATGAATACCGGCGCAATGAAGAGCAAGAAGAACGAGCAAACGACGGCGACACCGGTTCCCCAGATCCACCACGTTTTCGGTGCTCGCCGAAAAATGGCGTACAGCACGACAAAGAAGAACGTGGCGCCGATGAGCGTGATGCCAAGACCGATCAACTGCTCTCCAAACCACGCCGCCAAATTCTGTGTGGCGAATCCGTATTGATGCTCGCGAAAGAAGTGCTCGTAAACGTTCAGTGGAAAGCTCAAGACAAAAGCGAGCAACGCACACGGAATGACGTAGCAGCAGACCTGCAGCGTTTTGGACTTCGTTAGTCCTTCCGAAAATTCGCGTACCCGCACTGAAATCCGCGAGAACAGCAGCAGAATCGATATCGCAGCGGCCAGAAGATAATTCCACAGAAGCAGCCAGTAGCCTCCCTCGAAGTAGGCATCTGATTTTTCACGTTTGCCTTGCGGCACACTGTTCAACCACGCCTGTGTCGCCGCAGCCGCGTCAAGTGATGCGGACTGTCGCAGAGCGGGTGATTCGTTACCGGGCCCGCTGTTTTTGTCCGCAGTCGCGCCTGACGTGGCATCTTCAATGGAAATTTGGGCGGGAGTTTCGTCAGACACAGCTGACAAAGAGATCACCAACAAAGTGAGTATCGAAATTTGGAGCAATAATCTGTTCACGCACACGAGGCACGACGATGATGCCGAGGTGTCAAAGAAAGCAGCGTTACCATGCTACGCAATTACATCGTGCTGTGTATCGAGAGCATGACTGCAGCCGAGTTCAGGTGAAACGCGTTGTCGTTAACGCGTTGGCACTCACACACGCGGCTATGCCGCAGATTTATTTGCGCCTCCGGCCATTCCGTCAGCCATGGTCTTCGGAGAAGCCGATCCACCTTCTAAGAAACGCTTCTGATCTCTAAGGCTTGACAGTCACCATCGCATTAGGCTGGACTAGCCGCCGCCGACGATGGTAAATAAACAACATGAAAGCGCTCGTGCCGAAGTGGCTGATTTGCGCGCTCGCGCTCGGTGTAACTTTCGTCGGCAGTTTAAATGCCCAAACACCCTCAGCCGACACCGCGCGCTACGGCCCTTTTCCCACCTATTATAAGGAGATCATTATGCAGTGGCTCAACACGCAATTGATCGATCCGGACAGTGCACGTATTGAATGGACCGCAGAACCAAAACCATCCGATATGGGCAAGGGGAGCGAAGTTGCGTCCGGCTATCTCGTTAATTTCACTGTGAACGCACGAAATCGTTTTGGCTCTTACACAGGCAAGCAAAAACATTCTGTGCTCATTCGCGACGGCAAAGTAATCAAGAGCATGGGGTTCGGTTATTAAACGAAGATGAAACAACTCAAATTAAGTTCTAAACGGAAGTCATCCGGACAGATTATTGTTCTGCTGATCATCGTGCTGGGTTTGCTTGGTGGCGCGTGGTGGTGGCTTAATTCCAATAAAGAGAATGCAGCCAGGGAAGGAACAGCATTCGCCAGGGACGCCATCCAGAAAATCGCTGTCCAGCACGATAGCAATTTCTTCAATTCGCGGCTCAGTCCGCAGGCGCGCACGAATTTTCCGGCGTCGACGCAACAGGAGTTCATGAACGAGATTGTGAGGCTCGGGGCCTCTGTTCGGCCGGTTGACGTTCAGGGCAAGATTGAATTCAATTCACAATTCTTCGAACCACACGGTTCTTTTCATGCGCGAATATATTATCCAGAGAGATACGCCGATATGAACCTAACCATCTCGCATCCTGTCGGGCGTTGGCAAATTGACGAGATCG
>JBJMXF010000011.1:0-10000 GCA_045809725.1 Candidatus Udaeobacter sp. | reverse complement strand
CTGGGTTTTGTATTCACCACCGTCCCACGCCGGATCATTGCGGATAGCGTCGATGACCATTCGGCGCCACGCGCGGTTGCGTCCGGAAATCTGCGTGGGCAAACTCGCCAACGGCATGAGCGCGTCCATGAAATCGGGATGCAGCTCGCCCCACAGCCATGTGTGCATTCCGCCCATCGACGTTCCCATCACCAGTCGCGCGTGATTGACGTCAAGGCCTTCGGTGAGCAATCGGTAATCCGCCTCGATCATGTCGAGGTACCCGTAGCTCGGGAATTTTGCGTGCATGCCGTCGCTGGGCTTGCTCGATTTGCCGTGGCCAATCCCGTCCGGCAGCACGATGAAAAATTTTGTGGCGTCGAGCGGCTGATCTTTTCCAAACAGCTCGCCGGCAAATTCAGAGCGAATAAATTGGGCGCCGCTTCCGGTTGTCCCGTGCATGATTAGAACGGCATTGGTCGTTTTGCCCTCGGCATTTTTCTCCGGCTTGCCGAGCGTCCGATAATGGATGCGAAGCTCCGGTAACGTTTCGCCGGATTGAAATTTGAAATCGCGAATCGTGAAATCGCCTTCGGTCGGCGCGGGATAATCTGCGGCAAACGCGATACTCGCGGTCAAAACCGATAAGAGAATTACGAAGATTCGGATTATTGGATTCATGTTAGACCCTATCTTTAGATGACCCTGTCATGTTGAGCGAAGCGCTGCAACGAAATGCTAAGCATGAGGCCAGGCTTTCAAACATTTCTGAGGCTGGATGAGGCGCGGTTGCAGAAATGGATCTGACATTCTTCTCCCGCTGCGGGATCAGAATGACATGATGACGTTGCGTGTTAACGATTTCGCTGTCGTTCGGCTTGGATTTGTTTGAGCAACGCGGCCTTCGTTCGATCGAGGTCGTGGGCAAATTTCACTGTGGCGTCCAGAGCTTCGGGATATATCTCGAACCGTTTTCGCAATTTCCGGGTGGCAGGATCATAAAAAAAGGAAATGTCCTGATCGAGATTCGGCACGATCAGCTCGTCGCTTAATTTCTGGTAACGCGCAATATCGTTTAGGCCCCACCGGATCACGGATTCCAGTTCGCGAAGCGTGGTGAGGGTTTTGACGTCGAGCAACTGGATGCCTCCGGCTTGCAGCCAAGTGGCGAAATCGCCGGGGCTGTAGTCGGTGGTAAAAACATACGGATGCAGCGGCGGCATCTCACTCGCATCGAGACCGCGCCGAAACTCGGTCGCTTTCCGTTCTTCTTTCACGGTCTCAAGTTTTCCGCTCTCGATACCTCTGCGCAATTCCTCCTCGAGGGAAGCCAGGATTCGGTCGCGCCGCTCTGCGTCCTGCCCGTGCTGCTGGTAATTACTCAGCCAAAAGGCGGCGTAAACGCCAACAAACACCAGCACCAATTCGGCCGACCAGCGACCCGAACGTGAAAGAGGCGAACGCTTTTTTGTTGTCTCGCTCATGTTCAATTTAGAACGGCTTTGCGATGCTTAGCATTATTCATTGCGCAACTGAACTGGATTTCTAAATTACGCCGGCGAGCAGCGATGGAGAAATCGGAATCATTCGAAAATCTGATCCAGTTTGTCGTCGACTCAGTACAACAGGCGCACGCAGACGACGCGCCTTTTCATCATTTGCAGTTCGAGCGCATTTTTCCGGATGAGTTCTATGCGCAGATGCTCGAAGCAATGCCGGTGGCGGAGGATTACAGGGCAATGTCCGGGAAAAGCAAAACGGGCAGCAGCAGGGCCGATGGAAAACCTACTCGCGCCAAGATCGATCTTTTCCCCGAATACGTTCGCCATTTACCGGAGAAAAAACGTGCAGTCTGGGATGCGACCGGCCGTGTCCTGCGTTCCAAAGAGTTGCAACATGCTTTCGTTCAGCGATTGGCGCCGGGGCTGAAAGGCCGGTTCGGAGAAAACTTTGCAAAGGTGAATATGTATCCGGTGCCGATCCTTACGCGCGACATTCCGGGATATCGTATCTTCAAGCATACCGATAGCCTTTGGAAAGGGATCACGGTCCAGTTTTATTTACCTGGCGATAATTCCACGCCGCACATCGGGACGATTTTCCACGAGGTGTTGCCTAACGGACGCAAACCGAAGAAGGCCCAAATGCCGTTTTCGCCGAATACGGGTTACGCTTTTGCTGTAGCCGACAACACCTGGCATTCGGCCGACCCGGTCGGCCCGGAGGTGAAAACACGCGATAGCATTCTCCTCACCTATTTCGTAGATGCGGGGCCGTGGCGATTTGTTCGGAATCGCGGGCGCCGGCTGGCCAATTTTGTGCTCAACGAGGCGCGCAATCTAAAGCGGAACTGAACGAAAGTTTGGCCGCTGTAGCCACGGTACTGTGGGCCGTCTTCCGTCGGAAAGACAGTGGAAAGTGTACCGGCCACAGGCCGGTGGCTACAGTCAACGCGGCAACGGCCGCTCCATATTCGCGAGCGCGTAGGCGACCACCGCCACCACCGCGGAATTTTCTGCCAATTCTTTCGGCACAACTTTGTCCAACGTGTCGGCTGCCGAGTGGTGATAATTGAAGTAGAAACGGCTGTCTTGAATCGGACTAAAGGCTGGCACGCCGGCGTTTTCGAGCGGCTCGATGTCGGCGCCGCAGTGTTCAACTAAATCGAGTATGCCTGCGCCTGATTCCTGCAAAATCGCCGCCACTGGTGCGAATGTTTTCTTCACTTCCGGGCTTGCCTTGATGTTAACGCCGATCGGATGACCCGCGCCGCCATCTGTTTCCATCGCTGCGAAATGATTTGCTATCTCTTTTTCGTGATCCTTTGCGTACTGCTTTGATCCGGCCTCACCGTTCTCCTCATTCATCCACGCGATCACGCGAATCGTGCGCTTCGGTTTGAGACCAAATTTTTGGATCAGGTTTGCCGTTTCCATCGAAACTGCGACTCCTGCGGCATCATCTATCGCGCCTGTGCCAAGGTCCCATGAATCCAAATGACCGGAAACGATGACGACCTGTTCCGGGTGGTCGCTGCCTTTGATGTCGGCGATCACATTCGCGCTTTCTGCGTCAGGCAGAGTTTGCGGTGTGAGAATCAATTTCATTCTCACTGGGCCTTGCGGGATAAGATTAGCAATTAAATCCGCATCTTCGGCCGTTACCGCGCCCGCGGGAATTTTCGGGGCATCTTTTGCGTAATTTGTCAGTCCAGTGTGTGGAAGGCGATAGTCGGCACTACCCACGGAGCGAATCAAACACGCAACAGCGCCTTGCCGCGCGGCTGCGCTCGGTCCTTCACCGCGATAGACAACCGCTTCGCCATAAGCAGGGAAGCTACGGCCTTCCGCGGCCATTTGTTTGTCGAACGGGTAATTGAACAGCACGATTCTTCCCGCGACTTTTTTGCGAGGCATCGATTTCAATGCATCGAAATTTTTAACTGCAATAACCTCGGCTTCGATCCCCTCCTTGGGTGTGGCCACACTTCCTCCCAGCGCGCACAGGACAATCTTCTGAGTGGTGTTAGATGCCTGTCCGGGAAATTGAACAAGCGCTGCTGTCTCTTCGCCGCGCACCCAATGGGGAACCATCACCTTCTCGAGCTGCACGTTGCAGCCGAGTGCTTTCAATTCCGCGGCGACGTACTCAACTGCTTTCGCCGCCTGCGCCGATCCACTTAAACGCGGCCCGATGTTGTTGGCCAAATGCGCGACCTGGCGGTACGCATAATCGCTTTCCAGAGCGGCCTTCTGCAATTGTTTCAGCTCCGACAACGTCTCTGGGGAAAACACAGCCGGCGTCGGTGATGGCGATCCGTTCGGAGCTGATGCGTCCGGTGTTTGTTGCGCATCAACTTGCTGAACACAAAGACACAATGCGAGGGAGAGAAGAAAGCCGACGGATAATTGATTTTCCGATGCACGCATCTCGAAGTTTGTCAGAAAGGCGTCAATCATCAATTGTTGCAAATGGCGAATCGAGCTGCCCGATCACTTGTTGCAGCTTGTCATTCTGAGCGAAGCGAAGCATCTCGGATCCGTTCTGTCTACGCGTTCACCGCCAATAATCAGAGATGTTTCGCGTCGCTCAACATGACAAAAGGCGCCAGCTATTTGTCTTTCTTAAATTCGATCTCCTCGCCGAAGAGCTCAGAATTACCGGCGTTTTTCGTCAGGAGCGCGACTATGGTGGCTGAGTCTTTGGTTTGCTTCGGGACAATCTTGTCGTTCACGTTCCGCAATCTCAAGTTCTTCCCATCGTCCGACAATTTCCAAACGACGTAAGCATACTTTCGATCGCCGGAGTTGAGGTCCTGCACAGTCACGAAAGGCGTTTCCGCGATCTCCGAATGGTAAGCACGAAAAAGGTCGCCGTCGTAATCAACCACGTAGACGCTGTCATCGAGACTCCGCAGCTTCAGCTTTTCCTTGCCATCAACCGACGTCCAGTCGCCAAGCAACTGTTCCTGCACTTTTCGGGTCGGAGCCGATGTGATTGGGACATCATACTGGCAAGCAGCGAAAGCCAGAGAGCAAAGAAAAATCGCTACACCAAGTATTCGTAGCGAAATTAACTTTGATGAACTCACGAGGCCTTGCTCGCTTCTGGCAATCGGCCTTCGTCGAAATCGATAAGATCGGGAATACACTGAATGTCGTCGCGATCGGCGATGCCCATCTCCTTTTTTCGCTCTTCAAGCCGCGGCGCGATTGAATCCCGCCATCCTAGTTTCGACGCGAATCCATTCCAGACGAAGAGGTCGCCATCGTTCAAGCGGCGTCCCCTTTCGCAGCACCATTCCAGAATTTCTTCGTCCGTGCCGCCCTGCTTCACACGTTCAATCAGATCGCGATGATTCACGCGCAGAAAATTGCAGCACATACCGTCCGCCGCTTTTGGTGCCCCGAAGTTTTCCTGATAATCTTCCTGGAGTTCACCGCGTAGATGCAGCCGAATCTTGTCCACCATGCGCGGGAAATACATCATGCCTTTAGTCTTTTCCTTTGGGCTTTTTGGATACGTACTCATAGACAAATGAATCGCACCATCCCGTAGCGGCAGCAATGTTTGCTGCCTAGTTTGCGTCGCCAGCCGTCAGCGCCAGAACTCGCTCTCTTTTCGCACCGTAATCGAGCGAATGAAAGCGCCTGATTTCATCGATACGGCGAACAGCATTGAGAGTGTCGAGAAAAGCTGTGTAGCTGGCGGCAAGCTGGCTCGTCTCGAGGTAACGGCCACGCAGATTCGCATCGCGAAATAACTCGGGGCATTGCCGCGCAAAAAGGTGAAAACGCAACCAACGACGGTCTCTCGCGGAGACGCGTTGCGTTTTTCGGAAAAACGCGACAAACAGTAGAAGCACCAAATAAGTGTCCACTTGCGCCTGAAGCTCAAGGTTGCGCGCAAAATCTTCCGAGCCGATCTCGCGCACTCCGCGCTTGAACTGGAGCGCGGCGTGCAACGCATGGTTGAGTTCTTCAACAAACGTGATCAACGATCGGATATTCCGGTCCCCCACTCCGGCACGCGGATCGTGTTGTTCGAGTTGCTCGATCAGCCACCTGGAATAATAGATGCCGACGTAAAGTTGGTCGCCGGCTCGCCGCAAAAATGTGCGCGCCAGTTCGCTGAGTTCCCGCGCCGATGCGCCCGCGAGCGTTGACAACTGCGCGCAGCGCGTCCGATCGATTAGACAATCTTCGAGATTGATTCCGACCTGCGCGTACGTGCGTTCGAATAGTCTCTGGATCTGGCTGAAGAGTGTCTCGTTCACAAAGAAAGCGAGGGACGCGCGTCTTCGTCCAGATTCAGCAACTGATCGGAAAGCTGATTCAACGCGAGCCGGACCTCTCGAAATCGATCCGCCAATCCTTCGAACACGTCATTCAGTTCGCAGCGGCGAGCCACCACATGCGAAGAAACGAGTTGATAGTTGGTCCGCCCGACTTGCTCGTAAAATTGGATGTCCGGTCCGCCACGCAAGCTGCGCCGTTGCGTGTTCTCGTGAAAAATTCCGCTGATGAAAAGTGAGTAATTACCGATATGAGCCCGAAGCAGGAAGGCCTGCTCGGGAGTGGCGCGATTCAGCGCAATCAGGATATCGGAAATGTACTGTTCGGCTAAATGATGTGTCTCCTCAGAAATCTGAAGCCGGCTGGCGCGCGAAAATGTTTCCAGCAATGACGCGACGTAATCGCAAAGCTTTCGGTCCGCGATTCCGCCCTGTTGCAGCACGTGGCGAGCAAGCACGTAAAAGTAAAACTGAGATGAAATCCGAAGATGGCCGCAGTGATTTAGAATCGCGTCCACCAACCGTGGATGATCGAGAATGGAATCACGCGTATCGACGTCGCTCAATAGATCGACGAGAGAAACCTGATCGGTTTGCGAACGCGCCAGCGTCCGCACGATGAAGTCGAAATCGGCTCCCGTAAACCGCGCCCGACAATTCGCTCGAATCATCGGGGCTGCATAATGAGCAACTCAAACGGCGATGGCAAGTCAAATTACGACGAACCTGCGAAATCCTCCGATCACCGTCTCTCGTCCAGCTTGAAGATCCTCGGCATCATTTTCCTGCGTCCGGTTTTCCTTATTCTAATCTGCGAAATCGATGAAGAACTATTTGGGACGCAGCGACACGTCCTACGGCTTTTCTCCCGCCAGTTTAATTCCCAAGTCGCGTAGCTGCTTTGGATCGACTTCCGCAGGCGACTGGGACATGAGGTCCATGCTGCGATTATTTTTTGGGAACGCCATCACGTCACGAATGCTTTGCTCGCCGCACAGCAGCATCACCAGACGATCGAAGCCGAACGCAATGCCGCCATGCGGCGGCGCGCCGAGCCGAAAAGCGCGCAACAAATGACCGAACTGCGCTTGTTGAGCTTCGGACGTGATGCCCAGAGCATCGAACATCTTCTCCTGCAACGGCGGTTCGTGGATTCGCATGCTGCCGCCTCCAATCTCCACGCCGTTTAAAACGACGTCGTAAGCCTCGGCGCGAACTTCGGGAAATTTCTTTGCATCAAATAGCGGCATGTCCTCGGCTTTGGGTCGAGTGAACGGATGATGCATGGCGTTCCATTTGTTTTCGTCCGGACTCCATTCGAAAAGCGGAAAGTCTATGACCCAAAGAAAATCCCAGTCCGGCGCGCTCGGCGATCGCGCCCTACCATGCAAATCCTGCATCTCGACAATGCGGAGACGTAATCGCCCCAACACCTCACAAGCGACGTTCCATTTATCGGCAGCGAAAAAAACACAATCGTCCTCTTCGATGTTCAGCTTGGATCGCAACGCGGTTTTTTCGGCGTCACTAAAGAACTTCACGATCGGCGATTTCCATTCGCCGTTCTCAATCTTGATGAAGGCGAGACCTTTGGCGCCATGCAGCTTTGCAATGTCGGTAAGCTCATCGGCCTGCCCAACGGTGATTCCGGCAAAGCCTTTTGCGTTGATTGCTTTTACGACTCCACCGGCATCAAGCGCACCGCGAAAAACCTTGAAACTGCTTTCACGAAAAATTTCACCAACATCGACCAGCTGCATTTCGAACCGGCGATCCGGTTTATCGCTGCCGTAGCGATCGAGCGCTTCACGATATGTAAGCCGGTCGAATGGCGTTTTGATGTCGATGTTGCGAGCGGCCTTAAAGATCGCCGCGAGCATTCCTTCGGTGACAGCAAAAATGTCGTCGCGCGTGACGAACGACGCTTCAATGTCGATCTGCGTAAACTCCGGTTGCCGGTCCGCACGCAAATCTTCGTCGCGAAAACATTTTGCGATCTGAAAATATTTTTCCACACCAGAGACCATAAGCAGCTGTTTGTATTGCTGCGGAGCTTGCGGCAGCGCATAGAATTTTCCCGGCGTGACGCGGCTCGGTACCAAAAAGTCACGCGCGCCTTCCGGCGTGCTCTTGGACAGAATCGGCGTTTCAACCTCCACAAATCCCTGGCTGTCCAGGAAATCGCGCGTCGCTTTTGCGGCTTTGTGGCGAATCCGCATATTGCGCGCGAGCCGTGGCCGACGCAGATCCAAAAATCGGTGCGTCATTCGTAGATCTTCATTTTGCGGCTCGGTATCGATGGGAAATGGCAGCGGATCGGCGCGATTTAAAATTCGCAGCTCGCTTGGAATGATTTCAATGTCGCCGGTCGCGAGATTTGGGTTTTCGGTGCCGGACACACGTGCAGCGACAGCGCCCAACACCTGGATAACATCTTCGCCGCGCAACGTGTGTGCTAGCTTGGCAAGCTCGGCATTTTCCTCTGGACGAAAAACCACCTGCGTCAGTCCTTCGCGGTCACGCAGATCAATGAAAATCACACCGCCGTGATCGCGGGTGACGTTCACCCATCCGGCGAGCGTGACCTGCCTGCCGATATCGCTTTTGCGAAGTGAATTGCAGTCGTTTGTGCGAAACATGTTTTCTGTCATTCCGAGCGAAGCCGAGGAATTCCGGTGCAAAACCCTGAGTATTTCCGCGGGATCCTTCGACTCCGCTGCGCTTCGCTCAGGATGACAAGCTCGACTGCGCTTGCAAGTGCGCAAGAAGATGATCGTGCGCCACCAGCTGTTGCTCACCCGTTGTCATATTTTTCACTTTCACCTGCGGCCACTCATCTCCATAAAGAAGCGCGACACGCGCGCCTAAGTCTTCGGCAGTTTGGAACTGCCGGGGGACTTTCGTGGAAGTGAGGGAGTAATCGATGCGATAGCCGCGGTCGCGCAGGTATTGGATTTGTGCGAGCGCGTCGGGACGGCGTTGTTCCTTTGCGATAACGATATAGATGTCGATCCTGCTTTCGTTCGATATTGTTTGCAGCATCGCTTCGCGTGCTCTCGGGATTTCGTTGATTAATTCGCCGAGAACGACGTCGCCCATTGCGAATCCAAGCGCAGGCAAAGAAACCGTGCTGTCGCTGAGTTGCGCTATTAAATTGTCGTAGCGGCCGCCGCCAGCAATTGCCCGAAAGTTTCCGGCACGATCGAACACCTCGAAAACAATACCGGTATAATAGGCAAGCCCGCGAACGATCCCCACATCGATCGCCACGAAATCCGCGAGACCGCGAGCGCGCAATGCATCAACCACTTGCTCCAGCTTTGCGCTCTTACCTCCGCTCTTCAGCGTCCCGAAGACGGGAACGGCAACATCCCCGAGTTTGTCTGCCGTCTTCTCATGCGACTCGCGCGCGGATTTATCGATCGCTTGGAGTAAATCTCCCCAGCGCTCAGGCAACACGTTCTTCTCGCGAAAGAAATCAGTCCAGAATTCGCGGTCGCTGATCCGGACCACGAAATCTTTCTCCGTCAATCCCAATGCACGCAGGAGATCGATACAAAGCGCCACCAGTTCAATGTCCGCCGCGAAATCGTTCTCGCCGATGATGTCGCAATTGAGCTGAAAATGTTCGCGCAACCGGCCGCGCTGTTGCTTCTCATATCGGAAAAATTGTCCGATCGAGAACCATTTGAGTGGTTTCTTGAATTCGCGTTCGTGCGCCGCAACCACGCGAGCAAGCGTGGGCGTGAGTTCGGGACGCAGCGCGACTTCGCGATCGCCTTTGTCTGTGAAATTGAAAAGCTGCTCGACAATTTCCGCGCCGCTTTTCTTCTTATACAGCTCGGTCGCCTCCAGAGGCGGACCTTCCCATTCCACGAAGCCATAGCGCCGCGCAACCTCACGCCAGCGTGCAAAAATATAATTCCGCCGGGCGCAGTCGTCGGGAAGGAAATCGCGGAAACCGGGTAAAGCCTGCATAAAGATCTTATCGAACTCGTCTGATAAATGTCATTCTGAGCGGAGCGAAGAATCTCAGATTAGTGCTGAAAGGCCGCCTATAGCAAAAACAGAGATGTTTCGCTTTGCTCAACATGACAGCCGTTTATGACCGGTGGCGGAAGACGTGGAATAGCTGACGGAGACGACCATCAGGGCCGGAATTTACGATATCAGGTCGAATCACAAAGAACTCCCGCGTTATAGGACCGGGAACGATCGAGCACATCG
>JBJMXF010000010.1:0-5286 GCA_045809725.1 Candidatus Udaeobacter sp. | reverse complement strand
GCAATGCTCTGCCGTCATTCCGAGGGAAATCGAGGAATCCCGTCGAGCGCACCCAACAGTCATTCTGCGGATCCTCGTCTGCGCTTCGCTACGCTCAGGATGACGCGCGATGATTTATCGTCAGACGATTACGCCAGATATGACAACAAAAAAACCACCGCTACAATCATCGTTGATGCTGCGCTTCACAAAAATGAATGGCGCTGGAAATGATTTCATCCTGCTCGATAACAGGACAGGAGACATCCGTTTGGACCGCAGCCAAATCGCGCAAATGTGTGATCGGCACCGCGGCATCGGCGCCGACGGCGTCCTGTTGCTCGAAAACCCAACGAACCGCGCGGATTTTCGGATGCGCTACTTTAACGCCGACGGCGGCGAAGCGGAGATGTGCGGCAACGGCGCGCGCTGTTTCGCACGTTTCGCAAACAAAGTCGGCGGAACTAAGGCAAAAATTTCTTTTGAAACGCCAGCCGGCGTGATTTCCGCGGAATTGAAAGGCGATTTAGTGACTCTTCTAATGACCGAGCCAACTGATCTGCGGCTCAACATCGACCTGCCGATGGCGGATGAAAAAAAGACAGTTCACTTCATCAACAGCGGGGTGCCCCATGTCGTGGTCCCCGTTGCGAAAATTGATGATGCCGATGTGAGAGGCGACGGCGCAGCGATCCGTCATCACAAAATGTTTTCACCGAATGGCGCGAACGTGAACTTCATCGAAAAACGTGGACCCAACAAAATCGCCATTCGCACGTATGAACGCGGCGTGGAAGACGAAACACTCGCGTGCGGAACGGGAATAGTTGCCAGCGCGCTAATCTTTGCCGCTACTGAGAAAAGCAGCAGCGCCATCGCAGTGCTGGCGAAAGGCGGCGACGAACTTCAGGTCGGTTTCGAGAAAGTTCAGGAGAGTTTTCACAACGTCACACTCACTGGTCCGGCCGAATTTGTTTTTGAGGGAACAATCGAGATTTAAATTCTATAAGTTGGTGTTCTGTCATTCCGGGCGCAGTCGAGGAATCTCTAGTTTTAGATATTCAGAGATGTCTCGACTTCGCTCGACATGACAATTGAATAGAAAACATGTTTCGCGGCACGTTCACAGCTTTGGTCACACCGTTTCGCGACGGCGGCGTCGACGTTTCTGCTTTGGAACAACTGATCGCGACACAAATCACGGCGGGGATCACTGGGATCGTCGCAATCGGCACGACCGGTGAATCACCAACGCTCTCCCACGAAGAACGCGAACAAGTGATCGGTGTAGCAGTTGCAAAGACGAACAAGCGTTGCCTCGTGCTTGCAGGCACAGGTTCAAACTCCACCCAGCACGCCATTGCCGATACAAAGCGGGCCGAGAAACTCGGAGTAGATGGAGCACTGCTCGTTGGGCCGTATTACAACAAACCGAGCCAGGAAGGACTCTTCCGCCATTTCAAAGCAATCGCCGGCGCCACGTCGCTGCCAATCATGCTCTATAACATCCCCGGCCGTTGCGGCGTGGACATCATCCCAGAGACTGTGGCTCGTCTGGCCAAAGCATGCCGAAACATCGTATCGATCAAAGAAGCAAGCGGTAGCGTGGAGCGCGTTAGTGACTTGCGTCGGCGTTTGCCTGATGAGTTTACGATTTTGAGCGGAGACGATTCACTTACGCTGCCGTTCATGGCCGTCGGCGCCGCCGGTGTCGTGAGCGTAGCCTCGAATTTATTTCCATCTGAAGTGTGCGCTCTCGTGCGCGCCGCCGAATCAGACGATTTGAAACTGGCTGCGAAATCACACAGGGAACTGCTACCGCTGTTCAAAGATTTGTTCATCGAGCCCAATCCGGTTCCTGTGAAAACAGCGCTCGGTTGGCGTGGCGCGATGTCACCTGAAGTTCGTTTGCCGTTATGCGAGATGAGCGAAACGAATCAGACGCGCCTGCGCAAGACGCTGGAAGACTTCGACTCCAATCAATAGTGCGCTGCTCGCGACCATGAAGGATTCTCCCGTGCGCCTACTGCTCATCGGCGCCGCCGGTCGCATGGGAAAAACCGTTCTCGATCTGGCGCAGAGCGACGGCGAAATCGAGATCGCAGCGCAATGCGATTTGGGCGATGCAATCGAACCGGCGATGAAAAATTGTGATGTGGCAATCGACTTCAGTCATGCCGACAGCACCGACGAAATCTGCCGCGCCGCGCTGAAGCACCGCAAACCGCTCGTCATTGGAACAACTGGCCATTCGCAGCAGCAACGCAAAACCATTGAAGAAACAGCTCAGTCGGTACCGATTGTGTTGGCTTCTAATTTCAGCGTCGGAGTCAACGTGCTGTTTTGGCTGACGCGAAAAGCTGCGGAATTGCTCGGCGAAGATTTCAATCCGGAGATTGTGGAAACGCATCACACAATGAAAAAAGATGCGCCGAGCGGGACAGCAAAAACACTGGCTGACATTTTGCAACCGGTTCGAAAGAGGGAAATTCGGATTCAATCGATTCGCGAGGGCGATGTTGTCGGCGAGCATACCGTGATTTTCAATGGCCCTGACGAATCGTTGGAGTTAACGCACCGGGCCGCAAATCGCCGAATTTTTGCAGGCGGCGCATTGCGCGCGGCGAAATGGATCGTGGACAAACCTCCGGGACTGTACTCGATGCAGAATGTGCTGGGGCTCTGAACCTGTAGGGCGTTTCTGTGAAACGCCATGGCGTCTGACACAGACGCCCTACAATTCATCCGGCGGTTAGAGAGCAACGCTCCAGAGAAAATGAGAACTGCAGTCGCACTCGGCTCGAATCTCGGCGATCGACTTGAGAACCTGCGCGCAGGGCGAAAGACAATTTTCGATCTGCCCAATGTAAAGGCGCCGACTCTTCTATCGGCGATTTACGAGACTGAACCAGTCGGATGCGAACCGGGAGCCGGGAAATTTTTGAATGCCGTCGTCGAATTTGAGTATGCCGGTGATGCCCTGCGTTTGCTTGAGCATCTCATCCAGATCGAGGAAGCGTTAGGCCGCAAACGGGATCATCCACAGAACGTTTCGAGAATCATTGATGTCGATCTGCTCTATTGCGGCGAACAACGACTCGACGACCAACGATTGCAACTGCCGCATCCGCGGCTGCACTTACGGGAGTTTGTCCTTCGACCTCTCGCCGACATTCGGCCGGAGTTGCTGTTGCCGGGCCAGAAGAGAACTATCCGGCAATTGCTTGCTGACGTTGAACAATCTGGCGGCGTCGTTCGCTACGCGGACACATGGTAGTTTTTCGGAAAAGCCAAAAGCGGCAGAGCACTGCCGCACTCCAAAACGCGTCCGAGATAGCACGCGCGTTTCCGGCGCTTGCGCTCTGGAGTGCGGCGCTGCAGCGCAGCTTTCTGCGGTGGCTTGCGTTCTGAAATCGGCAGCTGATCTTGCGAGCACGCGCCATGAAAGATTTTCGCGAGATGAAGCAACGCGGTGAGAAGATCAGTGCGCTTACGGCGTATGATTATCCCACTGCGCGTTTGCTGGATGAGAGTGGCATCGACATCATCCTGGTGGGCGACTCAGTAGGCATGGTAGTTCTGGGTTATCAGGACACGACCGATGTAACACTCGACGAAATGTTGCATCACACGCGCGCGGCGGCGCGAGGGACCAAACAGGCGTTTCTGGTCGCGGATATGCCGATCCACACTTACGAAACTCCGACACAAGCTGCGGAGACTGCCAGAAAACTTGTCGATGCCGGCGCGCAGGCGGTGAAACTCGAAGGCGGTGTGACTCATGTTGCGCAAATCGAGGCAATCAGACAGGCGGAAATTCCGTTTATGGCGCACATTGGCATGCTGCCGCAAAGTGTGCGTGAGCAAGGCGGCTACCGAGTTAAAGGCCGCACACAATCGGAGGTCGAAGCGTTGCTGGCTGACGCCCGCGCGGTGGAAGAGGCTGGAGCATTTTCTGTGGTGCTCGAGATTGTCCTGGCCGATGTCGCCAAGCAGATCACGAACGCGATTCGGATCCCGACGATTGGGATCGGTTCGGGCGAGCATTGCGACGGACAAATCCTGGTCACGCACGATTTGATTGGATTGTTTCCTTGGTTCACCCCCAAATTTGTGTCGCCGGAAGCGCGTATGGCCGAGGAAATACGCCGGGCCGCGCGTGCATTTATTGAGCGAACCAAGAGCAGCCGAGTAATTTCGTAACCGTCTGTTTCATTAACACCTGGCATCAGCCAGCTGGGAATATGAAGCGAAAAACCCTTAAACGTTTTAACGGCTTTACCTAACACCGAAGCCGTTGAAACGGCTAAATTCCCCAGCGTCCGCAACACCGGACTGAAGTCCGGTGTTACTGAGATAGTGAGGAACTGCATCAGCATGGCTCGCCAATCGAAGTGTGATATCTTTGCAACCGCATGAGAGTTTCCGATTTTGACGATCTCGACCACTTTGAGACTCAAGGCCTGCTGACCGGCAGCAAGGAGCGCAACTGGCTTTGGCTCGGATTAATTGTGTCGCTGGCGATACACTTTGCACTGTGCACCTATTTTTATCGCACGCGTTTCGCATCTCCTGACACGGTGTTCGCCCAAAACGAACAGACGCCGACGTTCAAGGTGAAGCGCGTTCTTGATTCCAATCTCGATAAGAGCAGCACTGATCAAATCAATGCGGCCGCAAAACCAAATCCTGACAATAGCGACGTGCAATTGCCAGATGAGAAGAAGTCATTCGACAAATTGTTGGAGGAAGTTCAGGCGAGCACAGCGCTGCCGGATGACATGCGCGACGTGTTGCCCGACCAACCTAAAGTGGAACAGCCGGACGTTAATTCTGTCATGAACGAGATCGAACGTTCCACCGCGCAAACTCTTTCCACCGATCCGAACGCGGTGCATGAACAATCCTTGTTGAACAACAGCTCGGTGTCCGGTCGTCCACAGCCTGCTCTTAGCGGAACAGAGCTGGCCACAAGCACGGCGATTAAGCGGCCAAACACCTTCACCAGCAAGCTGCCAGGAGATAGCGCTGGTCCAAACAAAGGACACGCACCGGGCTTCAGCGATTTGGACCAGTTGCTGGCGCAAAAGGGTCCGCTCGGGTCAGGCACAAAATTGCGACTGCCGGACGATCAGATTTTTGAGTACGACAGCGACCTGCTGCAATCGAGCGCAATCGGTCAACTGCAAAAGCTCGGCACACTTATTCAGCGCAATTCGAGGGCGACATTTTCCGTTGAAGGTTACACGGATTCTTTCGGGACATTTGAATACAATCTTCAACTGAGTCAGCGCCGAGCCGACAGCG
>JBJMXF010000009.1:0-20938 GCA_045809725.1 Candidatus Udaeobacter sp. | reverse complement strand
CGCGCGGCTGAAATCGTTTATTGGAACGCCTTGCACGATTTCCCATTTTCCGCCGCGCACACGAATGGGGAATGACGAGATCAATTGTTTCTCCACGTCGTAACTCCCATCAGAACAAACCGCCACGCTGTGCGAATCGTTCGCCGGCGTATCGGCAGTGAGCGAAACGACCGTATCGACAATTGCATTTGCGGCTGAGCCGGCGGAAGACAAGCCACGCGCTTTGATGACAGCAGCGCCGCGCTGTTGCACGGTGGCGATGAAGTCGTCCTTCAGCCATTTCTCGTCTCCAATCACTTCGTTCGCAGGACGACCCTCGATTCTGGCGTTGTAGAAATCCGGGTACTGCGTCGCAGAATGATTTCCCCAGATGGTCATGTTTGTAACCGAGCGAATGTTTACTCCAGCCTTATGCGCGAGCTGCGCGCGTGCGCGGTTTTCGTCGAGTCGCGTCATGGCGAACCAGCGATCGCTCGGGATTTCTTTCGCGTTGTTCATCGCGATCAGGCAATTGGTGTTGCACGGATTTCCAACTACAAGCACACGAACATCAGCCGCAGCGTTCTTTTGAATGGCCTGACCTTGCCCGATGAAAATTTTCCCGTTGATCCCTAGCAAATCCTTTCGTTCCATGCCCGCCTTTCGCGGAACGCTTCCGACCAGCAATGCCCAATTTACGTCGCGAAAACCTTCATTGAGGTCAGCTGTCGGTGTCACGGATTCAAGCAGCGGGAACGCGCAATCGTCCAATTCCATCACCACGCCTTCGAGCGCGCCGAGCACGGCTGGAATTTCAATCAAACGAAGTCGCAGCGGTTGATCGGGCCCGAACATTTGACCGGAAGCGATGCGAAACAGGAGGGCATAACCGATGTGCCCAGCGGCGCCAGTCACAGCAACGTTAATAGGAGTTTTCATGGCGCAATTAGCCATAAACGTTTCGTTGAGCAAAGCCAAAGCCAACCGATGTCATGTGGAGCAAAGTCGAGATATCCCGTGAGCTTAGCCTTCCTCTTCGCGACTGGGTTCCTGCCGCCTGCGCCAGTAGCTACGGCGTGGCAGGCGACTTCGCTCGGAATGACACGATGAAGATCAGCGGTAAATTCCGAACGAGATGTATCCAAGTAAGCTGGACAAAATCATCAATCTTTTTGAATCGCTGCCGGAAGACGAACGACGCGAGACGCTCGTTTCGTATGCAGACAATGCGAAACGGCAGGAGCCGCGTGAGGGCGAGAACTTTGATCTCGTTGATGTGCGCAAAGATGAGGAATGCACCGATACCGTCGGCGTTTATCTGCACGTAGATGAGGAGGGTAAAGCGCACATTCGCATGACGCTCGGTGCGGAAGTGCAAACGCTAACCCGCGCAATGACGGCCATTCTTTGCAAAGGACTCGATGGTTCCACACCGCAGGAGATTCTGGATCTGTCGAGTGATTTCGTGATGCGGATTGTCGGCACAGAATTGGTGCGGGTCCGCAGCCAGACTGTGTATTACATCCTCACGCGGATAAAAAGTATCTGCAAAGTTTGGCTGGACCGCCAGCGCATGGCGCAGGTGGCGTAGCGTGGGAAGTTCGCCTTCCTGCCGAACTCGGCAGATAAGCTTCTAGCTTATCGATGGTCGCGTGGATGAAAACGCCGGGCTAGAAGCCCGGGGCCGAGTCAACCAGGATGGTTGACCTCCGGTGCATCTCGGCTCGCTTTAGCGCAGGAAAATGATCGCCGAGCTGCGAACGCGCTCGACTTGTCAGGTTGCATGCCTGAGTTACCTTCGGCGCGCAGATGCCGCGGAATAACGAGCTCAAGAAAATTCTTCTCATCGGCTCCGGTCCAATCGTGATCGGACAGGGCTGCGAGTTTGATTATTCCGGTGTGCAGGCGTGCAAAGCGCTGCGCGAAGAAGGCTACACGGTGGTGCTCGTGAATTCGAATCCAGCGACCATCATGACCGATCCGGAATTCGCCGATCGCACTTATGTCGAGCCGATCACGCCGGAAGTGATCGAAGCGATCATGGAACGGGAAAAACCAGACGCGATTTTGCCGACTCTCGGCGGACAGACTGCGCTTAATGCCGCAATGGAATTGAATCGCAATGGCGCGCTGGCGCGGCACGGGGTGAAATTAATCGGCGCGAATGCGCAGGCGATCGCAAAAGGCGAAGACCGCCAATTGTTCAAGGAAGCGATGTTGCGAATTGGTTTGGACTTGCCCCGCTCGGGCGTAGCACGCTCAGTTGCCGATCTCGATCGCATTGTTGCCGACATCGGAACTTTTCCGTTGATCATTCGTCCTGCATTCACTTTGGGCGGTGCTGGCGGCGGGATCGCTTACAATCGCGAAGAACTCGATGAAATCGCAGCGCGAGGCCTGGATCTTTCGCCAGTGCGCGAAGTGTTGATCGAAGAATCGCTGGTCGGCTGGAAAGAATTCGAAATGGAAGTCATGCGCGACCGGATGGACAACTGCGTGGTCGTCTGTTCCATCGAGAATTTCGATCCCATGGGTGTGCACACCGGCGATTCCATCACAGTCGCGCCTGTGCAAACGCTAACCGACAGGGAATATCAAATGATGCGCGACGCCGCGTTCGCGGTAATCCGTGAAATTGGCGTCGACACAGGCGGATCCAATATCCAGTTTGCTGTTCATCCTGAAACCGGCCGCATGGTCGTAATTGAAATGAATCCGCGCGTGTCGCGTTCCAGTGCGCTTGCATCGAAAGCGACGGGTTTTCCGATTGCCAAGATCGCGGCCAAACTCGCAGTCGGCTACACGCTCGATGAAATCAAAAATGACATCACCCGCGAAACGCCGGCCTGTTTTGAGCCGACTATCGATTACTGCGTGGTCAAAGTGCCGCGGTTCACGTTTGAAAAATTTCCGCAGGCAGACGCCACCCTCACGACGCGGATGAAAAGCGTCGGCGAAGCGATGGCGATTGGACGTACGTTCAAAGAAGCGTTGCAAAAAGCGCTACGCAGCCTGGAGATCAAACGCTTCGGCTTGTTAGGCGACGGCGCGGACAAGGATGTCGACCTGGAAACACTGCGCTTGAAACTGGCGATCCCGAATGCGGAACGAATCTTTTACATCGCGCAGGCATTCCAAAAAGGTGCGTCGATAGATGAAGTTTATGAGCTAACGAAAATCGACAGGTGGTTTTTGCGGAATGTGCAGCAGATCGTCGAGGAAGCGCGCGCACTCCATCGTGGCACAGGCATCTTGCCTGTGGGGCCGGCGGGCGTCTCGCCTGCCGAAACAGACAAAGGATCGAGGAACAATGACTCGCGATTCCAATCGATAGATCGCTACGGTGAAATCGCAAAGACACGTCGCAACCTTCCACATTGGGAGCAGAAAAATGCCACGTATTTCGTGACGTTCCGACTGGCTGATGCTGTACCCAAAAATATCCTCAGCCAATGGAAAGAAGAATTCGAGACATGGCGAAAGTTCCATCCCGAACCTTGGGATGTTGGAACGAAATATGAGTACCAGAAGCGATTTCAAGACGGTCGTGAACATTGGCTCGACCAAGGACACGGCGAATGCATTCTTAAAAACCCAGATCTGGCTGAAATTGTAGTCAACGCGCTGCGGCATTTCGATCGAGATTGTTACCTCCTGGATGCGTTTGTGGTGATGCCGAACCACGTCCATGTGCTTTTTCAACCGGCAAAGGGTCAGGCTCTCGCCGACATTCTCCACTCATGGAAATCGTTTTCGGCCAAAGCAATCAATCATCAGCTTGGAAGAACTGGCCGAGTCTGGCAGGACGAGAGCTATGATCGAATTGTGCGCGATTGGAACGAATTGGTTAGGTATCGCGGCTACATAGCGCGCAATCCAGAAAATGCGAAGCTCCGGCACGGCGAATTTGCGCTCCATGCTGACGGCATTTTGGAAGATGGTTTTGATTCGGCAGGCGAGACGCCTACCGGCCCCACAGGCAAGATGCCTGTGCCACATTTACTTCGTGCGAAGAAATTTGGTTTTTCCGATCGCCAACTTGCAGTAGCGAACAATGCGACCGCAAGCGAAATCCGCGCAACACGGAAGTCGTTAGGCATTACGCCTACGTACCGCCTCGTGGATACGTGTGCGGCGGAATTCGAAGCGTACACGCCTTACTACTATTCGACATACGGCGACGAGAACGAGCGACGCGAGAGCGGCAAACGCAAGATCATGATTCTCGGCGGCGGACCGAACCGGATTGGCCAGGGCATCGAATTCGATTACTGCTGCGTACATGCCGCATTCGCACTTCGCGAGCTCGGATTCGAAACGATCATGGTGAACTCGAATCCGGAGACGGTGTCGACCGATTACGACACGAGTGACAAACTTTATTTTGAGCCGCTCACTCTCGAGGACGTGCTCAACATTTACGATCAGGAACAACCCGAAGGCGTGTTTGTCCAGTTTGGCGGCCAAACACCGCTCAATCTCGCCAGTGGATTGGAAGCGGCAGGCGTTCCTATTCTCGGGACGCAAACCGAAAGCATCGAGACCGCGGAAGACCGCAAACTGTTCGCGGCGATGCTGGATAAACTGGGTTTGCGACAAACGCCAAACGGTTCCGCAACGAGCGCCAGCGAGGCCGTGACGATAGCGGAAAAAATTGGCTATCCGGTGCTGGTTAGGCCCAGCTTTGTTCTGGGAGGACGCGCCATGGAGCTCGTCTATACCGAAGCGGATCTAAGACGCTACATGACTAACGCAATCGAGGTTACGCCGGATCGGCCCGTGCTCATCGATCGTTTTCTCGAGGACGCGATCGAGGTCGATGTCGATTGCATCTCCGATGGCGAGACGAGCGTTATCGGCGCAATCATGGAGCATATTGAGGAAGCAGGCATCCACAGTGGTGACAGCGCATGCGTAATTCCGACGTTCTCCCTGTCGCAAAAGGTCCTGGACGAAATTTCATCCGCGACCAAGGCAATGGCACGCGAACTGAACGTGCGCGGCCTCATGAACGTGCAATTCGCGGTGAAAGACGAGGACGTTTACGTGCTGGAAGTAAATCCGCGCGCCTCGCGTACTGTGCCGTTCGTCAGCAAAGCGATCGGCGTTCCACTGGCAAAACTGGCAGCCAATGTGATGACAGGAAAATCATTACGCGAACTCGGATTCACCAGGGAGATCGTGCCGAAACATTTCTCGGTGAAAGAAGCGGTGTTTCCGTTTCTGCGTTACGAGGGATTGGACATTTCGCTCGGGCCGGAGATGAAATCGACAGGCGAAGTTATGGGCATCGATGTCGACCTGGGCCTTGCATATGCGAAATCACAGATGGCTGCGCCGCCTCCTTTGCCAAAACGCGGAAGAGTTTTCGTCAGCGTCAAAGATGCCGATAAGGAAGCGATCATTCCGGTCGCGCGCGAATTCCTGAAGCTGGGTTTTGAAATTGTTTCCACCAGCGGGACGGCACAAACGCTGACTGAAGCGAAAATCAAAGTCACCAAGGTTTTTAAGATTCACGAAGGACGTCCGAACGTGCTCGACCGGATCAAAAACGGCGACATCCACTTCATCATTAACACACCGAGCGGTAAAATTCCCCGTGAGCACGAAGTAGTCATTCGTAATGCCGCGCTCGCGGCAAAAATTCCCATTATGACGACAGTGCGCGCCGCCCTTGCGAGCGCGAATGGGATTCGTTCACTGCAAAAACGAAAAGTTCAGGTGCGGAGCTTGCAAGAATACCACGCTGCGCAGACGTTGAAGCGTTGAAGCGTTGAAGCGTTGGAGTGTTGAAGCGGAAAAGAGCAGTGTCATTCTGAGCGAAGCGCGCGGAGTCGAAGAATCCCGCGGAGTTGTTTAACGGTGCCGACACGGGATGTCTCCAGCCTTCATAGCTACGGCTTGGCAGGCGACTTCGCTCGACATGACAGCGCGTTGATGCCATTTGTCAGCATGAAATTTTCCATCGTATTAGCTGTGTTATTAACCTCGGCTGTTTTTGCCGCCGACGAAAAGAAGGAAGAAAAAAGTCCCATGAACTCATCGAACGAAGTGGCCGTGATCAAAACGAGCGAAGGCGATATGGTGGTGCAGTTTTGGACCGATGCCGCGCCAAAAACGATCGAGAATTTCAAGAAACTGGCACGCCAGGGATTCTATGACGGCACGATTTTCCACCGGATCGTTAAAGGATTCATGATCCAGGGTGGCGATCCGAATTCGAAAGATCCAGCAAAAGAGGCTAGCTACGGGCAAGGCGGACCCGGTTACAACATTAATGCCGAGTTCAATGATCATAGCCACGATGCGGGCGTTCTTTCGATGGCGCGCAGTTCGGATCCAGACTCCGCTGGATCGCAGTTCTTCATCTGCCTCGGGCCAGTGCACCGGCTCGATCATCAATACACGACCTTCGGTAAACTGATTAAAGGCCAGGACGTGCTGGAGAAAATCGGCAACACGCCGGTCGAGCGAAATGCACAAGGCGAAGCAAGCAAACCGACGAAGCGTGTCGTGATCGAGAGCATCAAAATCGTGCCGGCTGATTCTGTGAAATAAATTTCATTAACACCTGGCTTTAGCCAGGTGTTTGCGCGACGAGCTTCTAGCCAGCCGTTTTAACGGCTTCAGGTGTGACCGAATAAGCCGTTGAAACGGCTGGCGGTGCTTGCGTGACACTCAACACCGGTCTAAAGCCCGGTGTTAATGAAAGGGGGTATGAATTCGCAATTAACAAAAATCGCGCTCATCCAAATGCGCTGCGGCGTAGAGCCGGAGAAGAATCTCTCGCGTGCGATCGAATTTATTCGCGATGCTGCGAGAGAAGGCGCAGAGATTATCTGTCTGCCAGAGCTTTTTCGCTCGCAATACTTTTGCCAGACCGAGGATCACAAGAACTTCGATTTGGCCGAGGAAGTACCGGGAAAATCAACCGCAGCGCTGGGAGAAGTTGCTTGCGAAACCGGCACAGTAATTATCGCGTCGCTTTTCGAGAAACGCAGCGCTGGGCTCTACCACAACACTGCGGCGATCATCGACACCGATGGAAAATTGCTCGGAAAATATCGCAAAATGCATATTCCCGATGATCCGCTCTATCACGAAAAGTTTTATTTCGCGCCTGGCGATCTGGGATTTCGGGCGTGGGACACTGCGCGTGGCAAGATCGGTGTATGTGTTTGCTGGGATCAATGGTATCCGGAGGCGGCGCGACTGACCGCGTTGCGCGGCGCAGAGATTATTTTTTACCCCACAGCAATCGGCTGGCATCCGAGCGAGAAAAAGGAATTTGGAAAAGCGCAACATTCCGCGTGGGAGACGATTCAGCGTGGTCACGCAATCGCGAATGGGTGTTACATCGCGGTAGCGAATCGCGTCGGTCACGAGGTGCCCGCCGGTGGAGATGGGATTGAGTTTTGGGGCCAAAGTTTCGTGTGCGGACCGGACGGCGAAATCATCGCGAAAGGTTCGATCGATCGAGAAGAGATTATAACGACCGACGTTGATTGGGCTCGCGTCAACGAGCATCGGACGCATTGGCCTTTCTTGCGGGATCGCAGAATCGACGCCTACGGCGGGATTGAAGAGCGAATGATCGATTAAATCTTGTAGGGCGTTTCTATAAAACGCCAGCCGTCTGACACAGACGCCCTACTATTATTGTTTCGGCGCAATAATTGCGGGCAATGCGGAACTCAAACGCGCGCTGTTCGAATTCGCTCGTTGTGGTAATACGAGGCCAATGACCGCGAGCACTGCTCAAGCGAGGCGCCGGCGTTGGTATCGCCCTTCGTTGACGGTGCAAATCATGATTGGGCTGGTAGTCGGTGGCGTGATCGGATGGCTGCGGCCTGATTGGGGAAATGCGGTTTATTTCTTGCGCGACATTTTCATTAACCTGATCAAATCGATCATCGCGCCGCTTGTATTCTCAACCATTGTGGTGGGAATCGCAGGCGCCGGTGCGCTTCGCAAGGTGGGGCGCATCGGAATTAAGGCGCTGATCTTTTTCGAGATCGTCACCACAGCAGCGCTCGTGATCGGACTGGCAGTTGTCAATTTCGCAAAGCCTGGCACCGGCGTGACTCTCGCCGCACCCAGCACCGACGTCCTCAAGACGATCGGCCAAACTCACCCCCAGAGTTTCGTCGAAACGGTCGTGCATGTTTTCCCCGCGAGCATAGTCGAGGCGATGGTGCGTGGCGATGTTTTGCAAATCGTCGCATTCAGTGTGCTCTTCGCGCTCGCGCTGTCAGCCATTGGCGAAAAAGGCAAACCAATCATCCGCGCGATGGACAGCCTTTCGCAAGTCATGTTCAAGTTCACCAATTACGTGATGTTGTTTGCACCGATCGGCGTAGGCGCCGCCATGGCACATACGATTGGCACGCAAGGCCCGGCTGTGCTGCTGAACCTGGGGAAATTGATCGGATCGCTTTATCTCGCGCTTGTCATCTTTATTGCTCTGATTTTTGGATTGGTGATTCGCATCTCGCGGATTCCGTTAACGCAATTCGTGCGTGCGGTGCGGGAGCCTGCGGCGCTCGCATTTGCGACCACAAGTAGCGAATCGGCGCTGCCGAAAGCGATGGAATCGATGGAACGTTTCGGCGTGCCCCCGCATATCGTGGGGTTCGTCATGCCAACGGGGTATTCGTTCAATCTGACCGGATCAACATTGTATCTCGCAATGGCGTCGGTGTTTGTCGCTCAAGCAGCCGAGACGACGATGCGATGGCATCTGTCGTTAGGCCAGCAAATCACAATGATGTTGACGTTGATGCTCACTTCGAAAGGAGTCGCCGGCGTGCCGCGGGCATCACTCGTCATTCTGCTGGGGGCGCTAAATTCGTTTGTACCCGCAGGATTGGGGCCGATCGGGGTCGCCATTATCTTCGGCGTCGATGAACTGATGGATATGGGCCGTACATGCGTCAACGTCATCGGGAATTGTCTGGCAACCGTTGTGGTGGCGCGGTGGGAAGGTGAATTCGATGATAGACGTGCGCGCGTATTTGGCACACCCGCCGAAGCTGAACTGGATTTGACGCGCGGCAAGATTGCCTTTGCCGATGCAGTCGCCCAAGGGGACTGATCCGGATAAGACGGCGTTTCCGCCTCATTCAACCTGCAGGGGGCGCGCAACCTAGGGCGATATCTTACTCAAAATGCGGGTTGACAATTGCACCGCCGCCTTGAAAGTCCAAACTCCAACTCAAAAACCAATGAAAAAAATAATCGCAACAATCCTGATATTCTCTGCTATTGGCTTGGGCGTTGTCGCATTTGGCGTCGGTCGCTCTCGGCCGAATGTTCGACCGAATGCAAACGCTGATGCCTTCACCCGCGGCCCAGACGTGGATAACGCAAGTGCCATCGTGCAACTTAAGGGTGATCCAATAAGCACGAGTCCGAGCACGAAACCACAACGCGGTAGAAAAATCGATTTCAACAGCCAAGGAGTGAGATCGTACCGCGCACAACTGAATCAGAAGCGCAACGAATTCAAACGTTGGCTGAGATCAAATGCCCCGGCGGCAAGAGTGACGAGCGAGTACGATGTGTCACTTAACGCGGTGGCGGTACAACTTAACGGCACGCCGCTAGCGACAATCGCAGCCGCCCCAATGGTACAAAGCGCCGAATACAACGCGCTTTACCACCCCAATCTGAGCGAAAGCTACAAGATCATCAACGCAATGGGCGCTTGGACCGCAGCTGGCGGTAGAGCAACTGCGGGCGCCGGAATCAAGATTGGCGATATCGATACAGGTATCGATAACACGCATCCTTTCTTTGATCCCACGGGATTCAGTTATCCGCCCGGGTTTCCAAAGTGCGATGCGGCTGACAGCGCTTCGCACCACCAGGATCAGGACTGCAATTATGTCTCGCCAAAAGTTATTGTTGCTAAAGTTTTCTACAATAAGGCCCACCAGCAGGGTCTTGATGCACAGGCAATTCAAGATCACGGCACACACACGGCCGGTATTGCGGCTGGAGTAACCGGCAAAACTGCCGTTGCGAACAGCGTAGAGATTGATGACATGTCTGGCATCGCTCCCGGCGCGTGGTTGGGCAATTACAACGTTTTCCCGGGCGGCGTACTGGATGCTCGCAGCGAAGACATCCTGAATGCTGTTGATCAAGCGGTCGAAGACGGCATGGATGTTCTCAATCTGTCATTGGGTGGCGGTTATCATGGGAACAACGATCTACTGGCAATCGGGCTCGACAACGCAGTCGATGCCGGCGTGGTCGTCGCCGTAGCTGCCGGTAATAGCGGCCCGGGACAAGGCACGGTTGAATCCCCGGGTCGTGCACGCAAAATCATCACGGTGGCCGCGAGCACGAACAGGCACTTCGTCGGCCAGCCTTTCACGTATCCGGCGAGCGGCGGAACAACCATCGGTGCCGCGGTTGGCGATTTCGACCCATTGCCGGCAGGGACGTTTACTCTATTCGACACGCATTCTAATGGTTGCACCAGTGTTGATCCGGCTGCTGCCGGTAGCGTAGCGATCATTGACCGCGGATCGTGCGTCTTCAGTCAGAAAGTTGCAAACGCAAAAGCGGCGGGTGCTATCGGCGTTGTAATCATTAATAACGTCGCTGGAGACCCGACCGCCATGGCGAGAACTGCCGGCTTCGATGACGATTTGCCTGCAGTTATGATCAGCAAGAACGACGGGGCAGCGCTGCGAGCTGCCAACCCGCCCGACGCGTCAGCGGTCGCGACATTCCAGGAATTTGTCACTCCGAACCAGGATATCCTCGCCGGCTTCAGCAGCCAGGGACCCACAGCGGTTGACTTCGCGGTGAAGCCTGATGTGACCTCAGTTGGCGTCAACGTCCTTAGCTCTATCACGTGTGTCGGCACAGAATTCCCATGCACCACCACCGGTAACGGTACCGATGCTCCTTGGGCTTTCTTCAGCGGCACATCCATGGCAACGCCGCACATCGCCGGGTCGGCGGCTGTGCTGCTACAACTGCACAGCGACTGGTCGCCGGCGCAAGTTAAGTCGGCGCTCGTCAATCGCGCGGATTTGGTGATCAAGGATGCTATTACTGGCACGCACGACGTCGGTCCGACAGCACAGGGCGACGGACGCGAGAACCTCTCCGTTTCTGCGGACGCAACGACATGGATGGATCCTGTTTCGGCGAGCTTCGGCCGTGTCAGCGTTGGTCGTGGGGGTTCGGTTACGATCACACTGCACAATCCGACTGGCACTCCGCAGACATTCGCTGTCTCAAAGCTCAAATTCACTCCGAGTACATTCGGGAACACCGTACCTCTGGCATACAATGCCGGAACTATCACTCCGGGCGATGATCGAATCACTGTCGATGCTAGCGTGACCGTGCCGGCCAACGGTTCGACCACGTTCACCGTTACCGTCAATGCGGGACTGGGTGAAACGGTGCAAGGCTGGATCAATCTCGATGGGCCGCTCGACAACGATCTGCACTTCGCATATTACGCGCACGTCGGTCGCTAATCGGGATCGCGAAGTAGTTCTACAAAACAGGGACGCGGGTCACCGCGTCCCTGTTTTTTTGCCCGAAGATCAGAGCATCGACAAATCGGCGTCATTTCGGCTAAGCTGCGCTGATGACCGCAATTTTGCGCGCGCCCGAAGCGACTTACCTGATGCAGATTTTAGTCTCCGCGTTTCTGGCGATTCTTTTTCTTCAGTCGGGGATCGACAAAATCCTCGATCGCCGCGGGAATTTTGAATGGCTGAAAGGACATTTCGGGAAGACTCCACTTGCGGGAATCGTTCCCCTGCTGCTGATCTCCATCACGATCCTGGAGGTCGCCGCCGGGGTGCTCAGCGCGGTTGGATGCGTATTTGTAATTCTTGCACGCGATTCAACGGTTGCGTTCTGCGGCGCCGCGATTTCGGCCCTTGCGGTGCTTGCACTCTTCTTTGGCCAACGTATGGCTAAGGAGTATGCCGGAGCCGCGGTGCTTGTTCCGTACTTTCTGCTCACGTTGGTGGCAATGTATCTTCTCGCGCAACAATAAATTGGTGAGAAGTTTTAGGACATGTCTGTAGCGTTTCCTAATGACACAATCGTTGCTAGTCCTCCGGATAATCCTGTGGCCTTGACGAAATCGCTATACATGGCGGCAGCGGCGGAGGCGCTGCAGAATTACATAAAAAACACCGCAAGAACCTGGTATAAGGATGGTGTTGGCTCGCACGATGACGCTCGTAAATACGCCTTCCAGCGACTGCGGGAAACCTGGTTCGCTCCTGAAGTCCATCCCAAGTTCAAGCTTCGACGAGAGGATAAATTTTATGCCATCGGCTCGTGTTTTGCGCGCGGGCTTGAAAGCTCTTTGGCACGGAACAACATAGCTGTTGAGAGCGCAGCGCCCGAAATTGCCAAACTTCAGGCCGCCAATAAAGAAACGTCGGGGCTCGGGTTCACCAACAAGTATAATACCTATTCAATACTTAACGAACTGCGCTGGGCGCTCGACCCAGACGCAGAATTCCCTCGTGCGTCTATTGTTCAACTGACAAATACAACCTGGTGTGACCCCCACACCAACCCTAGCTTGGCCTTCGTCGGCTTCGAAGAGACTTTGGAGCGTCGTCTCCTTATGCAAGCCGTCGCGAAACGCGTAAAGAAGTGTCGCGCGGTCATTCTCACCCTCGGGCTTGCAGAGGTATGGCGCGATGTTGAGGCGGACGTGTTCCTTAATTGCACGCCAATCCCGTCGTTATTCAAGAAGTATCCAAGCCGGTACCAATTTCACCTGACCAGTTTCGCGCAAAACTTGGCGAATCTAGAGGCAATTCACGCATTGCTTTCTTCTTACGGACATCCTGATTTTCACGTTGTGGTCACAGTTTCCCCTGTCCCTTTGATGAACACATTTTCAACCATGGACATTGTCGTGGCCAACACATGGGCCAAGTCGCTGCTAAGAGCTGTCGCCCAAGAGTGGGCGAGCGCGCATCCGAACGTGGATTATTTTCCGAGTTATGAAATCGTCCAGAACTCCGATCGTGCAGCAGTATGGGAAGACGATCTGAGACACGTAAGAGGCAGGGGAGCGCAGCACATCATGGAGTTGTTTCTGCGGAAGTACGTCGAATAAAGTTGCTCTTGTTCGCTCCTCACCGGATCGAGTTCTAGCCGGCAACGGGTAACGCGATTGTATTTTGCGGAGAGCGTATCATCCTTTGCGCCGTTGAGGTCGAATACAGAGCACGAAGAGAAAGCGCACGCTCCGAGCGAGCCGCTTGGCCCTCTTATCCTCAGCGATTACTCAGCCTTTGGAACACTGCCAACGTCAGTTAGAAAATTCGGAATTATTGCCGATGACCACGGACATAACTGCTAATTAACTTTGTGTTGATGAAAAACGCAGAGACAGAGGGAGTGAATCGAAACATCGTGCTTGATGCAACGTGCATAGCGGTTCTCATCGCCTACTTCCTTTATTTTGCCCTCCCAGCTCGCCGCGGGGGATTTCGTGGAGATGAGATGACGAACATGGTCATCTACTGGCAAAGCGGAATGCTCAAATCGCTTTGGGCGAATGTAGCCTTCTGGACAACATTTTACCGCCCCGGAGGCGCTCTTTATTACCTCCCGCTTTATCATTTTTTTGGCCTGAATCCCGAGCCTTACCGCATCGTCCAGATCAGTGTTCTGGCGGCCTCCATTCCAATTGTCTATTACTTGAACCGTGTTCTCGCCCCCTCTCGCTTAGTCGCATTTCTCGCTACTCTTGTATTGTGCTATCACGCTGCACTAATCAACCTGGCCTTCGTCGGTTCATATATTTATGACGTGTTGTGTGGGTTCTTTTATCTAGCAGCACTAAGCTTTTACATTCATATCCGCGAGAGAGGCGCGGGGCTGCGTCCCTTGCAAATGGTTGGGTTTCTTGCGTTATATGTCTGCGCGCTGGATTTCAAGGAAATGGCGGTCACCCTTCCGGTGATGGTTTTGATCTATGAACTGCTCAAATGCCATCGCTGGAGTGACTGGAAGCAGTTTAGTCGCTGGGCGTGCTCTTCTGCGGCTCCCGCCCTAATCGCAGGCCTGCTCACGGTTCCTTACATATACAGCAAGACGTGCGGCACTGGCGCGCTGACAAACGCGTACCTTTACCAGCCGCATTACTCATGGAGCAACTTTCTGAAATCCAACACACATTTCCTTAGTGAGTTGTTCTATTTTGGATTTCATAACTATGTTATTTCGCAGAAGGCATGCCTCGTCTTGTGGGCACTTGTCTTTTTATACGCGTTCCTGCGCCGGGATCTAACGCTGAAGCTGATGGCATTCTGGACCGTGATCGTGCCTCTGCCTTTAGCATTTATTCCACTTCGCGGCGGAGCGTGCCTTTACCTTCTTTTGTTTGCATGGGCGATGATTTTCGCAAGGGTCGTTTGGGATTTGATCACGCTAATTTCCAAGTCGGGGATATTAGTCGGCCAGCGCGTCGGAGCAGGCACTGCAACAGGCGCAATCACCGCCGGCGTTGTCAGCGGCAATGTGCGCGGCGCGGCCGTAGGCGCCGCCATCGGCACGATGTCTGCAGCGACTTTTCGAGTGGTTGCCGTGCTCTCGGTTGCGTCCGCTCTTGCAATTTTTACCCATTGGAAAATCCAAAGTTATGGCACCGTGCAAAGGTGGCTTAGCGTCGGGCAAAAGGTACCCCACGTCATCGCAGCGTTAAAGTCGCTACATTTTCAGCCGGCGCCTCGGAGCACCATCCTGCTGAGGATTCCGGAAAATCTGTTGGTAAACAAAGCGCATGCTGTTTTCATTGCGTATCTGGTCTGGAATGATCGTTCGCTCCACATTTCGCTGGAAAGCGCAAACGAACCGGCACCGCAGCAGCTGCCAGGGGTGGACTGCATGGTTTCTCTCGACGAATTCCAAGCGAAGCTCATCCGTTCGCCTCTAGAGTCTCATTGAACGGCCGCTATACTGTTAACGTTGCCGCCTCCTTTGCCGCGGTGCTCAAGGTGATGTTTGCAAACTCGCGGAGTAGCCGATGAGTGCTACTGCATGCGCATGAGCAAAACCACGAACAATGAACGTTACAACGCCAATCCGAGCACCGAACGATAAGATCCGGTCTTGAGCAGTTGAATGACTCCTGCATGAGTTCGAATGGCATGCCCCATAAGGTGGCGGAGGGCGCACATCGCTGCACCAGATTTGATGCGTTTTGTGTGCTTCTCCTCATCAGCTATTTCCTGTATTTCGCTCTGCCGGCACGGCACGGAGGATTTCGTGAAGACGAGATGATGAACCTCTGGACGTACTGGTATATGGGCCCGGGTCGATTACTCTTTGCGCTCGCGAAATTTTGGGCACCATATTACCGGCCCGGAGGCGGGATTTACTATTTGCCCCTGTATCATTTCTTCGGGTTAAATCCTTTGCCGTATCGGATCGTCCAAATTGGTATTCTCGTTCTGTCAATCCCGATCGCCTACTATCTGGCCCGACTTCTCGCCTCTTCCCGCTCGGTCGCTTTCCTTGCGGTTCTTGCTTTCTTGTACCATCCGTATGTAGCGAGCGTAGTATTCGTTGGTGCCTTTATTTACGACGTGTTATGCGGCTTGTTTTATGTTGCTGCATTGACCTACTACGTCCATATCCGGGAGAAAGGGAGCTACCTTCGTCCGTTGCAACTAGTGCTATTTCTGGCGCTATATATTTTTGCACTCAACAGCAAGGAGATGGCGGTTAGTCTTCCGGTGATCGTTTTGATCTACGAGCTTTTAAAGTCACCGCGTTGGGCTAGCTGGAGCGCGTTCCTCTCCTGGAGCTGGCGCTGCGCAACCCCGTCTTTAATTACAGGCGCTATGACCGCGATTTATCTCTACAGCAAAATCTACGGCACCGGCTCCATCACAAGATTTGAAGCTTATCGGCCCAGCTATTCATGGCACAATTTTGTGACGTCGAATGCAAGGTTCGTTGGGGAGTTGTTATATGCCCCGGAGGCAACTACTCCGATACGCCTGTTACTTCTCTGGGCTGCCGTATTCATTTATGCGCTTTTTCGCCGGGATCGTTTGCTTTGGCTTATGGCCTTGTGGGTAGTGATAGTTCCTCTACCGATCGCGTTTCTACTTCCGATCCGCAGCGGCGGATGTCTTTACCTTCTGCTTTTCGGGTGGGCAATGATCTGTGCAAGAGCTTCATGTGATTTGATTGCGTTTGCGGCAAACGCGTTGGTTGTCCACAGCAAAAAAATCGGAATCTACGGCACGGGTCCGGCCAGGATCGAAAAGCCCGTTGGTTCAGCTGCTCGGGGCGCACTTGTCGTTCAGATCTCAAGTGCTACGGCTGGGGAAACTCCTGGTCGGAACGTCAGGCTCGTTCTAGTCTCTGTGTTGGCAGTTTCATTCGCACTCTTTACCGTCTGGGAAAATCGTCGTCTTGCGACGGTGCCACATTTTCTCGGCATCGGTCAAAAAGTCAGTCACGTCATCGCCGCGTTCGATTCCCTCAATCTACGTCCGGCGCACCACAGCACAGTGCTCCTCAAAGTGGAGGAAGGACTATTCCAAAATAAATGGCATCCTTCGTTCATTGCTTTTTTGGTTTGGAATGATCATTCCCTCGAAATCTGGACCGACAAATTGAGTAAAATTGCGCCGGAGCGGCTGGCAGAAGCTGATTACATCATATCGCTCACTGAATTCGAAGCGAAGGTGATCCGATCTCCCAACGGGCATAAGACCAAGTAGGTGTGGTTTGATAGATTTGTGCCTCACACGGCGGGCGTCGCTTATAACTCAACCGGCTGTTGAGATATCTTAGAGGAGTTGTGCTCGTATCGCTTTAGTAACGCGACCTTGGCCTGATTCACGAGCAGATTCTCGTGCGGGAGCCACCGTAAACTCACTGGAGAAAAGCAGCACTTGTGCTTGACTGATAGGTTCTACATCTGTCGGCAGAATGCCTGCGCAAACAATCAAGATTACCGGTGCTCGCCAGCACAATCTCAAGAACCTCCAGGTGGAGATTCCGCGGGAGAAGCTGGTGGTAATCACGGGGTTAAGCGGGTCGGGGAAATCCTCGCTCGCGTTCGATACGCTTTATGCCGAAGGCCAACGCCGTTACGTAGAAAGCCTTTCGGCATATGCGCGACAGTTTCTCGACCAGATGGAAAAGCCGGATGTCGATTTCATCGAAGGCTTGTCGCCTGCCATTGCCATCGAACAACGCAGCGCCGGCGCGAACCCGCGATCGACAATCGCAACTACGACTGAAATCTACGATTACCTGCGAATCCTTTTCTCCGCCGTCGGCCAACCGCATGATCCCCTCACCGGCCGACCGCTTAGTCGTCAAACGCCTCAGCAAATTGTCGATCAGGTCCTAGCCTACGAGCCGGGCGCGAAAATCGTTGTGCTGGCGCCGTTGATTGAGAACCAAGCCGGTGAGTTCCGGGACGTGCTGGAAAAACTCAGGCGTGAAGGATTTGTTCGTGCACGTATCGACGGCCACATGATCGAACTGGATCGCACTGAGCCGATCCGGCTGAAAAAAGGCGAGCGGCACACGATTGAAGCGGTTGTCGATAGGCTGGTCGTCCGCGATGGCATTCGTGTGCGGCTCACGGACTCGATCGAAACGGCGCTAAAATGGGGCGGCAATCGCATTGTTGTTTTGTCTCAAACATCGAAAACGCCCAACGCCCAACGTCCAATGCCGGATGCCGAATCGGAACCGTGGTCAGAATGCCGTTACTCCACGGATTACGGGAACGCTGAAACCGGATTCAACTTAGGCGAACTAACGCCCAGACACTTTTCTTTCAATAGCCACCTCGGCGCTTGCCCAGCTTGCCACGGTCTGGGCACACAATTGGTGGTCGATCCGGAGTTGATGATCTCCGACCAAACCAAATCGCTCGCCGAAGGAGCAATCATACCGTGGCGTCGCGGCACGAAACCGATGCGGGCTTACTATCGGCATCTACAAGACGCGTTGATCAAACACTTCAAGGTGAACGAAGAGGTGCCTTTCACCGATTTGTCTGAAACATTCAAAGCTGCGCTTTACTTCGGAACGAATGGCGATCCGGTTGAAATGCGGTTTGGCGGCAAGGGTGAAAAGAAAACTACAAAACCGTTCGAAGGCCTCGTGCCGCAAATGCAGCGGCTTTATGAGCAAACGGAGAGCGAGTTTACGCGCAATCGGATTCGAGCATTCATGACGCGCGAGACGTGCAAGGTCTGCGGCGGCGCAAGGCTCAAACCCGAAATCCTTGCGGTCACAATCAAAGCCCGACTCGCCTGCGCTGAGCGTACCCCGGCGAGATTGCACAGCGAACTGAATATCCATCAGTTCAGCCAACAAAACGTGGAAGACGCGCTGCGATTCATTGCCAATCTCGACCTGAGCAATCAACAGCAGACGATCGCGACAGACGTTGTCCGCGAGATTCGTTCGCGCCTGCAATTTCTGATGGAGGTCGGGCTAGGCTATCTCACGTTGAATCGCGAGAGCGGCACGCTTTCCGGCGGCGAAGCGCAACGGATACGACTCGCGACGCAGATCGGCTCCGGTCTGGCTGGCGTTCTCTACATTCTCGATGAACCGAGCATCGGTCTGCATCAACGCGACAATTCCCGCTTACTCGGAACACTGCGAAAACTGCGCGATCTCGGGAATTCCGTCATCGTAGTCGAGCACGATGAAGAGACGATCCGGGCTGCCGACCACATCTTTGATCTTGGTCCGGGCGCAGGGCCGCGTGGCGGCGAGATTGTGGCAGAGGGAACTCTTGACGACATCGCGCGCGCGAAAAATTCTTTGACTGGCGATTATCTTTCCGGACGCGCGCGCATTGCCATTCCAAAACAGCGCGCTCAGCCGCGGCCCGATGGCTGGCTTACAGTCGTGGGCGCAAGCGAAAACAACCTGAAAACAATCGATGCCTCATTTCCTCTCGGCTGCCTAACGTGTGTAACTGGTGTTTCGGGCAGCGGCAAATCGACTTTGGTGGACGATATTTTGCGCCGCGCTCTTTTCCGGCACTTTTATAATTCGAAAGACAAGCCCGGCGCTCATAAAGCGATTCGCGGGCTGGAACAGATCGACAAAGTGGTTGTGATCGACCAAAGCCCGATTGGCCGGACGCCGCGGTCGAATCCGGTTACGTACACCGGCGCGTTTACCCCGATACGCGAATTGTTCGCGCAATTGCCCGCAGCGCGGGTCCGCGGTTATGACGCGGGTCGGTTCAGTTTCAACGTCAAAGGCGGTCGTTGCGAGAATTGCGAGGGCGGCGGCTTGATCAAAATCGAGATGCACTTCCTGCCCGATGTTTACGTTGAATGCGAGGTTTGCCGGGGCAAACGCTATAACCGCGAGACTCTCGAAATCACTTACAAAGGCAAAAATATTGCAGATGTGCTGGATTTAACCGTGGACGAAGCCGCGCGATTCTTCCGCAATGTGCCGAGCATCGCTGAAAAGCTCAATTCACTGCTCGACGTTGGCTTGGGCTATCTACGACTGGGCCAGGCCGGAACAACTCTTTCCGGCGGCGAAGCGCAGCGCGTGAAACTTGCCACAGAGCTTGCCAAGAAGGCCACTGGCCGCACTGTTTACATTCTCGATGAACCGACGACCGGGTTGCATTTCGCCGATATTGAAAAATTACTGGAGGTGTTGGTGAAGCTTCGCAACGCGGGCAACACTATCGTGGTCATTGAACACAATCTCGAGATGATTAAATGCGCCGACTGGATCATCGATTTGGGTCCCGAAGGCGGCGAACATGGCGGCGCGGTGATCGGATCCGGTCCGCCTGAGAAGGTCGCCACGATTCCGGCGAGCCATACCGGGCAATACTTACGAGCAATGCTGGAGAGAAGATGAGACATATCGGACACTTAGGCCTTGCATGTCTGATCGGGGTACTCAGCCCAGTCGCCCGTGCGGATTTCTCGACTCAACTGGCCGAGGCCGGAACGCCGCTTTCAGAAGGCGTGCCCGAGGTCGCAGTCGTGCGGTTGCAGTTGCTCCTGAATAAAGATCTGCCGGATCCACAATGGCGCGAAGTCGCCGAAAAATTAGCAGAAGCACAGGTCGCGGCGAAGGAACCGGAGGCTACGCTGCTTCTATTAACTAACAAGATCTTGCGCGACTTGCCATGGGCGAAATTCTGGCGCGCCCAGGCCCTGGCCAGTTTGCACCGCTGGGCTGACGCGCTGCCGCTTTACGAGCAATTGGCTAACGACAGTTCGCCCTTTCACGAGGCAGCTGTATTGGGCGCAGGCGACGCGTTACGCGCGTCAGGAAGACGCCAGGAAGCCTTGGCAAAATTCATTCTGCTGGCACATGACAAAGAATGGGGCAACCGAGCGCAGTTGCGAGCGGCTGAGTTGCACATTGAATTAGGGAACGCTCCCGAGGCACGCCGGCTTTTGGAGCAGTTGCAACCGGTTTCCGTTGCTGAACGGCGCGAGCGGCGTGTGTTACGCGGACGTCTCGAACTGATTTCGCACCGGCCTGAACGAGCCATTGAGATGTTTCAGGCGATTCTGAAAAGGCCGGAGGGAACGCCTCATCCCGTTCTGCTCGCTGCGCTTTTCGGCATCGCTGAAGGGCATTTGCAACTTAAAACTCCGGAGACCGGAGATGACGTACTGGAGCGTTTCATCGATCGTAACCACGCAGACCCTGATCTCCAGCTGCTATTCGCAAAGCTCGATGAGCTGTATCGCGCCGAACACAAACCGTCGCGCAATGAACTGGAAAAGTGGGTGCGCAGGCCGGAACAGCCGCGGCGAACATTCGCGCGCTGGTATCTTGCGCGTCTGGAGATTCGCGCAGGCCGCAAAGAGCGCGCACGCCAATTGTTCACAGATCTGCGACAAACAGAAATCAAATCGCCAGCCATTGCCGCTGCTCTCTTCGAGTTTGCCGAGTTCGAAACTGACGAAGG
>JBJMXF010000008.1:0-2616 GCA_045809725.1 Candidatus Udaeobacter sp. | reverse complement strand
AAATCGCAGCACTCCAGATAACACTCCCCACAACGCGGCATTTGGAACTCCGATAAGTTGCAGCCCAACAGCAACACAAATGCCATAACAGGTGTTGACAAGGAATTGCATGGAAAGGTAACGCGACACACGACGTCCAGCGTCTTCCATCGCGCGTGTAGTTGTGCTGATTCTGCCCTGCCCAATGAGTCGGATCAGTCTGCCGCGGAGATCGTCCCGTTTTAGTAGCATAAAAATGACCAGCAACAGGACCAACGCAGCGGTACCGAGCGGACTCAGAATTGCGCCGAGCGTCTCCTGCATTAATTGGGGAATTGCGTTTCGTCCTTCGATGACCTTCACTGGGATAGGAGTCGCCACAGGCGGGGCCGTTTTCGCTAAAGAATTACCGCGGTCTCGATCCGTCTCCGCAGCGCCCGGCGCAACAACTTCCTTTTGCAGAGCGCGAACGCTGGATGAGAATCGAGCCAGCGGGCCAGCAGCAGGAAGCCTTAGTGACCGGATCTTCGCTACAATGTTACTTTGGTAATCAGGTAGCTTGTCAGCCAAATCGATAACTTGACGGCCGATAACCCAACTCGCGGCGGCGACCATTGTGAACACCGCGATGACAGTCACTAACACCGCCGCGATACGCCCGATCCAACGCTCGAGAAGCGTAACTAACCTCGAGAGTAAAAACGTGATCAGGGTGGCCAGAGCTATTGGCACCAACACAGAACGGCCGAAGTAGAGTGCAGCAACGACAAAAACGATAAGCAAGAGCGCCCAGATTCCACTTAGTGCGGCGGAGGGCGTTATGGACGAAGGTCGGGTTCGCATTCGTGGATCAACGGCCCCGGCTCGTTCGGTCGTCCGAGGTGAATGCATTCGAAATTATCCTCTATTAACAGACGCGAGGAGCAGCTTGACTGTCGCGAGCAACATTGATGTTCCCTTCTGCCAATCCGCTTCTCCGCGGCATGAATCGGTTCAACGTTCGGCGATGCGTGTGTTGATGCTGACTTTTTGACTCGTGAAGTGTCACTTGGATCATTTCAGACGGCGCTAAACGCGCGACCCAGTACATCCAGCAGAAAGTCGGCGTCTGCTTGGTGCAGGCACATCGGCGGGGAAAATCGAATTGTCTGACCGTACAAACCACCTTTGCCAAGCAACAATCCCATGTCGCGACAGTTCTCCAGCACGCGAGCGCATTCACTCGTCGCCGGTTCTTTCGTATTGCGATCTTTGACGAGCTCAATTCCCAGCAGCAAGCCCTTACCGCGCGCGTCACCGATGAGATTGTGTTTTGTTTTTAGCCGCTCGAGTCCTGCAAAGATCCGGCTCCCGATGTTGAGAGCGTTCGCTTGCAATTTTTCACGATCGATCACGTCCAGCACAGCCGCACCCTGGGCGCACACGACCGGATTGCCACCAAACGTGTTGAAATGTATCCGCTGGGCGAGTGTGGCCGCGATCTTCGCGGTAGTAATGACCGCACCGAGTGGAGCGCCGTTCCCAATCCCCTTCGCCATCGTCACGATGTCCGGCACCACATCTTGAGTTTCAAATCCCCAGTAATGGCCGCCGGTGCGGCCAAATCCCGTCTGCACTTCATCGGCGATACAGACGCCACCAGCCGCTCGCACATGTTCGTAGACGTGCTTCAGGTAGTTCTCCGGAAACACCACGCATCCGCCTACGCCTTGGATTGATTCGGCTATAAAGGCTGCGATTTGCCCCGAGGTTGCGTGCTCGATCAAACTTCTAACGTCGGCCGCGTAATGATTTCCGGCCTGCGGATCGTCGCGTCCCCATGCTCCTCGATATGGATCGGGAGCGATGGCATGATGCACGCCAAAGCTATGCGGGACGTTGAACTTCCAGGTGCGATGCGCCGTGAGTCCCATCCCTGAGGCGTTGCCGCCGTGGTACGAATTTCGAAGCGCAATCACATCATAGTTCCCGGTGTAAGCGCGCGCCATTAAAAGCGCTAGATCGTTGGCTTCCGAGCCTGAGTTGACGAAATAGCAGACCTTGAGATCGCCTGGCATTTTAGCTGCGAGCTTTTCCGCATACTCGGAAATGTTCGGGTGCAGATAGATCGTAGTGGCATGTTGCAAAAGCTCGATCTGCCGCCGCGCTGCCGCGACAACGTCCGGATGACAATGGCCGACGCTGATCGTCACAATCCCGCCGAGGGCATCAAGATATCGGCGCCCATGTTCGTCGAACACGTATTGCGCTTTGCCCTCCACGATCATCAACGGTCGTTTGTAGTAGAGGAAAAGCCCGGGATTCAGAAACTGTCGACGGTTGCGCAACACCTCTTCCGCGGATGGCCCACGATACGGCTGCGGCTGGTGATCGAATGGCGGTAGTTCAGGTGCTTGCATCATTTCGCACTCCAAACGCTTCCTTCGCCTTCAGCGAACCAGCGGGTCGTTGTCACCTTTTGTTGGGTGAAAAATTGCACCCCTTCCCTGCCTTGCATATGCAGATCTCCAAAGAAGGAATCGCCCCAGCCGGCGAATGGGAACCAAGCCATGGAAGCAGGCACGCTGATATTAATCCCGACCATGCCTGCTTTCACTCGGTGCTTAAATTCGCGCGCCGATTTTCCAGAGCGCGTGA
>JBJMXF010000007.1:0-4296 GCA_045809725.1 Candidatus Udaeobacter sp. | reverse complement strand
CGATGAAGCCCATAGCGAGTATTTGAGCTCTGTGTTTCGCGACGAGCGCTACATTACCCTCGGTGATCGGCCGGTGTTTTTACTGTATCGCCCGGACCGTCACCCGGATCCGATTCGTTTCACAACGCTTTTGAGGAGTGCCGCACGTCGCGCTACCGGCAACGAGCCATACCTGGTTGCACTAGACGCAGGGCATCCGGATGAAGACGACAGAAAATTTGGATTCGATACGACACTGCACTTCGAGCCGCAGCTTGGCGTGCTCCCTGGAGCGGTGGATGACCGTCCATCGATCGTTCGCCTCGGTCGGAACTTGAAGCAGGGCGTGCTTAGCGCCCGACTAAAGTTATATGAGTACATGAAAGCACGGCGGAAGATGACGCCCTGTCTCCGCGGCTTCCCTCAAATACCTTGTGTGCTGGTAGGATGGGACAACAGCCCTCGCCGTGGAAAATTTGGGAGCATATGTGTGGGAGCGGACCCCGCTTCTTTTGGAAAAGAATTGCGGCGTACTCTTTCCAATTGGAAGACATCTCCTTTTCGACAGGACAATCTGATCTTCATCAACGCTTGGAACGAGTGGGCGGAAGGCAATCACCTGGAGCCCGACCAGAAGTGGGGAAGGGGATACCTGAACGAACTAAAATCAGCAATCGAAGATTTTAACCGACATGCGTGAGTCGCTACTCGCGGGAGACGCGCCACGAGTCATTGCGTTTTACCTTCCACAGTACCACCCGATACCCGAGAATGATGCATGGTGGGGAAAAGGGTTTACTGAGTGGACGAATGTCACCAAAGCACGTCCGCTTTTTCGCGGGCACTACCAACCGCACCTACCCGCCGATCTCGGTTTTTACGATCTTCGTGTCGCCGAAGCGCGCGAAGCGCAGGCGGACCTCGCTAGACAGTACGGAGTTAGCGGCTTCTGCTATTATCACTATTGGTTCTCAGGTAAGCGGCTTCTTCATCGACCGTTTGATGAGGTACTAACATCAGGCCAGCCTGATTTCCCATTTTGCCTTTGCTGGGCTAACGAGAATTGGACGCGCATTTGGGATGGCGGCGGTTCCGAGGTGTTGATGGAGCAAACGTACTCGGAGCAGGATGATCTTGCGCACATCCGCTGGCTCGCCAATGCCTTCGCGGATCCGCGTTACATCAGGATTGAAAATAAACCGCTGTTTATCATTTATCGCGCACATGAACTGCCCGACATCCGAAAGACGACAGCGATCTGGCGCAACGAGTGTCGCCGTTTGGGAATTGGCGAGATCTTCCTGTGCCGCGTCGACACAGGTACCGATGTATTGCCTCCCAGTGAAGTTGGGCTTGATGCGGCAGTCGAATTTCAACCCGAGTTCGCAAGTCTGGCGAAACTGCTGAGCTTGCGGCGGCTGAGACTTAGACAATGGCGGTGGAATGATGTCCGCTTTTTTCTTCGCCGAAAGCTTTTAGACGACAATATCAACGTGCAAAGTTATCGTCATCTTGTCAGCTCTATGAGCAGACGAGTTCAACCGAACTATCTGCGGTTTCCCTGTGTTACTCCGTCGTGGGACAACTCTCCTCGCCGTCGGCGAAATCCGATCGTGTTTGTCGGGTCGTCACCAAAACTTTTCCATCAGTGGTTGGTCGAGACTCTCGCGAAGTTGATGAAATTCAGGGATACGCCACGCATATTGTTTCTCAATGCGTGGAATGAGTGGGCAGAAGGCAATTATCTCGAGCCCGATCAGCGATACGGCAAGGCGCACTTGGAAGCTTTGAGGGAAGCTCTGCTGACTGCTAGTTCTCGATGACGGAAAAATCTCGCGTTCTGCTGGTAAGCATCGTGCCACCACGAAATGACTGTGGTGTGCGCATTGTCATGTACCGGCACTTTGTCGAGCGAAACCCGTTTGAATTGCACGTTGCCAGCAATGCAGACTTTGCAGACGGACTTATGATCCACACGCAGTTGCGGCTGCCATATTTCGTTCATCGATTGAGAAAGAGCCGGTTCGGTCGGGGATTCGCTGCGTGGATTGCCGACTACGAAAATTTGGTTTGGCCCCTGACAGCTAATGACGCCCTGGAGGAGGCAGTGCAACGTTTCCAGCCGCAAGTTGTGCTTACGCTGGCAGAATGCGGACTATCTCACATCGCGCGAAAAATCGCGGAACGACACAGGTTGCCGCTGGCAGGACTTTTTCTCGACTGGTTTCCCGTTATGAAAGGTCATTATGGCCACAAGTCGACGCAGCGGATTCTGAGTCGCCGTTACCGCGATCTTTACGCCGCGTGCGATTTGGCGTTTTGCACCAGCGATGGCATGCAGGAAGTGTTAGGGCCGCATCGCAACAGTCATGTGATTTATCCGATGCCTGGCAGACATGTTATGCCGGAAAAGACGTGGCCGCCGCGCAGCGGAAAATTTCGTGTGGTATACGTCGGTTCAGTGGAAAATTTCTATGGACGGATGCTGTGCTCACTGATCGAACGGATCGAGGCGACGAGCGATTTGGAAATCATCGTGGTCGGGCCCAATGCCGATTGGCCAAGGCAGCTTCGTGACCGCGCGCTGACAAATGGCACTTATCTAGGGTTCAAACCACCGGAAGAAGCTGTCAAGGTGCTGGCCAGTGCCGACGCGCTCCTATCAGTAATGAGCTTTGAGAAAGAGCATGAACTTTTCATGCGCACGAGTTTTACTACCAAGTTCCTCGACTACGTCTCATTTGGAAAACCGGTGATTCTTTGGGGACCAGAGTATTGCACGCCTGTGCGTGTTGCTCGCGAGCACGGCGGCGCTGCGGTGGTCTCCGCTCCCGACGCTACAGCAGTGGTCTGCCTTTGCCGTGAGATGGCCAGAGATACTGAGTTGAATGAGAAGCTCTCAAAACAAGCGGTGCAACTGCATCAAACGCTGTTTAATCCCGATCGATTGCAGGACGTATTCGTCCAAAAAATAACTGAGTTGGTCAATGGATGACATTAATGTGATTCTGATTTCCTCGGTTCGTCCTGAGAACAGTTTCGCTGCTGCAGTGTTGATGCACCGACATCTGGTCAATCGGAGTGGCATTCAATTGCACATTTTGCCTGCTGAACATCACGAGATTGTCCATGGGCATTTTCACTCCAAGATTGTTCCGCGACTAATGCGAACGCCAGCGCGACGATGGGCAGGCGACGTCGATTATCTGATGCATACCACATTGCCGTTGGAGAAAGGGCTCCCCGCGCCGCCCCGTAGCACGCGAACAGTTGTTCTTACACTCGCATATCGCAGCGGTTGCTGGGTGGCGCAGCGCTACGCGAGGCGGCATCGACTGCCATTGATTGTGCGATTTGACGACTGGTGGCCCGACATTGCTGAGGTTCATAAGCCGGTACGCAAGCACCTGGAGCAGCGATTTCTTGAGCTTTATCGATCTGCTGATCTAAGCCTCTGTCCGGGTGAAGGAATGCGCAGAGCGTTGGGCCCGCACCGCAATGCTCGCGTTATATTTCCGATTCCTGATGCCAAGCCGATCGAGCAGTCACCCTCCAACGGTTCGGCGGGTGAGTTTCGCGTTGGTTACAGTGGCAACATGATTGATTACAGCGATATGCTGTGCGATTTGGCTCAATTGGCGGTTAAACAAAGTGACGTTCGGGTCGAATTCAGAGGCCGCCCGCACTGGCCACAAGGCTTAGTCGACGAAATGCGGCGCAAGGAGCTCCTCCACGATTTCATCGAAGCCGGAGCAGGCTTTGACGACTGGCTGGGTTCGTTCCACGCATACTTAGTCGTCATGTTTTTTGATGCAGCACAGCGGCGGCGCACGGAAACGTGTTTCGCGACAAAGCTTCCCGAATACTCGCGTGCTGGCCGGCCGGTCGTCATCTGGGCCCCAGAAACATCTGATGTGGTGCAGTGGGCAAAAAAAAGAGCGGCTGCACTGTGCGTAACGGATCCCGATCCTCGCGCGCTGCTGTCTGCCCTCGCGCATTTAAAAAGGGATAGCGCGTTGCAACTGGGACTCGCCGGGCGAATGCGGCACGCGTACGAAACAGAATTTTCGCCACTTAGATTACAGCAGCAATTCACGGAAGCATTAAATTCGGTCATCTGACGGCGTGAAATGTTTGCGGCTGTAATTACCACAATTCAGGAGCCGACACACGCAGTCGTTAGGCTTGTTCAAAAGCTTGCAGGTTGTGGAGGGTTACTTGTCGTTGCTGGCGATAAGAAAGGACCAGCGCATTACCGGAACCGTCATTTCGCGGAAGGCTGCCGCATTGATTTCCTGTCACTGGCGGATCAGCAGG
>JBJMXF010000006.1:0-22201 GCA_045809725.1 Candidatus Udaeobacter sp. | reverse complement strand
AACAATGGAGCCCAGTACTGAAGGGCATGGTACACAAAAATGTTTTGTACGCTTTCGGGTGGAACGTCATTTGGCAGCAAGCCATGTACGCGTGCGGATCGCAGAACCTGGTACTGCTGATCCTCTAGGCGCGGGATGACGCCTGCTCGCAATAACGAGCTTTTGCCTGCACCCGATTGCGCATAAACAAGCACAGCCCGGTGTGCGATGATCAATGAAAGAAGCTCCTCCGTCTCGCGCGTGCGACCGAAAAAACGGTCGCTGTCCTCTTTCTCAAAAGGCCGCGGTCCGACAAAGGGCGAATCGCTCATCCCCGGCTGAAAGCTTCCCAACGCACTCGAAGATCCTCGCAAAACTCCTGACAAGTGCCCCAATAGATTTTTACCTGCGCGCTACCGAAATACGAATCGAGGTACTTCACGGCCTTAGCCGCTTTCTCTGCCTGCTCGCCTGGCGCGTCAGAAGGCTCCAGTTGCACAGCGATGTGTGTATTACCGCTGTCGCGCAGCTTGTTTGCGAAGAGTCGGAAGAGCACCAGAAAATCCCAGTCCGACAGTGTGTAACCCAAAAAGAGCAGCGCGCCTCCCAACGCTCGGTCGACTCTGTGCGCGAGCGATTTGTAGTCTCGCGAGATGTTGATCAGGAATTCAAAATAATCGTCCTCAGTCACTACCGCCGATTCCGCCCACGGCGTGCAACCGTGAAAGTGATAAACAAGTGGATTCGCTACTGAATAAGCAAAGTCTGGATCGAAACTTGGCGCTTTCTCGGGGATATGCCGATTCCAACGACAGATAGCAAGGTGCGCATCCCGTTTCTTGTATTCGGTCAGGGCGCGAAACATCCAATCGTCGAAGTTACTTGTGAGATAGACTGGAAAAGGAAGATCGGCCAAAACCCGGTGCGGCTCGTTAGGCCATGCTGAAAAGTTCGGTGAAGGCAGACTACCGTAATGTTCAGCGAACGCCTCTTTCGGAGCCATGATGTCATCGGTCGCTGCCACATATTTCGCCACTCGCTCCAGCTTGGTTTGGTCGTCGAGTGGATAGGCATAATCAGCCGCGAACTTTAGCGCGATCTGTTCCTTCGATGGGTAATTCAATTTCGCCCATTCTGCCGGATCAGCACCAGTCGGAGGCGCTGTGCACGCACCTGCACCAATCACGGGCGTGCATTTGTCGTCTCTGATGCGTTTCAATAGCCGCTCCCATGTCTTGTCGTCCAACTCGCGGCCGCTCTTGGGCGGCAGAACGTCCTTTGATTCGGCAGTAACCGGGTCAGCGCTCATTTTTTCGTTTGTTCGAAGATTTTCCAGCGCTCGTCCAACTGCGAAGAAAACTCTCGGGCTGTGCCCCAGAAGACTTTCATGTCCATGGCGCCGTAAAATTTTTCGAAATAAGCCTGATGCGCCGCGCGATTTGGATCGGTTTCATCTGGAGGTTTTAGGACGACGATGCTGCTGAATTGTTGGCGCGCGCGCAAAGTCTGAAACAGGACGCGAAAATTCCAGTCGCCCAAACGATAGCCAATGAACACAAAGCTGGTGGCGGCAAAAGCCTGTTGCACGACCTCGGGGAGAAGATTCGGTTTGGCGGCCATGTTCGCGAGGAACGTTAAATAATCGTCTTCGGTCAATACGAGCGACTCGGAAACATCGAGCGCGCCATGCAAATGGAACACGAGCGGATTGGCGGGCGTTGGTCGGTAACCAGGCTCTTTGTCGAAAATCGATTCGACGTGCTGCAGGATGTCCTGCCAGCGGCAAATCTCGCGGCGCGCGTCTTTCAATTTCCATTTAAGAGCGCAAACCATGAAATCATCGTAATTCGTCGTGATAACAATTGGCAGCGGAAGACCAGCGAGAACGCTGTGCGGTTCACCCGAGTTCCCAAACTGTGGCGGTTGGTTGTACTTTGGCGGACCGGCTGCGCGCAGAATATCGACGACATCTTCCTTTGGCGCGTTCGGGTCGGATTGTACGGCTGCATACTGCGCAACACGCACGAGATCTCGATCGGGGAATGGATACCCGTAGCGCTGCGCGAGTTCTTCCGCCACATCCGCACCAAGCGGAAGAGCGCCATAACACGCGCCGGCTCCCAAAAAAGGAGTGCACTTCCCCGATTGAATCCTGCGCAGGAGCCGATTCCAGTCCGCTTCTTGAAGTTCACTGGTCACATCAAACAGACTAACGAACGGCTATGATGATTAGGGATTTTTGCGTAGCATGTCAATACTGCCATTTGGGCATAAAAGTCCATCGCGAATCGAACGCAGCCAACGCTCGTTAGGCGGACGAGCGAGGCAGCAGCTGAAAACGTGGCGATCCGTCCACATCGTGCATGGGACGCCTGCCGCAGACTTGTCGGTAACAGTTTATGCTTGTGTGGGTGAAGGAGAACCACAATGTTCAATTGTGAACGGGAAGAACGGCCACGAGGGCGCAGGCGTAGCACGTGAGTTTGTAACTACCCGCTGGAGTCTCATCCTTTCGGCGTCTGGTTTGGGGAGTGAAGAACAAAAACGTCGTGAAGCGCTGGCCGAACTTTGCCGGGTTTATTGGCGGCCCATTTTCTTGTTTGTGCGGGCGCGCGGCTATTCGATTGAGGACGCACAGGATCGCACGCAGGATTTCTTTGTAACAATTCTCAAGAACGACTGGCTGCAGCACGCTGATCGTAATCGCGGGCGATTCCGCTCGCTTTTACTCAAGTCGCTCCAAAATTTTCTTGTTAACGCCGCGGAGAAAGCTCATGCCTACAAACGTGGCGGCGGCGTGGAATTTATTTCCTGGGACGAGTGGATGGCGGAAGCTCCGTCGCAATTATCCATCTCGGTTCAAGCACTCCACTCCTTGCCGCCGGAGCGCATCTTCGACCTCACTTGGGCGACCACCGTAGTGGAACACGCCTTTCAACGGCTAAGGGAAGAATGCGAAAGCAAAGGCAAGCTCTGGCTTTTTCAGGCACTAAGTCCCCACCTTACAGACGAACGCGACGAAGTGTCATATGCGGGATTATCAGCGGAACTGGGAATGGCGGAAACGGCCGTGAAAAAACAGCTGCACAACATGCGTCAGCGTTATCGCAGTTTGCTGCGCGATGAAGTCTCGCAAACAGTCGAAGACCCTGTCGACGTGGACGACGAAATCCGTTACCTGTGTGCGTTACTCGCAACAGCAACCGACTGATGCAATGACAAATTCGGATCCACGCGCCGTTCAGCTTCAACGCACTACTCAAGAGCACGCAAAATGCGAGAAGTGTGGAGCGACCATACGACTGGACGCTGGAATTTGCGTGAGCTGCCTTCTGCGCAACGGATTGGAAGGCGGTGACGACGTATCTCAAGCGCTTTTTCAAACCGGGCTCGCCGAAGTGGACGCGCCACACAAATCCTGGTTCCTGGGAAATTACGAAATTCTCGAACAGATCGGTTGCGGTGGCATGGGGGTAATCTATCGCGCCAGGCAACGACATTCCCGGCGCATCGTCGCGGTAAAGCGTGTCCTTAGTTATCGCGCTGATTCACATGGAGCTCTGCAGCGTTTCCGACGAGAAGCGCAGGCGGTGGCCAGTCTGGATCATCCAAACATTCTTCCGATTTATGAAGTGAGCGAAAGCGAGGATGGCCTCCCGTTTTTCAGCATGAAGTTGGCAGAGAAGGGAAGCTTGCAAGAGAACACAGCTTCTCTGCGCGATGAACCGCGGAATTGCGTGCAATTGATGGCAAAAGTCGCACATGCTGTCGAATACGCGCACAGCCGCGGAGTTCTCCATCGCGACCTAAAACCGGGAAACATTCTGCTCAACGATCGAGGCGAGCCACTGGTCAGCGATTTCGGCTTGGCGAAGCTGCTGGACGGCAACAACGATCTTACAAGGTCGCTGACGACCTTTGGAACCGCAGGTTTTATCGCGCCCGAACAGGCCGGTGACGCAGCCGTCGCCCTTACCCCGGTTGCCGATGTTTATAGTCTGGGCGCAGTTCTGTTCAACCTGCTTACCGGACGTCCACCATTTCTGGGTTCCAATCCGGTTTCGGTAATTCGGCAAGCCTCTGAAACACAGGCGCCGAAACTGCGCTCGCTGGCACCGTCGCTTGATCGCGATTTAGAAACCATTTGTGCACGCTGTCTCGAACGCGATCCAAAAGCGCGCTACCAATCGGCCCGCGACCTGGCAGCCGATCTTGAACGCTGGCTCGCCGGCTGTCCAATCATCGCTCGCCCGGTTTCGCCTCCAGCGCGGATATGGCGATGGTCGCAACGTAATCCGAAACTAGTTGGAGCAGCGACTGCCGGGATCCTTCTAGGCGCGGCGGCGGTTTGGTTATTTCGCGGCGAACTCTTTACTGCGTCGCAGTTCAATCCCCCAGACAGGAGTATTGCAGTCCTACCATTTACCGATTCTAGTGAGGCGAAGGATCAGAAATATTTGTGTGACGGCATCACGGAGGAGGTTCTCAATACGTTAGCGCGCGTTGACGGGTTGCGCGTAGCCGGACGAACTTCGTCATTCTCATTGAAAGGAAAGAACACAAAGCAGGTGGGAGAAAAACTCAACGTTGGAAATGTGCTTGAAGGAAGTTTGCAGCGCCACGGTAACCGCGTTCGTGTGACAGCCGAACTGATTGACGCGCGAAACGGTTTTCGCGTTTGGACCGAAACTTATGACCGCGAGCTGAATGGCGCATTTGCACTCCAGGACGAAATCGCTCGGTCTGTCGCCGATGCAGTCAAGATCAAGTTCGCCGTTCCCCTTTCCGCGCACGAGCAACCCGGCAATGGCGCACATGGCGGTGATCTACAGGGACTTTTCGCGGATGTAACTTATCCTGTAGCAGTAGGCACTGTCAGCGCTACCGCTCCGGTGCAGACCCCATCTAATCAATTCACACTTCCTGATCATAGATCTTCGGGAGATTTCGAGTCGCGCCGCCTGAACACTCCCGTGGCCGCTGCGGCTCCAGCGACGGAATTCACTACCAGTCTGCGTGATCGCCCTTTGGTAGCCGGTCTACCAACGAGCAAAATTACAGCGGACGTCATCGCTGGGCCTCCAGAGACTGCATTCAACACCAATGTGGGTGATCGCGCATTGGAAACCGGTCTCCGGAAGAACAAACTTACAGGCGACGTTAGCTCTGCACCTCGAGAGACTGCACTCAAGACCGCTCTGCGTACTCGCCCAGTAGAAGCTGATCTCCGAGGAAACAAGCTCACGATGGACGGGTCAGCGTCCCTTCAGGGGTTTGTCAGAGATACAAAAGGCGAACCGATTAAAGACGCAGATGTTCGAATCGAATCCAGAGATGGCAAACAGGTGTTCAGCACAGTAAAGACCGATACACGGGGCCGCTATATTTCACAGGGACTACAACCTGGCGTTTACCGGGTGACATTGGTTGTGAGTGGCGCGGTCAAGTCCTCGATCAGGAACACGCAGACCAAAGCGAATCAAGCGACGCAGCTGAATTTCGATTTCAAAACAAAATCCGAAGCAGGTACTATTACAAAGAGCGCCAAGCACGTTGTATGGATGCCGGGTCGCACCGGCACGCACATAGGCGGTAATTGGGTCGAAGTTGACGACAACGGAGAGGCACATTCCGGATCGAACATTCAGACAGTAAAACGACTACGACGAATGGACGAGTAACATCAACGTCTTACTTGGGACGTCGCGCTGTGAAAAATGCTTCTAATCTGTAGCCACGGCCGGGTAGCCGCACCTCACAGCGGCGCGGCTGCAGCAGCAGTCTATTTGCGGAAGCTTCACTTTTTCGCTCTTTTACAAATCGTTTTGGAACTTCGCGTCTTTTTTCCTGTAGGAATTAGTGAATCATCACATCTATTCATCTATGTTCATTAAATCATTGCAGATCGGGTTAATGGGGTTCCTCCTTTGTGCTGTTGACGCCTGGGCGGGACCAGCAAGCATTCAGGGCATCGTTAAGGACGCGCAGGGAAAGGCGATTAAAGGTGCGGATGTTCGGGTTGAATCGCAAAACGGCAAGCAACTCTTCAATACGGTGAAGACCGATACACATGGTCGCTACATTTCACAGGGTTTACAGCCCGGTGTGTATCGCGTTTCGCTCGTAGTCAACGGTGCGGTGAAGGCCGCTATTGGGAATACGAAAACCAAGTCAGATCAGATAACACAACTGAATTTTGATCTGAAACCTGTGGCAGCAGGGCAAGCAAGCACCGACCAAAAGAAGGGGAAGCACATGGTCTGGATGCCGCCGGCCACAGGAAGTCATACCGGTGGGCGCTGGGTGGAAGTTTCCGACGGAGCGACAGAGGCCGGTACTCTGAACGTGAAAAAAGCGAGCGGGGAACAATTGCAGCGAGAAATGCACAGCATGGGCAATCCTAACACCGGTAATTAATTTCGCCGCCGCAGGTCAGCCGGTAAGGGAAACAGATCTCAACCTGTCGTCATATACCCTTCTTCGCCGTGTTCGTTGATGTCGAGCCCTTGCCGCTCGATCTCTGGTGGGATCCGCAGGCCTATTGCTCGTTGCACGAGAACGCCAATAAGGGCGCTTCCGACGACGGCCAGCGTGATCGTGATCAGAATTGCTTTTAGCTGTTCGATCCAGAGCCCATGACCAATAATTTGTGCCAGGCCATTTTGCGTCGCCGGATTGAGCGGACCGGCGGTGCTTAGCGAAAGATTCGGATTTACGCTCGCCGTTGCAAAAATACCGGTCAGAAACGCGCCGAGTGTGCCACCGACAGCGTGAATGCCGAATGTATCAAGCGCGTCGTCATAGCCGAGCCAGCTTTTGAGTTTGGTGCATGCAAAAAACGGCACTATCCCAGCCGCAACGCCGATAATCACTGCACCAGTCGGCCCGACATAGCCGCAAGCTGGTGTAATCACAACCAGCCCGGCCACGGCACCGGAGCAAAACCCGAGTACGCTCGGTTTACCGCGCAGCGCATACTCGAGAGTGGCCCACGTAAACGACGCAACCGCCGTTGCGAGAGTGGTAGTCGTGAACGCGTTTGCCGCGATTCCATCCGGGGCCAGCGCGCTGCCCGCATTAAAGCCATACCAGCCTACCCAGAGCAAACCAGTTCCCACCATGCAAAGCACCATGCTGTGCGGCGCCATGATTTCCTTTCTGAATCCGAGCCGGTGCCCGAGAAGAACGCACAGCACGAGCGCTGACCAGCCTGAGCTCATGTGCACGACGGTTCCGCCGGCGAAATCTATGGCAGTGATTTTCGCGTTAGGATTCCACACGCCATTCATCCAGCCGTCAATTCCCCAGACCATGTGTGCAATCGGGAAATAGACGACGAACATCCAGATGCTTACAAACACAAGCACCGCAACGAACTTCATTCGCTCTGCTACCGCGCCGACAATTAAAGCCGGCGTAATGATGGCGAACATCAGTTGATACATCGCGAAAACATTCTGCGAAACCCAGTAGGAATAGTCAGCGTTCGGTCTCGGATCGACGCCGTGCAGAAACAGAAACGTTAATCCGCCAAGAAACGGACACCCACGCGAGAAAACGAGCGAGTACCCCACCGCCCACCAAAGTATTGTGACCAGTCCGGCTATGCCGAGACATTGGGCCAGTACCGACAGCACGTTTTTCGCCCGGACGAGGCCGCCATAGAAGAGCGCCAAACCTGGCAACGTCATGAACAGGACGAGTGCGGCGCACGTCATCATCCACGCGTTGTAACTCGGACCAGGCGCGGAGATCTTCGAACTGTTTGCCAGAGCGGCATCCACTCCGCGCGGCGAATTGGTTACGTACGCTTCAAGATCAGCTACACGTTGCTCGAGCGATGGCGTGGAGGTGGGCGGCGGCGTTTGAGCAAACAGCGGAAATACCAACGCAATGATTCCGGTGAGCAACAAGACCCGCAGCATCACGAGGGGTCGGTTATAAGCACGCGAGCTGCAAGCGGCAAGAAAATACCATCACAATTGTTGCCGCAACTATCCTGCGGCGAGCGCGGTGTTAATTGTGCGTTCGCACGCCGTCTGGATCAGACGCCGACGTCAAAACGAAATTGATTGCGGAATCATCTCGGGTGACGATTGAAAGGAGACGTGCTGAGTTACTTCACCGGCGTCCTCGTCGTCATCGTCATCCTGATCATCTGAGTCGTCCCCATCGCCCTCATCCCCGTTTTCTCTGTCGGGTTGCGGGTTGACGGTGGGCAAATCATTTTGCTGCAATCGATTGTAACGTTCACGTACGTCCGCCGGCATCTTGTCGAGGTCTTCCTTCGTTTCGACTGGTCCACTGAAAACCAATTTACCCTGCGGATCCTTCGCCGTGAGCAGTTTTCTCCCGTCGACATTCGCCAATTTGAGCTCGCCTTTGTCGTCCGAGAAAACAACCTGCGCTTTGCCGAGATCGATTTTGCTACTCTTTACCGCGCCGTCATCCTCGAAAAAGATCCGGAGCTGGTCGGCTGCACGACGCGCATCGTCACGCGCGCGTCTGGCAGCTTCGTGAGCTTGGGTCACCGCTTCGCGGACAATACCGCGTTGATTGCCTAGTTGCTCCTTAAGTTGCTCCTTGAGATCCCGCATTTGCTCGTCGAGATCGCCTTTGGCATCGAAATCCCAATGCCAGTCGTGATTGCCACCAGGAAAGGCACTATGTCGCTGTGACACTTCTTTTTTGGAAAGTTTAGCGGTGAGCTTTTGTTCCTGTCCCTTGCGCAACACCGTGAGCGTCACTTCCGTTCCGTCGGCGAAAGTTTGCAGGAGCTTCCGCAACTGACTTGGCTCGATCAGAATTTGGTCGTTCAGCATTTTGAGGATGTCGTTTTGTTGAACGCCAGCCGTAGCAGCGGGGCTGTTCGGCTCGACGTAATCGACAACCAATCCGAAGCCTTTTGCCAGGCCAAGCTGATCGCTGACGACCGCCGGCACCTGAGATGTATCAACGCCGAGATAAACGACCGGAACTTTCGGCTTTTTCTCGTGATGACCCGGCATCCCTGGTTCGTGATGTCCTGGCATTCCTGGGGGGTGTGGAGCTTGCGGTGGCTGTGGTGGCGCAGGCGGTGTTTGTGCGAGTGCTGCGAATGGCAACAAGGCGGCGATTGTGATGGTGAATACGGTTTTCATTTTCATGGTTGTTTTGTTGAATCATTGACCTGAGACCGGGATAAGCACGACTTCCTCGCTGGGATAGGAAACCCGGAGTGATGCACCAGTTTCGGGATTGCGCCATCGCCAGGTTTGTTGCGTCCGGTAGCGAACACGTCGCACCGGTCGTTCTGAGCCATCAGCAAAATGCAATCCTTCGTCCCGGGTGTTGTAAACGAGGTTCGTGCCACCGGCAGGAACGAACCTGCTGGGAGACGTCGATCGTTTCTTCCCAAGCGGAGCCGATGGTGTTTCGGGCGCAGGTGAATTTTGCACGACAGTTTGTTGCTGCTCCTGCCGACGTTCTATCGTTACCGTCGCGAATAGAATCAAAACTGCGGCAGCAGCGAGGCCAAAGCCTAACGACCACCAATTATAGGGACCTTCTGTGAAACGCCATCGCTTCCGTTTGGCGTCTGACACAGACAACCTGCCATGTTTGAGAGCTTCCCCTACCCGATCGAAAAGCACCGGGGACGGCTGTGCCGGTCGCATCCTTCTTAGTTCTTTTTCAAGCTCCGAAAAATCGCTCATTGCGGTTGCAAAGCTTTCTTCAAATTGGTCAAGGCATAGCGGTACCGCGACGCCGCTGTATTTTGTGAAATTCCGAGCGCTCCGGCGATCTCGCTGAATGTAAGGTCGTTCCAGATTTTCAAGACCAGTACCTCCCGCTGATCGCGCGGCAAAGATTCCACTGCCGTTGCGAGCGCTGATTGCGTGTCATCTTCGAATTCAAAATGCGGCTCAATAGCCGGCTCGACTTCCGCCAAAGCCGTCGCCTCACGTCGGGCGCGTCGCGCGTCACGACGGATAAAATCGAGCGCGAGAGAGCGAACGGCCGAATAGAGCAACCCGCGGTTACCAATGTCGTGATTGCGACGCCAGAACTTGACGAAAGCATCCTGAACGATGTCTTCCGCGTCGGCCGCGGATTGCACCCATTGCCGGGCGAACAGAAGCAGTCCGGGCGCAACTTCAGAAAAGCAGTTCCTCCAATTCTCATGGCTGGCGATGGGCTCCATGACCTTTTCACGGTCTTTACTTTCAAGACGCCGCCAAGCAGAGATTTTGTCTGCGACGGATACAAAACCGTAGGCCGGGCTCGAGACCGCCCTACCGTCTACATTTTTGGAACTGCGCGCAGAACTAGATCTCCCAGCCAATCTGGATGAGCGACTCCCGAGCGGTAAGCTTCGAGCGATTCCACAGAAGAATTCACGCGGAGATTGCTGTACGAACCATCTGCGTTTTGCCAGCGCTCGTGCCAGTAAAGCGCTGCTTTGATCCGCGGGTAGCGGGTGCGAAACAGCTCCAGCCCTTGTTTGATCCAGGCTGGTTTATGCATAGCGCTGGGAGGGGCCGTGGTAAGCGGGAATTCGCCAGTCGCCCATTCCGCGATCATGATGGGGTTGTTCGGATCGAGGCGGCTCATTTCCTGATATGGCCAGTCGACTAATGAAGGAATATCCGGATTAGGTTCGTCCTTGTATTGCTGCCCATAAACACTGAGGCCAAGCCAATCGACGTAATCAGATCCGGGATAATACGCCGCTGCGCTGTTCCACGTTTCGTAAGGATACGGGTAATTGTTGGTGTGAAACATCCATTTGATATTTGACGCGCCGCGCGCGCGGACGCGGTCCACAACATATCGGTACGCCCGGCGAAATGTTTCCGGACCTTTCCAATTGTTGTATTCGGGTACCCATTGCGCACCGCCATAGTAAGCGCCCGACCACGGGAACCACGTGCCGTTCATCTCGACACCGAATACGACGATCATTGGATGGCCAAAATCCCGGGCGGCGTCGGCCCATTTATCGATGTATGCATCCCATTTGCCGCCAAGGATCTCAGTCAGACCGAACCTATCCGGGCCGTGATCTTCCTCGTAGGGCTTGTCCCACGGCGACCAGAATACCAGAGGCAACGAGCCGTGCCGCCAAATGACATTAAGATTGTCGGTAGGAAAATTTTGTTCTCCCCAGTAGCTCGACGAAACGATGATGGCCTGATGTTTTCCCACCATCTCCTCGAAATCCTCGATCGTTTCGAGCGTCACGTCGTCCTCCGCGTCGCCAAAATCCATGAACGCACCCGTGTAAGCGCCGTGTTCAGGAATTACCACTGCGACTGGACCGTTCGAGTCAACTTTCGCAACGGCAGCATGTTCGTGGCATGCCGTTAGGGCGAGGCTCAGTCCAACGAGCATGATGGCTATCTTAAGCACCGCGCCGACGCGTACTCGAACTTGGACGTTGGGTGGGACCTGACTGTTGTCCGGGACCGCACTAGAAGCCATATCTCGGTGTCATTCTCAGCGAAGTCGAAGAATCTCGGATCAACTTTGAAGTCACGCATGGGATTAGACCAGAGATGTTTCGCTTTGCTCAACATGACAGGTAGTTGTCAGTTGAGTGCTCCGGTCGAACCAGCAATTGCCTTGACTGAAATACTGATTTTTGAGAACAAATCTGCACCCGAGGAGGCGACAAGTGCAGACAAAACTTTTTACCATTTTGCTCTTATCTGTGGCGGTTGCCGCATTCTCTGAGGACTTCAAAACGGTTAACGGCAAAGAATACAAAGATGCCACAGTCACGCGCGTCGAACCCGATGGCGTTGTCGTGAAAACTAACTCTGGAATCAGGAAGGTTTACTTCAGCGAATTGCCGAAAGATGTTCAGGAACACTTTCATTACGATGCCGAAAAGGCCGCGTCATATTCTGCCGAGCAGGCCGGCAACTATACTGCATATCAGAAGCAACAGGAGGAAACCCGACGTCAACAACAGGACGCCGCTGCAAAGAACAATGCGGCAGTAGCGGCACGACAAGCGGCCACAAATCGCACGCAAACCTTGCAAACTCACTATGGCGAGCTTCAGAAGCAAGAAGATGACTTACTTCGCCAAATCGGCCAGGCAAAACAACCCGGACCAGAGTACCGGCAGGGTAAATCTGTGCGACACCAGCCGAATCCGCAAAAGTCCGAGTTACCACTTCTTCAGAGTCACCTGAGCGACGTGCGTCGCGAGAAGACCGAAGTTAAGAAGCAACTGACTAAAGCGCAGCGATAGCAGGTAGTGACGACGCGCTACGGCGGGGATGGCGCAGCGCGTCGTCCTTACCATGCTTTCATTTTTATCGATCCACGGCTAGATACCCCGCCGTGAATAAATGGCTGCCCGGAGCTTTTCTCGAAAGAAAGTGGCTACGCAATGCCGTGATCAGCTTAACCGCTCTTCAACTAATCATCACGACGTCAACATCCGGAGTCGAAAAGCCATTTGTAATTTCCGCGATTGTGTCCGCAGACCATCCTGTAAACCGATTGGTTCCCACAGAAGCATTGGGCGGCGGCATCGACGGTCACGAGAAAGGCGAATGCGCCCAAATGTTTACGGAAAAGAACATCACCCAGATGTTATCCGCCGGGCTCGGGCCGCTGACGTATCGACTGCGCACCGAGCTGGGGAGTGAAGCATGGCATTGGAACCCGCGCGGCAAGTGGAGCGATCCGGTTCACAATTGCGGGTACTGGACGTCTGATGACTCGCTCGGCGAACCGATCAACGTTTCCTACGGCTATCGACTGCCACGGCGTGGAAACACGACCGATCAGGCAAATGATGACGGTTACTCTCGTATCGCCGATGGTGATGCAAACTCATTTTGGAAAAGTAATCCGTATCTCGATTCACATTTCACCGGCGAATCGGAGGACGCTCACTCGCAGTGGGTGGTGATCGATCTCGGCGCCCCAAAATCAGTTAACGCGATCCGAATCCATTGGGGAACGCCTTACGCTGCACGGTACCGCGTCGAGTACTGGCCCGGCAACGATCCGATGCATCTGCAGCCTGATGATGACGACGACTGGCAGCCGTTCGCAAATGGCACAATCGCTGATGCTCATGGCGGTAGTGAATTGGTTCGACTGACAGAGCGTCCGCGCGCCGTTCAATTTGTGCGAATCCTAATGAGCCGTAGTTCGCATGTTGCTGCGGAAAATTCAGGAGATATTCGCGACTCGTTAGGCTTCGCGATCCGCGAGATCGATCTTGGAAAATTAAGTAAGGATGGACGTTTTCATGATCACGTTCGTCACGCACCCGATCGGCATCGCCAGGGAATTATTTATACATCGTCTACCGATCCCTGGCATCGAATCGAGGATCTCGATCCCAGCACAGAGCAGCCCGGATTGGATTTCGTTTTGCGCAGCAAGCTCACTAATAATTTGCCAGTGCTTGTTGCGGTCGGCGCCTTGTATGACACACCCGAGAACGCTGCCGCTGAAATCCAATACCTGCTGCGTCGGAATTACAGCTTGGAAGGGATTGAGCTGGGCGAAGAACCCGATGGACAATGGGTTTCGCCTGAGGATTACGCCGCACTGTATGCCGGAATTGGCCGGCGTTTGGCGGCACTCAAGTCGCCACTAAAAGTCGGAGGCCCAAGCTTGCAAAATTTCGAAGACCAACTGCTCACATGGGCGGACGTAGCTGGAAATCGTTCGTGGATGAATCGATTTCTGCAATACATCCGAGGCGCAAAAGTCCGCTTCGATTTTTTATCATTCGAATTTTACCCGTTCGATAACATCTGCGCAGATCCTGCGCCGCATCTGTTACAAATCCCGGAGCGCCTCGGCACGATGATGGCCAGCCTGCGCAAAGACGGCGTGCCCGGAGACATTCCGTGGCTCATGACCGAGTACGGCTATTCTGTTTTTGCCGGACGCCCGGAGGTTGATATTGAAGGCGCACTCTTCAATGCGGATACAATTGGTGTGTTTCTGTCGTTAGGCGGCGCGAAGCCGTACCTGTACGGGTATGAACCAAACTATCTCCAAAACGAGCTCAAATGTTCCTGGGGCAATCTCATGATGCTTCAGTTAAGCCCCAAGAGCGATCAGTTAAACCGTCTTTCCACTTACTACGCCGCTGAGCTTCTCATGAAAGAATGGATGCAGCCGGTGAGCGAACAACACGAAATATTTCCAGTCACCATGAAAGAAACGAAAAACAACGAGCGCGCAGTGGCGAGCCCTGCCGTTACTGCATATGCAGTGCGACGACCGGATAAGCAGTGGGCCCTACTTGCAATCAACAAGAATCCAAAACGCGCAGCTCAGCTCAATGTGGAATTTACTCTCCCCGGCGCAAAGCAGCCGCTGAGTTTTGCTGGCCAGGTTGAAGTAATTCAATTCTCCCGACAGCAATATGCCTGGCGTGACGATGGCCCAAACGGACACCCAATCCGCAGCCTGCCACCGACGCAATTCACGCGCGAAGCTTCAGCAAGCTACGAACTCCCGCCGTATTCACTCACCGTTGTTCGCGGAAAACTGGCGGATTGATTGTATAGCGACTAGGCCGGAGTTCATTTGCCGAACATTCCCGCGAACCAGCCTTTTCTTTGGGATTTCAAAGCCTTCTGGAACTCCTCCTTCACAAAATCGGGGTCCCTTGCGTGAGCCAGCGCGTCCATCAGACTGATGCGCTCGGCGATAAGCAACTCGATAAGACTATCGTCCACAGTATGCATGCCGTCCTTAGCGCCGATCTGAATCAAGCCAGGTATCTGCGAAAGGCGCCCAGCTCGGATACATGCTTCGATTCCCGAGTTCACCGTCAATAATTCGGTGGCCAACACCAAGCCTGCCTGACCGCTTCGCGGGAGGAGATACTGACACACCACTCCCAACAATGACCACGCAAGTTGCGCGCTTACGAACTGCTGACCTTCTTTTGGAACAGCATCAACAATCCGCCCAATGGCCGTCGGCGCATCGTTGGTGTGCATGGTTCCAATCACAAGGTGCCCCGTTTCCGCCGCCGTAATCGCAGTTTGGATCGTGTCCAGGTCCCGCAACTCTCCAACAATGATAACATCCGCATCCTGTCTCAAAGCGTTCTTGAGCGCCGAAGCGAAGCTGTGCACGTCAGAACCAACCTCGCGCTGGTTCACCAGGCTTCGCCCTTGCGAGTGAACAAATTCGATCGGGTCCTCGATACTGACCATGTTAACAGAACGCCGTGCAGCTATCGTTTGAGCCATGCTGGCCAGTGTCGTGCTTTTGCCTTCACCGCTCGCGCCGGTCACCAGCACCAAGCCGGACCTCGCGTCACACCAACGATCTACCACGGGGGAATGTCCCAGTGACTTTAGATCGGGAATCTCGGCAGCGATCTTTCGGAAATTCGCCTCAATCGCACCTGACACATAGCAGGCATTCCCGCGATAGCGGCCGAGATCATGAACCTGTAACGCGAAATCAAGCTGCCATTCGTTTTCCAGCTTCGCGCGTTGTCCCTCTTTCAAAGCGTCGATAACCAATCGCCTTGTGTCTTCCGCAGACAGCACCGCTGCGTCTTCCGTGAGCGGCTTCATGACACTCGCGACGCGTATCATCGGTACCGCCCCCGGTGTCAAATGAAGATCAGAGGCACCCTGCTGGGCGGCAAGAACCAGTAAATCGATCAAGTCAGCTTGCTTCATAAGTTTTCAAACGGTCCCATTTAGCCGATTCCCCTCATGGCACGGCGCAGCTCGGATTCATTGCTCACTGAAGCCAGGGCGGTTTGTTCCGTAATCATCTTGCCTTTGAGAGCGTTGAGCGTCGATTGCAAAAATGACACCGCGGCAGGATCCGATCCGCGGGAGATGTACTGATCGATGTTTTGCAACTCGCGTCTGGCGATCCAGTCGCGCATGGCACCCGCATTTTCGACGTGCTCTACCAGCAAATGCAGCCCTCCGTCAGCAGATTGAACCAGCTTTTGGCAAAGGACGCCAGAAAGTTGGTTTGCCAGGAGATTCACACCATGCTTCTCGTCTGCGGCGGGAAAAAGATTCAGATAGCGCTCCATCGTGTCGGCAACCTTTTCCGAATGCAGGGTGGAAACAACGAGATGTCCGGTCTCTGAAGCCTGGAGGGCCGTCAACGCCGTCTCGTAATCGCGGATCTCACCAACGAAAATAACATCGGGTGCCTGACGAAGCGCACTACGCAAGCCCGCCGCAAAAGTGCTGGTGTCGCGTCCGACCTGCCGCTGGGTGAAATGACAGCGCTTGCTGGTGAACTGATACTCGACGGGATCCTCGATCGTCACTACGTGTCGTACCAGGTTCTCGTTCATCCATTGAAGGAGAGACGCTATCGTGGTGGATTTTCCTGAGCCCGTCGGTCCCGTTATAAGAATCAGGCCGTGCTCGCGAGCGGCCCATTGTGTTAGGAGCCATTCAGGCGCTCCTAGCGTTTTCAAGTTAGGCACTTTGGTCTTGATGCGGCGCATCACCGCAGCGAGGCGGCCCATAGTGCGGTGCAGGCTCACCCGATAACGCGTATGTGCGCGTGAGACGAAGCCGCTGTCGCGGTCCATGTCGCCGTCGCCTTCCGCGTTCGCTCCGCAGGCCTCCCAGAACGCGGTGATCTCCGCGAGCGACAAGGGTTCTTTCCCGAGCACGATGATTTGCTCATTGATCTTGAGCCGCGGCACCTCGTTCTCCTGAAGGAACACGTCGCTCGCCTCCTGCTGCTCCGCGGCGTCAAGAATGCTGTCAATGTTTTGCGGCATGGTTCGTAAGTTCGTTAGGCATTATTGATGTTATAGGGACGCCACGTCGGGGATAACACGTGTCCAGTGTGGCTTCGTAATTATATTTGTTCTTCATTACACTGCTAGGCCCGCACCGGCACACTGGCGGTACGCTCGAGTTTGCCCCAACTAACCCAGGCGCCTTTGACGGCGCGCAGGATTGCTTTCCAGATACAGTAACTAAGCATCGGCCTGTAGATGAGGCGCATCGGCAGGATGCGCCAGGCGCGCAGGATTGGTTCGCGTTCCAAAATACACGCGAGCGTGGCAAGTAGCACGTCCATGGCGAGGAATGTGATGACGAACGGCAGCACCGCGTTCCACGCGCCAAATGGAAGAGAAGCCAGCAGGAACAAATCGACGACTGGCGTAATGGCGATCAGAATGATCTGGAAGAACCAGATGCTGGGTAAACTGAACCAGCCAAGAGCGCGATAGTTCCAGTTGAACACCATGTCGCGATGTTTCCAGAGACATTGCAGTGTACCGTAGGCCCAACGCGAACGTTGTTGAGCGAGCGTGGCCACGGTCTCGGGCGCTTCGGTCCAGGCGATCGCCTCGGGCACATACACCATGCGCTGACGGCGTCTGTGCAACGAGAGCGTAAGATCGGTGTCTTCCGCGAGCGTTTCCAGACTCAGACCGCCGGCTTGATCGATCGCATCCTTCCGAATGGCGCTAATGGCGCCCGGCACAACAGTGATACAGTTCCAATGATTGTAAGCGCGCCGATCCAGATTGAATCCGCAGGTATATTCCAAAGCCTGACAACGCGCAATGAACGTGCGCAAGTTCCCAACCTTCGCGTGACCCGACACTGCTCCGACGCGCTCATCGGCGAATGGCTCGAGCAAACGCGGGAGCGTGTCGCGTTGGCATTGCGTGTCGGCATCGATAAAAACCACAACTCCGTTATGCGCGGCGGCGAGACCGCGTTGGAGAGCGCGTGCTTTGCCGCGATTGTGTTGTCGGAACAAACGAATACGCGATTCGTTTTGAGCTATGCGCTCAATTTCCGCAGCGGTTTGATCGGTCGAGCCATCGTCGATGACGACCACTTCTACTTCGCCCCTGTAATCTGTGGCAAGGAGCGTGCGCAGACTTTCCGCTATTAATTTTTCTTCATTGTAAGCAGCGATCACGACGCTGATCGGTTCCGCGAAGTTTGTTCGAGGCAGTCGCCGAAACCGCGATGCCAGCCAAATCACAGTCAACGTCCGAACTACCACTAGTGCCGTCGCCACGATCATAAACGCCCAGAGGAATTCTTCGATGCTGTGGTAAACGTGGAATCCGGTGCTGCTGACGATACGCGTAAGCGACTGGCCATTTCCTTGCACCAGTGGCATCACTGCATCGCGCGTTGTTCCGAGCAACGTGCTCAATGGCACGATGCTGTCGCCGCGCGTATGCAGCCAGTCCAAAATGCGCGGAAGCGCTTCCACTGTTTGTGAGCGGTCGCCGCCGGCATCGTGAAGCAGAATCACATTGCCGTCGTGTCTCTGTTGTTTAATTCGCCGCAGGATGATGTCTGCTCCGGGCTTCGCCCAATCCTGCGGGTCGATGTTCTCAAGGACGACGAGATAGTTAAGATCTTCTGCGACTTTTAGAGGAGCAAGTTCACTGAGTCCCGTCGGACCAGTGTCAGCGGCGTACGGCGGGCGAAACAATGTCGTCGCGCGGCCGGTAATGGTTTCGAGTAACAACTGCGTGGCGTTCAGCTCAAGACGGATATGTTCCGGCCAGCAGAGCGCCAGGTTGGGATGGTAATAGGTATGGTTCCCGATCTCATGACCTTCATTGACAATGCGACGAATAAGCCCTGGGTACCGCTCTGCGTTGACCCCGACGACGAAAAACGTGGCCTTTACATTTGTTGCCTTAAGAATGTCCAAAACTTTTGGCGTCCAGCGCGGATCGGGGCCGTCATCAAAAGTGATTGCGACCTGATGCTCGCCGCCGGCGCCCTGGTGATAGAGCGTCGGGAATTCCGCAAATTTAACATACTTGGCTGTGAGATAGCCGTCTGCGTCCACAGTCAGATTGCGCAGTCCGTCAGTGCGATCTTCGTCGACCGTTACGATTTCACCGTCGCCAACGTCCGTTATCGTGTCCGTCGATTTGATCAGTTCTAGTGCTTGTCGGGTTTGATTATCCAGCTTGAAATCGCGCGGCACGTTTAGCGTGTCCCAAATTGCGGGGTCTTCGCTGCCGAGCCGATAAACTGCGAAGCCGCCCGCCTTCTCATCGCGCACTCCGCGCAATTCGTTGAGAAAAGTGACGGCATCGAGGAACCAGACTGCGTGTTCGGTGTCCTCATCCTGGAAATAGAAATACGGACTGTAACTCGGCCCCTGAACTTGTACGCTTGCGATTTCCGCATCCTTCGCGCGACTCATCGCTTCGGAAAAACTGATCAGCTCGCCCTTTTTGCCGCCGATGGGCCAGTCATAGCCGTAACTGCCAATTGCAATGATCCATTGCCTTGTGTCGGAACCATCCAACAGGACATGCAGCCAACCTTCAAACCATGAACGGGACGCAAGTGGTCCCGGTGGGTCCGCGTCCGACGTTTCGTCGAACAACATCGCAACGAAACGATCCACGTTGTCACTGAGGGCATCGATATCGATGTAATCCAGCTCTTGCCCCGGTTGAACGCACAACCACAGCTGTTTGTTGTCGTCGTGCAAGGCGTCCGCGAGCTTGTCGATGAATCCGGTTAGATCTTTCTTGTAAGCAGGATCAATTTGTTGCCAATCGACGACGACTCCGGCAGCCTTGGCGTTGCGCAACACTGCAAGCATGTCCTGGATAAAGTCGTCCTGTCGTTTCGCGGGCCCGTGCGCGAGGTTTTCAATCGCTTCGGGCTGCCAGGTATCGCCAACGAGATTCGTCAGCAGCGGCATCAGTGCTATGCCCTTATTTGCCGCCAGCTTTGACACGCGAACATCCGGGTCGATCTGCAAATTGCCCATCCCATCGACGACTGTCATCCATTCAGGACACACATGTGTAATCTGGGCCGCGTGTTGTTGAAGTGAGGCGTAGCTGTCGGGGTCGCCATTTATATAGAACGCGAGTCGCACTTCGTTGTCGGGCGCTTTCTTTCGCGGGCGCGGCGAAGGAGTGGGCGCTGTACCAGCGAGTTTTTTCGCTGCGAGCCGCGTCGCGCTGAATTTCTGCCATAGCAACGAAGCTGGAGAAACCTGGCCTGCCGGATTTTCTCGCTGCAACGCTCGCAACTGGCCTTTCAACTGCCGCAACGAAAATGGTACGTTCATCTTGGGGATGACAAAAAGCGTCTGAACGAAAAGCACTACAGCGACGAAGACCAGCACAGCACCGATGAGCAGCGTAAGACGGAGCCGAGGCCAGCGCTTACCGGTAGGGTCGGAGAAAACGAACGGCGTAACTTGTTCCGGAGGAAACTCGGGCATGCGACGCGTATAATCGCGCAAGTCGAAGAATAAGAAAATCCGATTCGTGGCGCAAACATTCCCGTCTGCGGTCCAAGGCCAAAGGCACGCGCCATTTCAACCAGAGCCTGTGGCAGCGCCGCAGCGGAACGTTTGATAGTTCGCAGACAGGATTGTCTGCGTCACATTCTAAAAGAAAAATTCGAACCCGCCGTAGTAATTTCGCGGCAGCGCCGGCATGATCCCTTCCTCGCGGACTTCGCCCCAATAACTCTCGTCGAACACGTTGCGGATACCGGCGAAGACTCCGGCTCGTCCCTTCCAGAATCTAAATTCGGCCGTGAGGTCCCAAACATTGTAGGCGGGAATGAAGCCTTCGAAGGAATCGCCATCATCACCGAACTCATCGTCAACGAGCGTGCCAAGAAGCGCGACTTTGAACGTATTTTTGTAGCTATAGATCGCGCCGGTTTTGACCTGGTAGTTCGGTGCATACGCCGGGATGTTGCCGGTATTTGGACCGGAGGTGAACTCCGCGTCCAGCACCGTAACATTGCCGTAGAGCGTCAGATTGCCGTACGGATTGGGAGCGCCACCGTTGATCAACGACAGAACGTCTAGTTCGGTTGAAGCTTCGAATCCAATGTAACGCGCGTCGCCGACGTTCTCGGTCGAAGTAAAGCCGTTCGGCAGAATGACCTCGCCGATTTGGTCAGTAAACGTGAAGTAGAAACCGCCTACATCGAAATTCAGGTACGGCAACGGTTTACCGCGAACTCCATATTCGAATTGAAGCGCCTTCCCTTCCTTTAAATCGCCATTTACGACTGAACTACCGCCCGTCGGCACTAGTTCGCCGTAAGTAATAGGGCGGTAGGCCTGCGATACTGTTCCGTAAAGTTCCACGCGTGGCGGGCCGAACCCTGTGACGGTCGGGGCAGGAGGATTTTTGGCGTCGGCACCCTTTCCTCCAGCAATAGGAGGCGCAGAGAGAATTGGCTCACCCTCCAGCAGCGTGTAACCGAGCCCCAATCCAAACAGGGGCACAAAATGAAAATCCGACTGTGAATGCAAGGGATTCGAGACGTTTACCTCTTCACTGACACTTTGCTCCAGGAATTCCAGGCGCATCCCGGGAACGACGGAAAGACGTCCGAATTTGAACCGGTTTTCGGCAAAGATAGCACCGTCCCACGTTTCACCGGTGTTCAAATTACGAAGCTCACCGTGCTCTGCGTCCGGCGTCTCACCTCGCTCATCGCGACGATCCTGCAACGCATGATAAAAATAGATACCGCCGGTAATAGTCGAGACGTCGTTAAACAAATTGTAGTCGTGGCGCATCCGCGCATCGAGACCCTCTGTGTAATCGGTCCGCAACTGAATTGAATCGGTATCCGCAGCTGGTCCGCTAGGCAACGTGCCAAACGCGCCGCCGCGCTGGCGCGTGCTCCAGCGCGTCAGATACCCGCCGAACGCCTTGATATCGAGTTCTGTTCTCTCGGAGAAGAATTTTTGATATTCTAAAGTCGCAAAATAGCGCTCGAGCCTGAAGCGATCGAAAAATCGACTCGTCTGAGTGAAACCGTCTTCAACGAAGACAGAGTTTGGCGGATTGACTTCTTCCCGGCGACGCATGCCGCCCGGTTCGCCATGTTCTTCGTCGTACGCATCGAGCGTCAGTATGAAATGGCTCTCGTTGGTTACGTCCCACACGAGACGTGCGCTTCCCGCATTGAGATCGTAGTCGCTATTGGCTTCGCGGAATCCATCCTGTTGCCGGTGGTCGTCATAGGCATAGTAGCCGAAGCGGCCGATCGTACCGTCCACTTCCGTGAAATTTCGATAATAACCATAGCTGCCAAATACGTTCCTGGTGCTGAAATGAAACGGGGCATCCATGCGCGGCATTTTCATGACAAAATTGATGGCGCCACCCGGTTGCGGGCCGAACTGCAAAGCCGCACCCGCCCGAACGATTTCAATGCGTTCCACCGCATCGAGCATTGGCGTGTAATGCGATTCAGGGAAACCG
>JBJMXF010000005.1:0-13075 GCA_045809725.1 Candidatus Udaeobacter sp. | reverse complement strand
AATTTCCGCTCAAAAAAAATTAGGCTGGCTCGAAATAGCTTCGAGCCAGCCCGGTGTGGCTATTCCGGTCAAACTAGCGCCGGTAGTAATAGGGATAACGATGATGATTGCGATAATAACGATGCCCGCCGTACCAGTAGTACGGCCGGTAATAGGATCGATAATAAGGTCTAGAGTAATACCGGTACGGATAATAGTACCCGTAAGGGTAATATCCGTAATAGCCCGGACCGAACCCGATACTGAAGAAAACTTGAGCATCAGAACGCGTGGTCCCTGCAACCATCAAACCCCCGGCCACGACTGCAATCAACAGAAGTTTCCTCATTATTTACCTCCTACTAATTCAACAGGAAAATCGGCGGAAAGTTTCCCGTTTATTCGCAGGCGTGAACATCTGGATACCCACTGAACAAGATCGTTTCACTGAGCTGCTGATATTCGATATCGCGGAGCCGTGGCGCATCAGCAGTTTTTTCTACTCCCTTTCCCGGGAAGGCGATCACCGGTCCTCCTGTTAAAATCGGTCCCAAGTAGATCTGCAGTTTGTCGATGAGCTGGTTGTCGAGCGCTTCACCAAGAACTTCCCCTCCACCCTCGATCAACACACTCGTGATGTTGCGTCTACCTAAATCCTTCAGCACCGCCGCCAAAGATTTTCGCTTGTAGATCAAAGTTCTGGCGGAAAATTTGTCCGATAACACCCGAGCTCGGCGGGGCAGCCGTCCTGAGCGGGTCAGTACAATGCGCCAAGGTTGCCGCGCGCGGCGTACGCCGCGGACCGTCAAATGTGGATTGTCAGATCGGACGGTCTCCGCTCCAACGAGCACAGCGTCCACGCATGCGCGTAGCTGATTTGCTTCGCGCCGAGCATCGCGCCCGGTAATCCACCGGGGTTCATGATGTGGACGTGTCAATCGTCCATCGAGAGACATGCCGCATTTTGCGATTACAAACGGTTCCGCCGTGACGATCCATTTGTTGAAGGCTTCGTTAAGACGCGCGCATTCCTCTGCCAAAATCCCGTCCCGTACCCGGACGCCGGCCTTTCGCAATTCTACAATGCCTCTGCCGCAATGCTGCGGATTCGGATCAGTCGCGCCTATGACTACGCTTTTAACTCCAGCCTTGACTATTGCCTCATTGCAGGGCGCTGTCCGCCCGATCGTCGAACACGGCTCCAAAGTTACGTAAAGCGTAGCACGCGAGGGAATCGATGCGCCGAAATCGCGCAGGCATTCAATCTCAGCATGTGCTCGTCCGGCTTCTCGGTGATGTCCTTTCGACACTATTCGACTATCGATAACCAGGACCGCGCCTACGGCGGGGTTCGGGCTTGTCCGCCCGAGCGCCTTTTTTGCTTCGACCAAGGCCGCACCCATAAATCTTTCGTCGCGGTCAATCGTCATAGTGCAGGCGAATCAAACTAATCGTGCCTGGAGGGATTCGAACCCCCAACCTTCTGATCCGAAGTCAGAAGCTCTATCCGGTTGAGCTACAGGCACTGTGAGATTTTCGATTTCAAATTTCTGATTGAACACAGAAGTTGTCGGTCTTTGCGTCTAAATCGAAATCGGCACTAGAAAATCTAAAATACCATGGGTGGCCGACGGGACTCGAACCCGCAACAACCAGAATCACAATCTGGGGCTCTACCATTGAGCTACGGCCACCACATCGTAAGCGAAACAGAGTCTAGGAATCCCATTCGGGATTGCAAACAAAGGGCTCGACTTTTCGTACCGGCTCCCCTAATTGTCAGCGCCGGTGCCCGGAAATCTCCCCAGCCGGTTAGGTATGATCTCCCCGCCTCGTATAATGCGAGGGAGGCCGGCATGGCTCGTCGCCATATCCTTCTTCATCGCTACGATTCCCGGCGTCGCGCAACAGGACGATCCAAGCGAGATTTTCCTCAAAGCGTATCTCTCCGCCCAACAGGGCGAAAAACTCGAACAGCAGGATCGATTCAAGACTGCTCTGGCCAAGTATCGGTTCGCCGGCAGCTTGATTGAGGAACTGCGCAAATCGCACGCACAGTGGCAGCCAGCAGTTGTGGAATATCGCGGGCGCAAAATCAGCGAAGCGATTTTGAGACTTCAGGAGCGAATCACAAGGCACACCCAACTCACCGCGAGCGCAAATCCGTTGCCGGACATTGCGTCGGCAGCGCCTGAGAGTGACGCTTGGTCAGAGCCGGGTCCTGAAGCCTTGGCGCCCCAACCCAAGGACACCGCGAACGAGCGGTCGCCGGAAGCCTCAGCCAAACTCGGCGCAAAGAACTTGCGCGACAAAGTTGCCGAGCTGCAAGCGGCGCTCGAGAAGACGCGCGGGGATCTGGCGACCGCACGAAAAGAAAAGGAAGTGGTTGATACGCGTTTGAACGACACCAATTCCAAACTGCAGCGTGCTGAGAACGATCTCGATGAGGCGAAGAAATCGGAACGTCAGACGCGCGACCAACTCACGCAGCTTCGTGAATCTAAGGCTCCGGAAGGATTGGAAGGTAGCAGTACTGATGAACAGCAGCTGTTACCCGCTGAAGCCGCACAAGTAAAAGGAGCCGTTGCCGCAGCTGATGAGGCGCGTGTTACTGCGGAAAAGCAAAGGGACGATATCCAGGCGAAGTTTGCCGAGGCAACCAATCATATCGTTACACTGGAGCGTGAACGAGATGATGCGCTCTCCCAGTTGAAATCTGCGAAGGAATCAGAGCAGCATCTTCAGTCGCTCGTCGCGGAGAAGAATGATCTGCAACAGAAACTTGGAATCGCGGAGGAGAACGTCAGGAAGCTCAGTGAAGGCGACCCGAAAGCTGCCGAGAAGTTGGCGGAGATGGAGCGACAAATGGCGCAGCTTCGACAGCAGCTAACTGAGACCCAGAATACAAACCACTATTTGGCAGCTCGCACTGTGGAGCTTGATGTTGAGCTGGAACACACGGTTAGGGAACTTCAAACTGCCAGGCTGGCCGAAACAAACAGCGAGGATTCGTCGCAGCTTGCGAGAGAAAACGAACTGCTGCGAAACATTGTTGTTCGTGAACGTCAGGAAGAAGTGCGGCGGAATGAGGTGAGAAAGCTGGTGTTGGCCGAGCTGGATAGATTCAAGGTGCGATCGGACTTGCTGAACAAAGAGATCGAATTCCTGGCGCAACCCGTAACTAAGTTGACCGCCGAAGAACTCGCTCTCTTCCGACAGCCCGCGGTCTCAATTTCGAACGAGAAGCCCGGTGCACTTAAAATCAATTTTGTTTTTGAGAAAAAATCGACGGCAGCCATCAGCAAATCGAATGCAAATTCAACAGCAGTCCCCAACGTTTTGCCGGCTGAACTTCAGGAGATTGCGGCCGCCGCCCGGATAAACGTTGAGCAAGGAAAATATCGAACAGCAGAAAAGCAGTATCAAACAGTCCTGTCGAAAAATCCCCAGAACCTCGACGCGCTCTCCAATCTTGGCGTGGTTTACTTTCGCACAGGCAAGATCGGATCCGCGGAATCAACGCTGAAGAAAGCTCTGACCATCGCGCCGGATGACGATTTTGTGCTCACCACGCTTGGCATTGTTCATTATCGCCAGTCGAGATTCGACGAGGCGCTGAAGGAATTAAGAAAAGCAATTGAGCTCAACCCGAACAGTGCCACCGCGCACAATTACCTCGGTATTACAGCCAGCCAAAAAGGCCGGCAGCAGGAGGCCGAAAAGGAGATGCTTCAAGCGATCTCGAAAGATCCGAACTACGCGGACGCGCATTTTAATCTGGCAGTCATTCTCGTCACGACGCAACCTCCATCCAGGGAACTCGCCAAGGAACATTACGCACGTGCGACAGCGCTCGGCACGCAACCGAGTCCGTCTTTGGAAACACTCCTGCAGTGATGGAAGGTCGGACTCCGATCAGTCTTTATCGCGCATCTCTGATCGTCGCACCGCAAAAGCGTGCAACCATTCTCACGGCCCTGGAAGATGTGGAATGCTACAGGCTTCGAGTTTACAGCCGACATTGCGACTCTCTTCGGCGAGCAATTCACTGAAGCAGTAAATCAGCCATCGCGCTCGGCGTTCATTGCGGAGGCTCACCGATTAGCGTCCGAAGACGCGAGTTGTTGTCGTAAGGCGTCTGCGCCAGACGCCCAAAGAATTGGCTATTGCTTCGTCAGCAATTGCCGCAGCACAAATGGCAGAATGCCGCCGTGCCGATAATAATCGATCTCGATCGGCGTATCGATCCGAAGCTTCACTGGCAACGCGCGTCGCTCCCCGTTCGTTCTTTCGATCTCCAGCGTGACCTCTTGTCCTGGTTTCATCGAGTCGGATAATCCGGTGATCGAAAACTTCTCCGACCCGTCAAGATCGAGCGTTTGCGCGGAACTGCCCTCGAGAAATTGCAACGGCAACACGCCCATTCCAACGAGATTCGAACGGTGAATTCGCTCAAAGCTTGCCGCGATCACCGCTTTCACGCCTAACAAACGCGTTCCTTTCGCTGCCCAATCGCGCGATGAACCCGTCCCATATTCGTGACCCGCGAGAATAACCAAAGGAGTTTTTGTCTCCGCATATTTCATCGCCGCATCAAAGATGCACAAGTCCTCACCTTCGCCATTCTTTGAACTGCCAGTCCGGCTCGGACCGAAATATTTTGTCACGCCGCCCTCCGTGCCCGGTACCATCAGATTTTTAATTCGCACATTCGCAAATGTGCCGCGGGTCATCACCAGGTCGTTGCCACGGCGGCTGCCGTAGCTGTTGAAATCGCGCGGCTGAATTCCGCGTGACATCAAATATCTTCCGGCGGAGGAACTCTCTTTAATTGCTCCGGCAGGCGAAATGTGATCGGTGGTCACGGTGTCGCCGAAAATGCCAAGCGCGCGAGCACTGTGGATCTCGGCAATGTGCCCAGGCTCCATTGAAAAATTTACGAAGAACGGCGGATCATGAATGTAATCGCTTTTCTCGTCCCACTGATAAATGTCGCCTGTGCTCGATGGAATTTCATTCCATTTCGGATTTTGCCCCGCGAAATCGCGATAAAATTTGCGAAAGGTTTCCGGCGTAAGCGCGGACTGCATGGCGTTTCGGATTTCGCTAAGCGTCGGCCAAAGATCCCGCAGGAAAATTTCTTTGCCGTTTTTATCCTTACCAAGTGGATCGCGCGAAAGGTCTATGTGAACTCGGCCGGCGAGGGCAAAGGCCACAACCAGCGGCGGCGACATTAGAAAATTTGCTTTGATATGCTGATGCACGCGCGCTTCAAAATTCCGATTTCCCGATAGAACCGAAGCCGCAACCAGATCATATTTGTTGATCGTCTTCTCAATGTTTGGATGCAGCGGCCCCGAGTTGCCGATGCAAGTCGTGCAGCCGTAGCCGACGAGATTGAATCCGAGCTGGTCGAGGTACGTTTGCAGTCCGGTCTTTTGCAGGTAATCGGAAACGACGCGCGAGCCAGGCGCGAGCGACGTTTTCACGCCAGGCTCGACATGCAGACCCCGCTCGACTGCTTTTTTCGCCAGCAATCCAGCCGCAATCATCACGCTCGGATTGCTCGTGTTTGTACAGCTCGTTATCGCGGCGATGAGCACGCTGCCATGGCCGATGTGAGCTCGCCCTCGCGCGAACACATCCGGCGATTCAGTTTCGATTTCTTTGGCGGCATCAGGTGTCGGTCGGTTTGCAACCATCTCGAGGACGTTGCGCGCTTCACCCGGCTTGATTCCCTGGTGTTCTTTGGTGTCGGTCGAAAACATCGCGCCGTTGCGTGGCGCGCTGCCATTCAATTCGACGACATGCTTTTCGCGAAGATCGATCTGTTTCTTGCCGTAGCCACCATCATACACAGGTTTTTCAAGCAGCTCGCGAAACTTGCTCCCGAGTTCTGGCAAATTAATCCGGTCCTGAGGCCTCTTGGGTCCAGCGACGCTTGGCTGCACATTCGCCAGATCCAAATCGATATCTACGCTGTAATCAATTTCGCCTTTTCGCGGCATACCAAACATTTGCTGAGCGCGAAAATAATTTTCGAAAGCAACGCATTGCTCTTCAGTGCGTCCCGTAGCCCGCAAATAACTCACTGACTCTTGGTCAACCGGGAAAAAACCCATCGTCGCACCGTACTCGGGCGACATGTTGCCAATCGTAGCCCGGTCAGGCACCGGCAACGATGCAGCGCCGTCACCGTAGAACTCGACGAACTTGCCAACGACCTTTTGCGCCCGCAGCAACTGAGTGATGTGCAAAACGAGATCGGTTGCTGTCACCCCTTCACGCAATTGTCCGGTTAGGTGCACGCCCACCACTTCCGGCGTCAAAAAGTAAACCGGTTGCCCAAGCATCCCGGCTTCGGCCTCAATTCCGCCCACGCCCCAGCCAACCACGCCAAGGCCGTTGATCATGGTCGTATGCGAATCCGTTCCGACCAGTGTGTCGGGGAAAAAGATTTGCGACTTCTGACCTCTGACTTCCGACATCTGGCTCAACACGCCTTTTGCAAGGTATTCCAGATTCACCTGATGCACGATGCCGATTCCCGGCGGAATGAGCTGGAAAGTCTTGAAAGCCTGCTGTCCCCACTTGAGAAACTGGTAACGTTCGCGATTACGCTTGAACTCCATGTCCAGATTGAGTTCCAAAGCGCGGGGCGAACCGAAAAAATCAACCTGCACGGAGTGATCGACAACCAGATCGACCGGCACGAGCGGCTCGATGATGTTTGGGTCTTGTCCGAGCCGTTGCACAGCGCTGCGCATCGCCGCGAGATCGACAATCAGCGGAACTCCCGTGAAGTCCTGCAAAACAATACGCGCAACGACAAATGTGATCTCCTCGTTCGCCGGTGATTTCGCGTTCCATTTCGCAAGCGCTTCAACATCTTTGCGCCGGACCTTTTTCCCGTCGCAGTTGCGCAACACCGATTCGAGCACGATCCGGATGCTCACCGGCAACCGCGAAATTTTGCCAATGCCCTGTTCTTCCAGTGCCGGCAACGAATAGAGCCAACCTTCCGAGCCTTTGCCGGCATCGAATTTGGCCAGCGTTTTGAATTCGTCAGTCATTCAATTCTTGTCATGACGAGCGAAGCCGCGACATCTCTAATCGCTATCTTCAGTAGCATCCAGAGATTCCTCGACTTCGCTAGGAATGACAGAGGTTCATTTCAGCTCCGCCAGCTTCTCTTTGATCTTCTCGAAATTTGGCAATTGTCGCGCGTCGTCATTGCTCTCCGCGTACTGAATCACGCCGTTTCTATCGATGATGAACGCAGAACGCTTGGGCACGCCGCTCATTCCGAGATTCATTTGCGGCAGAAACGAGTCGTACATGACGCCATATGCCTGGGCGACTTTGTGTTCGTAATCGCTTAGCAACGGCACGGTGATCTTTTCCTTTTGCGCCCACGCTTCCTGCGCAAACGGATTGTCCCCGCTAATTCCGTAAACGGCAGCATTCAAACTGGTGTAAGCGTTCAGGCCCGCACTGACCTCGCACATTTCCTTGGTGCACGTGCCCGTGAACGCCATCGGAAAGAAAAGCAGCAGTGTGTTCCCTTTCCCCAGACTCTCACTAAGCCTGATCTGTTTCGGCCCGTCCGCGGTTTTCGTCGATAAGGTGAAGTCTGGTGCTTTGGTTCCAACAGCAAGTGGCATAAGTGAATCCTCCGTTTGTGATTTTGGTGCGAAAATTCAGTATAGGTTTGGCATTCAACGGGTCAAAGGAGATCGTGAAGCGTTGAAAAGCGGCAAGTCGAACTGTCATTCTGAGCGGAGCGAAGAATCTCTGATTAATTTTGGGCAGCGCTCCCGCGAACACAGAGATGTTTCACTTTGCTCAACATGAGGGTACTGCCGCTCAAGCTTTGTAACGGTTCACCGCTTCAACCTTCACGATGGAACTCTTCTGGTGGTTCTTAACCATTGTGCTTTTCGCTATCGGTTTGATCGGCACCATCGCGCCGGTTCTACCCGGCACCACCATTATCCTCGCGGCTGCGATCATTCATCGGATCATCCTCGGCGCAGACAAAAGCATCGGCTGGTACACGATCATTGTCTTGGTGCTGCTGACGCTCGCGACGTATGGGATCGATATTCTCGCTGGTTATCTCGGTGCGAAATATTTTGGCGCAACGAAATGGGGAACGTTCGGTGCGATTCTGGGCGCGCTGGTTGGACTATTCTTCGGCCTGATCGGTCTCTTCGTTGGTCCGGTGATTGGCGTGATCGTCGGTGAAGTCATCGCGGGCAAGCGGATGATTGACGCTGGCCGCGCCGGGTGGGGAAGTTTGCTCGGGAACATTGGTGCCATCCTCGCCAAGCTGCTTATCGCGCTGGCAATGATCATCATTTTTCTCGTCGCGGTTCCCTCCCCGTTTTGAGTCAGTAAAACGGGAATTGTTGCCCGGCAATCTAAAGCGGTGTCAAGCCACCGCACTCGAAAGCGCCTGCGGCGCAAAATATTCCTTTGTTCCTGCTTCCCCGATTCGCAGTTTCCTAACTTCCAGATTTCTATTTTTATGGTACTCTATCCGGCGATGGCAGATGATCGCTGGTGAGCCCCGCGTTGGCGGGACTCGCTGGAGGAAAGTCCGAACACCATACGGCAGCATGCCGCGTGAAATACGCGGGAAACATTCGCGAAAGCGGGCGTTGACGGAAAGTGTCACAGAAAACATACCGCCGGTTCTTTGAGAAAAGCGCAGGCAAGGGTGAAAAGGCGAGGTAAGAGCTCACCGCTCGCGGAGTAATTCGCGAGGCACGAAAAACCCCATGCGGTGCAAGACAAAACAGAGGAAGGGCAGCCGGTTCGATTTAATCCTCGGGTATCGTCGCACCACGGCGAATGAAAGTTCGCCGGGCGTTCGTCCCGCGTGCGGGGCGGATGAGATGAATGATCATCAGGTCGCCACGGCGGCCGAACAGAATTCGGCTTATCGCCATCCAACTATGGAGGGCGCTTTCGGAAACGAAGGCGCCCTTCGCATTTTCAGGCCACAGATGGCGTGAGCTTGGATTTCTTGCGAAGGAGGGGAAGCACTTTTTCCACCAGCGCGTCGGCTGTGATGCCGTGCTTTTTTCGTAGAATTGGCACGGCGCCGTGTTCGATGAATTGATCGGGCCAACCGATCCGCACCACAGGAGTATTGATCATGTGCGAGTGCAGATGTTCCATTACCGCGCAGCCGAAACCGTTGTACAAAACGTGATCTTCGATCGTGCAGACTACGTCCACGCTGCGCGCGAAAAATTCCAGCGTGCCGGTGTCCATCGGCTTGATCCAGCGTGGATTGATCAGCGCGACGGAAATTCCTTTCTGTTCCAGTTTGCGCGCGGCTTCTTCCGCAATCTCAAACATGTTGCCCAGCCCGAAGATCGCTACCTCGCGGCCATGTTGCACAACTTCAGCTTTTCCAATCTCGAGAAGTTTCGGTTCCGATTTGATTTGCGCGCCTGTTCCTGGACCTCGCGGGTAGCGAACGGCGATTGGACCGGAGTTATAGTGCGCCATTGTCCAGAGCATGTCGACGAATTCATCTTCGTCCTTCGGCTGCATGTGCACCCAATTCGGGATGTGGCGCAGATAACCGATGTCGAACAAACCATGATGCGTCGGGCCATCGTCGCCACTTAATCCAGCGCGGTCCATGCAGAGTCTGACGTTTAGTTTTTGAATCGCCATGTCGTGAATCGCCATGTCGTATGCGCGCTGAAAAAAGGTGGAATAGATCGTGAGAAACGGCGTCAGGCCTTGCGTCGCTAACCCACAGGCGAAAAGCGCAGCATGTTCTTCTGCAATTCCGACATCGAAGTAGCGAGTGGGGTGCGCCTTGGCAAAATGCGAAAGGCCCGTCCCGCTGGGCATCGCCGCCGTAATGGCGACGACTTTCTGATTAGTGTCCGCGAATTTCGCCAGCGTCTTGCCAATGATTTCCGAATAGGTGGGCGTCGCCGTCGGAGCAGTCTCGCCGCTTTCGATCTTGTATTTTCCGAGGCCGTGAAATTTGTCGGGTTGTTTAATAGCCGGTTCGTACCCTTTGCCTTTCTTGGTGAGAATGTGCAGCAGCACCGGCTCGTCCTGCGTTTTCAAAAACTCAAATGTCCGAATCAGTAACGGGATATCGTGCCCATCGATCGGGCCGTAGTACCGCAGTCCTAGTTCTTCAAAAATCACGCTGGGCACAAGCAAACCCTTGACGCTTTCTTCCACCTTATGTGCAAGCTGCACGCCGGTTTTTCCGAGAATCGCCTGAACGAAATGGCGCGCCTTGTCGTGTAAATGCGCGTAAGTGGGATTCGTGACGATGCTGTTTAGGTAATTAGCGATCGCGCCCACGTTTTTTGCGATCGACCACTCGTTGTCGTTGAGCACGACGATGAAACGCTTGGTATGCGTTTTCACATTGTTGAGCGCTTCGTAGCTGATTCCACAGGTGAACGCGGCATCGCCCGCGATTACGACAACGTTTTCATCGCCGCCGCGCAGATCTCGTCCCACAGCCATGCCGAGACCAGCGGAAAGCGCCGTGCCAGCATGACCGGCACCGTAGCAATCGTGTTCGCTTTCGGTGCGCAAAAGAAATCCGTTGAGCCCGTCGAATTGCCGCATGGTGTGGAAGCGCTCAAGACGCCCGGTAAACATTTTGTGCACGTAGCCCTGGTGGCTGACGTCCATGACGATGCGATCACGCGGGGTATCGAACACGCGATGCAACGCAATCGTTAGCTCAGTAACTCCGAGGTTCGGTCCAAGGTGTCCCCCGGTCTGCGAGAGAACTTTGATCAATTCATCGCGTACTTCCTGCGCGAGTTGCGGCAGATCCTGTTCACGAAGCGCTTTGATGTCGGCGGGCGAACGGATTCCATCGAGCAAACGCTTCGCCGCGCCTGTCCTCTCGGTGGGTTGCAGATTTTCAGAAGAGGTTGATTTCGTCATCGGTGCTTTTGGATTCGACCGCTGGTTTTTCGGAAGGAGCCGCTTCCTGCGCGGGCTCGAATTGTTGTACTACGGCTTTCCCAGCGCTGTTGCGGGTAATGATTTCAATTTTTTGCTCGGCGTTGGCAAGGCGCTCCTGGCATGTCTTTACCAGTTTCATTCCTTCCTCGTAGCGGACGATCAGATCTTCGAGTGGCAACTTACCCGATTCCATCTGCTCGACAATTTTCTCGAGCCGATCCATCGCGCTCTCAAAGTTCAGCTCCGTCTCCCGCGGCTTGGATTTACCACTCATGGGGAAAACGGAGGAATTAAGCACAGCTTCGCTAGGAAAAAAGCCGATTCAGTAGCGACGCCGCGTTACGGCGTCCGCTCGGCGCGGCGCGCCGCCCCTGCCAGTTGTCCGAAATAACGCTCGCGCCACTTTGAAGCTCAGCGAATGTTCACCTCGAATCAGCGGAGATGCGCGTGTTCCAACTTCCTCAGCGCCGCCAATTGAAGCAGCCCACACAGACTTCGTCGCCATCTACATCTTTTTACTCGATGTGGGACGCAGTTACGCGTTTCGCGATCGAAATTCGAGCCAGCGAATTCATGTCGGACATGATTAGCCGTCGAGACGCTTACGGGAGCGAAGGCGTGATGGGAGCGCTGGATTGCGCGACGCTTTACGGGTTGACGCGCTGGTTGCGCCCTCAGGCGCTCGTTGAGTCAGGCGGGTTTATTGGCATGTCTTCCGCGTTCATTTTGAAAGCGCTCACCGATGAAAAGTTGCCCACCTCGAGGCTCTACAGCATCGAATTGAGCGAAGACTGCGAGCAAGGCGCCCTGATTCCCGAGGAACTGCGATCTTCGGGTGGCTTCGTGCCGATGCGCGGTCGAATCGAAGATTTTCTCAAAGGCGAGCAATTGCCACCGTCCATCGACATGTTCTTGCACGACAGCTCGCATAGCTATCAACACATGCTCTGGGAATTTCGGCAGTTCTGGCCGCGCCTGCGTGATGGCGGATTGCTCGTGTCGCACGATGTCCAGATGAACGCTGCGTTTCCTGAATTCGTTACCAAAACGTACGCGCATGAGAGAAGGACTGGGCGGCGCGATGTGCAGCGCACTTCGCATTACGAATGGGGCCGCTGGGGCTACATTGGATTCGCTGTGAAGAAACACGGAAAAGGCTGATCGCGATTACAGGAGGCGTTTTCCTTTTGCAGACTCGCTGATTAATTTTGCCAGGCGAGCCATTCGCGTTTCTTCTTTCTTCGCGCTGATAATCCACCAACCGATCATTTTCCGATAGAATGGCGGCTGCTGTTCGAAAAAGTTCCAAGCTGCTTTATTCTTCTTCAGTAACTTTGCGTACGGCTGGTTCAATTCTGTGCTTCTTTGTTCGTACGAGTAGATGCCCGACTTATTGTCGAGCCGCGCCGCGAATGCTTTTAATCCACTCGGTCGCATTTGTTTCTGCCTAACAAGCTCCTTGGCGCGCTTGACATTGATCGCGCTCCAAATGCTCCGGCGTCGCCTTGGCGTGAAACGAATTTGGTAGCTGATTCCGTCAACACCCTTCCGAATTCCGTCGATCCAGCCGAAGCAGAGGGCTTGATCCACGGACTCGGGCCAGGTGATGCTCGGTTTTCCCGAATCTTTTTTGTAAAACCCAACCCAAAGCTCAGTCGCCGTCGTGTGATTCTTCTCAAGCCAGCTTCGAAAATCCGCTGGCGTTCGAAAGAATTTCGGTTTCAACCGATCTGCTTTTTGTAAGCCGAGGCGTCTTTCAGATTCTTGAGGTCGTCGGCATTCTCGAGTTTGAGAACGAATATCCATCCCTGCCCGTATGGCTCGCGGTTGATCAAACCCGGGTCGGCCTCGAGCGCTTTGTTAGCTTCGACAACCGTGCCCTTCATCGGGGCATAGATGTCGCTCGCCGCTTTCACTGATTCGACAACTGCGATCGGTTCTTTGGCGTTCACCTGGCGCTCCAGTTTCGGCAACTCGACATAAACAACGTCAGTTAATTCCGATTGCGCGTGATCCGTTATGCCGACGCGGATGTTCTCCCCTTCGCGTTTAATCCATTCGTGACTTTCAGTGTAGAGCAAATCGTCTGGGATCATCATGATGCTGGTTTTCTGTAGAGCGGTTTCTT
>JBJMXF010000004.1:0-54405 GCA_045809725.1 Candidatus Udaeobacter sp. | reverse complement strand
GCTGAGGCGGTAAATCCACGGGAGGAGCTTCGTGGCGCTGAGAAACCGCAACAGCTGTGACGTGGATTGCCAATGCAGCTCCAAGTGCGGTCCAGAAATACCACCGCGGCGGTGGCCGGTATATTAGCTGGCTGCTTCGTGTTTGCGGTTCTGCCATATCAAAATGATTTTGACCCGGGAACGGCCTTGAGCGATTCGCTCTTAATTTCGAAGGAAATCTTGTAATAGCCAGCCGCGCGAACAAGATCCAACAGGTGAGCAACGTTCAGGTGGACTGAATCCTTGTCCCCTCGAACAAAGACCTTCGCGTCAGGAGCCGATTGATGCGCCATTTTCAGACGGTTCAGCAATTCAGTGTCAGCTATTTCGTCCTTATCAAAGAAGTAATGGCCATCTTTGTCTACCGAAACGCTGACGTATTCACGTTTTGTTTGCACTTCACCCGACACCCCCGAAGGCAGATTCACTTTGATTCCCTTCATGTGCACCTGACTCAGGCTCACCATCATAAAACTGGCGAGCAGAAAGAACATAATGTCGATCAACGGAATGATCTCGATCCGCGCTTTCTTGTGTGGAATGGGTGAGGCTACGCGCATGCTAAATTGCTAGATGGAAGACCGCGTCGCTGACGACGGCGTGCCACTCTCGATCGCTACGTGTCTGTCTGCGCCGTGGGCTTGAAGCATAACTTCCAAATTGGTGGCTGCCGTTTGCAATTCGAACTCCAAGTTAGACACGCGAGAGGTGAAAAAGTTAAACGGGATCAACGCAAAAATCGCGATACCCAGACCGCACGCCGTTGCAATCAGCGCTTCCGCAATACCGCCGGTGACGGCTTGCACAGCGAGTTCCTCGTTGCCCAGAAAACTGAAGGACTTAATCAAACCGGTGATTGTGCCCAACAGACCGAGCAAAGGCGCGAGCGTCACGAGCGTATCCATTACGACTAGAAAGCGCCCGGCACGTTTGATCTCGATGCCTGCGGCAACCTGCAACGCGGCCTCGAGTGAGCTGTGCTGATGGTTGAGACCGTTCCAAAGCATTCGTAGCACAGGGTCGCGGGAACTGCGCGAAAGCCTCGATGCCTCGGCAGTATCGTTATTTTCAATCGCGGTGAAAACTTTCTCGATCCGTTTGGGATCCCGCCGGAACCAGCGGCCACCCCACCAGATGCATCGCTCGAGCACAACGGTGAGCGCTACGATCGAGACGATCAGAATCGGCCACATAATCGGACCGCCTTTGTGAAACTTGTCGATCAACCAGTTACCACCCAAAAACCCGGCAGGCTGTTCCGGCGTCGCTGCAACAGCAGCGGCCGCCGGACTCGTCGCAGCGGCTGCAGCAGGACTTGTTGCGCCAGCTGCTGCTGGACTAGTCACAGCGCCAGGCGCTCCGGGTTGACCTGCTGCTGGAGCTTGTCCAGCTGGCGGTTGTCCTACCGCTCCGGGTTGTCCCGGAGGCGGCACTTGCTGCCCCGGCGGCAAATTTGTGGCAGGCTGTTGCTGCGCCGCGGCTGCCGGGTTCGTCGGCGCCTGAGCACCCGGACTCGTACCACCGGTCGCCGGCGGCGCTTGTCCCGGAGGCGGAACTTGCGCGAGCGAAACCAACGTAAACGCGACTGTAGAGAGACAGATAGTGAGTAGTGTTTTCATAGTTGAAGCACGAGTTTGATGACCGTTTGATTCGGTACGTTTTTTCCGAGGTTTTCCGTTATCGCAGAGGTCTTGTTTGGGAGTCCAGCAAAACTTTTCATTTTTTTGCGCGATACTTCTTGCGCCAGGGGCGCATCTTTAATTCGAAACATCTACACTGCAAGGTCGTAAGCAAGTGTTTCAAATTGTGCTCTCTAACGTTCTTTTAGCGCAGAATCTTGCGCAATGGCGACCGTGTTGCGCAAGCGCGGCCAATCATCGATCTGTGCTTCCAATTCATCTCCCCCTTTAATCGGGCCCACGCCGGCGGGTGTTCCAGTTAGAATCACATCGCCAGGCAAAAGTGTCAGCGATTGGCTGACGAATGAAATAATCTGTGCAACTGGATGAATCATTCGACTCGTGCGCGTGCTCTGGCGCAGTTCGCCGTTCTGCCACAACTTTATCGAGGCGTCGCGAACATCGGCATCGGCGTAAACAAAGGGTCCTATCGGTGTGTAGGAGTCGAACGATTTGCAGCGACCAAATTGCTTCTCCTGTTTTTGCAAATCACGATCGGTGATATCGAGGCCGATCGTATAACCAAAAACGTGATCGAGTGCATCGTCTGCGCTGACGTTTTTCGTGCGTGAGCCGATCACGACAGCCAGTTCAGTTTCAAAATCGGTTTGGTGGTTGGCGAACGCTATTTCGATCACGCCGTGATGTGCCAGCAGAGAACTGGGCGCCTTGAACCAAATTAGTGGCGCGCCGATTTCAGTGCGTTTCATCTCCGCGATGTGATCCGCATAGTTCAATCCGACCGCGATCAATTTCGATGGCGCGACAGGAACATCGATTTGCAGATTCGCGAGCGGCAGTATTTCACCCGTGGGTTGAACTTCATTCCAGTACGGCTGTGACAGCCGATGAACTTCCTCGCCGCGCAGTTCGCCGTAAAAGAATTCTTCGCCAGATCTGAATCCGCCAAATGTTCTCACAGCTTTAGAGACTACCTGTCATGTTGAGCGAAGCGAAACATCTCTGGACCGTGTTTCGTTGTATTCGTGGTCACGATCAGAGATCCTTCGCTTCGCTCAGAATGACGAGGCAGCTATCATTTTGGTACGACCGCCACAAAATCTCGTACCGGCTTTCGTCCAGAGATTGACAATGCGCTGCCGTCCTCGCGGGCGAACCAGAACGCGCTGGAGGAACCACCGTCAAGATTCATTGCGCGCCGGATTTTCGAATCCGCAACGATCGGCGCGGTGGCGAGGATGTTCGCCAACTCTGCAAGCGAGACGTCGGAGCAAAAGCCGAGAAACGCGCGATCGTTCGTAGCTATTCCGGCAAAGGTTCGCCGCGCCAGTTGTGAATCATTCAAGCCGCGGATGCGTTTATTTCCTTCAACAAGAAACGGTCCGGATTGAACTGCGGCGACGTTTTTTTTCGTGCCGGAAAATTCAGTTACGCGAATGACATCAATGCCGTGGTCCGACTGCAGCAATATTCCAGTAATCAGGCGCGCCCGGCGTAGCGGCGAAAAAGTTTTGCCGTCGGCAACTCGCAAGCCGATCGGCTTGAATTCGGTGTCGAAATAACCGCCGTTCACAGCGCACACGAATTTTTCTCCCTTCGTGGTGGCGCCCAAGGTTTGGCCGTCGGGATTATCGATGACACGCAACGCAGTCGATTTGGCGGAAAAAACTGCAACATCGATAGCCACGCGCTGACCGGCGGCGGCCTCTTCAACAACAACATGCCGATGCTCAATTCCTCCGCGGCCGGATTCCGATTCGGCCGAGAGGATTTTCCACTCTGCGCGCGCCGACGCCGTAAGCACGAAAAGAAGCAGAACAGCCCATGCAAATTTCATGCTGATGTCGCGCAAAATGGTGGCCTCCCGTGAACCTGTCTTTGGGTTTCGCACCGGGATTCCTCGACTTCGCTCGGAATGACGCTCGCGAGATGGGCCTAAGCTTTACCCGCGTATTTGGCGAACAGCGCCTGGAACCCGGCATCGTTCCGGAGCGGATCCCATGCCGGGTTAACCTTCAGCGCATGCAAGGTCACTTCGCTGGGCCGACTCAACAACGCGTCCAGCATCTCGATTGCGCGAGCGTTGTCGCCAAGGATCGTGTAAACCTGTGCGACTTGCTCCGTGATCTCCGGACCCTGAAATGCATCTTTGCTTTCCGGCCGCAAATCCACCGCTCGTTGCGCTTCTGCGATCGCAGCGTCCTTTTCGCCAAGCGACGCGAGGATTTTGGCAAAACCGACGTGCAAATCCGGGTCGTCCGGTTTTTGGTTCAATTGCGCTTCAAGAATGTTTTTCGCTTTAACGAGGGCAATACGTGCCGCTGTGTCATCGCCCAAGCCTTTTTGAGCAATGCCGATCGCAAAATATTTCATTGCCAGCGACCCCCGCGGAGCGGCGGCAAATGAATCGTCCGGGAACTTTTCACCCAGCTGCAAAAGCTGGTCGTACTTACGTTGGAGCAGTAGAAGATTGGCCTCGTTGCCGATAAGCTGTAACCGCTGTTCATCGCTCACGGCAAACGACTTTCCTTTCTCCATCGCTTGCTCATAGACGCTGAAATCGCCTTTCTCGGCGATAGCCAGTTTGACCTTGATCTCCCAGAGTCCGATTGCTTGTGGATTGATCTGGAGGGCGCGATCCACGGTTTTATTCGCGGCGTCGAAATTTCGCTGCATCTGATAATTAAGAGCGAGATTGTGCAGGGGCCACGTATCCTTTGGATTTAAGCTGGCGGCCTTCTCCAGATTTGCAGTCGACTCAGCCCATTTTCCCTGCCGCCGCTGGATCGCGCCGATGGCAAGATAGACTTCGGCCTCGTTAGGTAACCCGCGCTTCGCAATCTCGAACTCCTTCAGTGCAGCTTCGTAGTTGTTGTCACCGTAGTAATATGAGAACCCCAGCGCCAGATGCGCCTCCGGCAGCTCAGGCTGCAGTTGCAAAGCACGCTCTGCGAGAGTGCGGGCTTTTTCGCGGTGGTCCGATGAGGCGTCATGTGTACGCACCATCCAGCTTTCCAGTTGCGAATAACGTGCGAGCGCGAGAGCGAAGTTTGGATCCAGCTCGATAGCGCGCTGATAAAGCTGCTCGCTCTGCTTCAACTTGGTCAAATCCTCCATGGCGCAGGAAAGATCATGCGCCTGCACAAAAGCCAGGTAAGCCTCGCCGTTTTCGGTCGGCTTCCGCGTCATCTGTGATTTCTCTGCGGGAGATAGCTTTGCCTGTAGCGCATTGGCAATTTCGCGGGCGAGATCGCTCTGGAGCGCAAAGACGTCGGTGACATCGCCGTCGTAATCGTTGGCCCAGACGTGCTCATCGGTGTTGGCGTCGATCAACTGCACGTTGACGCGCACCTTGTTTCCCGAGCGGCGCACGCTGCCCTCGAGAATATTGGACACGCCGAGCGCCTTGCCAATTTCACGGAGATTGGTTGGCCGGCCTCGATATTGCATTACTGAGGTGCGCGAAATTACCCTGAGGTCGCCGATCTTCGACAAGTTGGTAAGCACGTCGTCCTGCACGCCATCGGCGAAATAGGCGTTTTCCTTCTCATCGCTCAGGTTTTCAAATGGCAGGACGGCAATTGACTTATCGACCTTGTGCGCAGCGACGCGAGGCAAGAGGAAGAAGCCTGTGGCCGCGGAAATAACTATGCCAGTCGCGACCAGCATAATTATGTTCCGCCGACGCCGGGTCCTGGGCGCGGTAGTCTCGGGCGTCGCCTCAATACCTTGCGCCGTAATGTCGAACGCCCACGCAAGAATCAGAGCAATCGGAAATCCGACGAGCAGCAACAAAATGACCAGGCGCAGCGACCAGTTTGGCAATTCCCACGCGGGGAACGTCGCCGAAGCCAGTTGGATAATGCCGCCGGCAGCAATGATGTAGGCCGCCGCGACGCGATAAACTTTGCGCCGTTTTACTTCCTCGAAGAAGCCGGTCATAAGGAGAGTTTTGATTGGGAACTATAGTGCAGCCGTGAGGATAGACACAAACGCCAGATACGCTTCGCTGTTGTCAGTCGGCTTGCGTTCAATCTGTGCCTTTTCAGTGGCCGACAATTTAGCGGCCAGCTCGCCGGCTTTTCTTGAGCAAGATCACTTTGAATCGCGAACACGTCCGTTAGCTCCCGATCGTAATCTTCTGCCCAGATGTGCGATCGTTCTCAGCGTTGATTAACTGCACATTTACGCCGACTCGGTTTCCACCCCGGCGAACACTTCGTTCCAAAATAGTTCCAACACCAAGGGCTTTTCCACTCTGACGAGCATTAGATTCCGTGGCGCGATAAGGCATCACCGCTCTGCGTGAGATCACCTGCAGGTCGTCAATTTTCGATAAGTTCGTGAGCAAATCTGCCGCCACTTGATAGACGTTGCGCCGCCTGATCTCTCCAAAAAATCCGGACAACGTTACAGATTTCTCGGTCGAGATCATAAAACCAAAGGCTTCAGTTATTGACAGCCTGGACAGCTGCGGCGTTCACTTAACGCCGCCAGCAAAAACCGTCTGAAAATGCGGGCTCTGCTTTTCCCGGGAGACAACACTGACCTCGATCTCTCGAAAGCCAGTTTTCTCCAGGAGTTGATGCAACTGCACTTCGCTGAATCCGAGCCAATGGTCCGCATAAAGTTCACGCGCCTTTTCGAATCGATGGCTCAATAGATCGAGAATTACCAGGCGTCCGCCACGTTTTAAAATGCGGTGGGCAGCGCTAATCGCGCGCTCGGGATGAATGGCGTGGTGCAATGCCTGGCTGAGAATTACAAGGTCGACACTCTCCTTGGCGATGGGCGGATCCTCGATATCGCCCAGCCGGTACTCAAGATTCTTGAATCCGTGTTTCTTCGCCAGTTGCGACCCGAACTCGACCATCTTCGGCGAATTATCAATGGCGATAACTTTGCGCGCTCGTTTCGCCAGCAATTGGGAAAGTGTCCCCTCGCCTGCTCCCAAATCAGCCACGGTCAACGGCGGGAGCAACGTGATCAGCGTGTGCGCAAGCGCCTGCCACGATCGCCCAGGCACATAGCCTCGACCGAATTTGCCAGCGAGTTCATCGAAATATCTCCGTGCCTTATCCTGTCGCTTCTGAAGCACAAGCTTCAAACTTGTGCGATCACGCGAGCCTTCGGCCAGTTCGCGTGCCAGAAGTCGAGTCATCTCCGCGACACGCTCGCGTTTCGCCTTCTGCCCATTATGGTTCGCGCCGTAATAAACATTTTTCCCGACGCGGCGATCGGCTACCACGCCTGCCCGTTTTAACTGGGCTAGATGACTCGAAATCCGAGACTGCCCCATCCCTAGAATTTGTTGCAGTTCAACGACTGAAAGTTCCTCCTGCTCGAGAAGCAGCAGCAGTCGTAACCGTGTCGGATCGGCAAGTAACCGCAACAAATTAATGGTTGACGCCATCATTTGAGCCTACGATATATCGACGCATCATGATTGGTCAATATGTCACTGGCGCGACCGTTGAAACGTTGAAGCGTTGCACCGTTGAAGCGTCGGAAAATTGATCGTCAATACACCTTCTTAAACGCTTCAACCCTTCAACGCTCTAACGTTCTTCAGCCATGTCCCGTCGTTACATCTTTTCTTCCGAATCAGTCGGTGAAGGTCATCCCGACAAAGTTTGCGATGCCATTTCAGACGCGGTGCTCGACGCATGCATTCAGCACGACGCGCATAGTCGCGTGGCATGCGAAACGTTCGCGAAAAGCAACGTCGTCGTCGTAGGTGGCGAGATCACAATTCCCAGCCTGTCTGAAGATAAGCCGCTGGCGAGTGTGCTGCCTGTCGAACAGCTCGTGCGCGATACGGTCCGTGGCATCGGTTACGTGAATGACGATGATGTATTTCACGCCGACAAAATCTTCATCACCAATATCATCACTAAACAATCGCCAGATATTGCGCAGGGCGTGGACGCCCGCTCAGTTGAAGGTAAGGACACCGCAGAACAAGGCGCAGGCGATCAAGGATTGATGTTCGGGTACGCATGCGACGAGACGCCGGAACTCATGCCCGCGCCCATCATGTTTGCGCATCGGCTGGGGCGCGAACTCACCCGAATTCGCAAGAATTTCAAAGTCGGCTGGCTGCGACCAGACGCGAAATCGCAGGTTTCAGTGATCTACGAAAACGGTAGACCCATCGGCATTTCCTGCGTGGTCGTTTCGACTCAGCACACGCGCGACGTGAAGCATTCGGAACTCCGCAGTTTCGTGATCGAAGAGGTAATTAAGAAAGTGCTGCCCAAGGAAATGCTGAACGAGAATACGCAGTTCCTGGTAAATCCTACTGGCAACTTTGTGGTCGGCGGTCCTCAGGGGGACGCAGGTCTGACCGGGCGCAAAATCATCGTGGATTCGTATGGCGGAATGGGGCGGCACGGCGGAGGCGCGTTCTCGGGAAAAGATCCGAGCAAGGTGGATCGCAGCGCTGCTTACATGGGACGTTGGGTTGCGAAAAATGTGGTTGCATCAGGACTGGCGAAAAAATGCGAAGTGCAATTCGCGTATGCCATTGGTCATCCGGAACCGCTCAGTGTTCACATCGACACGTTCAACACACATGCAGTTAATGAAGAAGCAATCGAACGAGCCGTGCTCGCCACCTTCAGCTTCAAACCGGCCGACATCATCAAACAGCTCAATCTTCTTCACCCGATTTATTCCAAGACCACGAATTACGGCCACTTCGGCAAAATAGATGATCCCGATATCACGTGGGAAAAGGCTGACAAGGCCGAAGAGCTAAGGAAGGCCGCCAGGTAATGTTATGAAAACATCAACAATCGAACGAACCGAAACCGATCACAAAGTCGCCGATATTTCACTGGCCGACTTTGGTCGCAAAGAAATTTCCATCGCGGAGAAGGAAATGCCCGGGCTAATGGCGATCCGCGAAAAGTATGCTCCGCAAAAACCGCTGGCAGGTGTGCGGATCACTGGATCCTTGCACATGACGATTCAGACCGCCGTGTTGATCGAAACACTTACCGATCTCGGCGCGAGTGTCCGCTGGGCAAGCTGCAATATTTTTTCCACCCAAGACCATGCGGCCGCGGCCATGGCCAAGCGCGGCATCGCTGTGTTCGCATGGAAAGGCGAATCGCTTGAGGAGTACTGGAAGTGTACATATCGCGCGATTTCGCATCCCGAAGGCAAAGGCCCGCAACTCGTGGTCGATGATGGCGGCGACGCGACATTGCTCATTCATAAAGGCTACGAACTGGAGGAAGGCAGCGATTGGGCGAAGACGAAATCGGCGAACAAGGAAGAGCAAGTCATCAAGGATCTGCTGCTCGAAATTCAGCGCGAGAATCCCTATCGCTGGCATGAGATCATGAAGGATTGGCGCGGTGTGTCTGAGGAGACCACCACCGGCGTGCATCGGCTTTATAAGATGCACGAACAAGGGCGGCTGCTCGTTCCTGCAATAAACGTCAATGATTCAGTCACCAAATCGAAATTCGACAATCTCTACGGGTGCCGGCATTCGCTGGTCGATGGATTAAATCGCGCACTCGACGTCATGCTTTCCGGAAAAGTCGCCGTCATTTGCGGCTACGGTGACGTTGGCAAAGGCTGCGCGCAATCGTTGCGCGGCCAGGGCGCGCGCGTTGTTATCACCGAAGTGGATCCGATTAACGCGTTGCAAGCGTCGATGGAAGGCTACGAAGTCACGACCATCGAAGACACGCTCGGCCGCGGCGACATTTACATCACTGCGAGCGGCAACGTCGACGTGATCACGCTCGAACACATGCAGCGCATGAAAGATCAGGCCATCGTCGCGAACATCGGTCATTTCGACAACGAGATTCAGGTGGACGCTCTCAACGAAGCCAAAGGCGTGAAGAGAACCAACATCAAGCCGCAGGTCGACAAGTACACTTTCCCGAATGGCCGCGAAATTTTCATGCTCGCCGAAGGTCGCCTGGTGAATCTCGGTTGCGCCACGGGTCACCCGAGTTTTGTGATGTCCAATTCGTTTTCCAATCAGGTCCTCGCACAATTGGATCTGTGGAAAAACCGCGAAAGCTACAAAGTCGGCGTTTACGTTTTGCCAAAAAAACTCGACGAAGAAGTTGCGCGCCTGCACTTGGAGAAAATCGGCGTTAAACTTACGAAGCTCTCCGAAAAGCAAGCCGAATATCTCGGCGTCTCTGTCGACGGTCCGTTTAAATCGGAGCATTACCGATACTAGTAGTAGGGACATCGCGCTGCGATGTCCGGACGGCGCAGCGCGCCGTCCCTAGCTCTCGGTCCGCGGCGTAACGATTGACTCCGTCACGTGCAAACGGGTCACTCTTAGTTCGCCAATTTCGAGCCGCTTGATTTTTGCTCGGCCGATCACCAGCCGGCCAATCGCTATGAATCCAATCGCGACGGCACTGAGCGCGACAGCGCCGACCGCAATCGCGCCGATTGATTGCGCGCCTACGGCTAACGCGCGAAGTGCAACAGGCCCGAAGCTTCCTTGTATTTCGTCAATTTCATTTGGTTTCATCTCGTTACCTCCGCGCTGGTGACTTCAACGTAGCTGCAGTTCGAGTGTCCGCCACGACGCCATTTTCCAGAAATATGAACTGACTGATTATCCTTTGCCGCCTCAGTGAGGACTTTTGTTTGGTATTTCGGTGCACCGAGTAAGACAGTCGACCCGGCGCTCCGAAAACTAAACATGATCTGCGACGCGCACGGTTCGCCCGGATACAGCGCGACCGAGCCGACTTTATCGAAACGCACACCGGCCGGCGCTGCCCTGCCCTGCGGCGCTGGCTTCTTTGTTTGGGCGCAACCGGCCATTCCGGCAAGAGTGGCCCCTGCGATAATGCAAATTACTAATGGTTTTTTCATATGGGTGAATCGGAGCTTTTCGCGCACGCCATCTATCGGCGAAGTTTTACTAAGGCAATTTTTCGCGCAAGATAGACTGAAAAATAACCGGCGTAACGCTCGTGCAAATTCGGATCGTGCCAATCTTTGCCTGTTAACATTTTCCGGCAATCAGCCGCGCCGCAGTTGCATTCGACGCAATACTCGCCGTCGTCGGTCATCGCCCAATCGTGCGTGAGCTCTTCGCCAGCGCAAATATCGCGCATCGCCACGAAGGTAATCTCGCCGCGCATCCCGAGATTCGGAGCGCATGAGTGATTTGAATACAGCATCGACAATTCGCGTTCTTCTTCGGTCACCGGCGCGATGAACAGGTTGTCGTCGATTTGAATTTCTACCGGACCGAGCACAGGGGTGATTTTTTCACGCAAAGTGTTTCCGTCAACAATGTGACCGCCTTTAACCGCGACGATTTCGTCTTTGGCGATCGCGGATTTGGCAAACAGACCGCGCCCGTGAATTTTACTCTCGCGCACTTCCGTTTTTGGCGAGCGGTACGAAAGCGGCATCATCGCGCAAAATACCAAGGTGGAACGCGTTGTCCTCAACGCGTTGGCAATGGAGACGGCCCCCCCTCGGGCCGTTGGTCGGCGGCGCGCGGGCGCGCCGGCTCCAACATTGTCTTCGGAGCCGTAACGGATGCGAAGCAACGGCCGGGCTTTCCAGCCGATCCGCCGCCGGTTGACACAACCGCCGCTACAACGTTGCGTTCATGCTGCACTCAGCATGAAATCTCGCAAAGCTGCGGTCATTTTCATTCTCGTCACGGTCACTCTCGACATCCTGGCGATGGGTTTGATCATCCCCGTTCTGCCGAAGTTGATCCTCGATTTTTTAGGCGGGGAAATGACGGATGCAGCGAAGTGGAGCGCGCGATTCGCGGTGGTCTTTGCGCTGATGCAGTTTTTCTTTTCACCGTTGCTCGGAGTTTTGTCAGATCGATTTGGAAGACGGCCGATCATCCTGCTCTCGAATCTCGGTCTCGGATTGGATTACATCGTAATGGCGATGGCGCCGACGTTGAGCTGGCTGTTCCTCGGCCGGATTATCTCAGGAATCACGACTTCAAGCATTCCCACCGCGATGGCTTACATCGCCGACGTTACGCCGAAAGAAAAACGAGCTGGAGCGTTCGGACTGATCGGCGTGGCATTCGGCGTCGGCTTCACATTCGGGCCAGCAATTGGTGGATTGGCTGGCGATGTTAATCCGCGTCTCGCGTTTTGGATAGCAGCCGCGCTTAGTCTGGCGAACTGGCTCTGGGGTTATTTTTTCGTTCCCGAATCTTTGGCGAAAAATCAGCGAAAAGAATTCCAGTTACGGCGCGCGAACCCGGTCGGCTCACTTAAGCTGTTGCGTTCTCATCACGAACTTTGGCGGCTGACCACGATCCAATTCCTGGCCTACCTCGCGCACAATGTGTTTAGCGTCTGGGCTCTTTACGCGATCTATCGCTACGCGTGGAGTCAGGGAATGATCGGAATATCGCTCATGATTGTCGGAATCGTCACGGCCGTCGTTTCCGGCGGATTGACTGGCAGAATGGTTAAACGTTTCGGCGAAAAACGCACGCTCTACATCGGCCAGTTTTTTGGATCGAGCGGAATGCTTGTGGCCGGGTTAGCCAAAACAGGCGCGTGGTTGCTGGCTTCGATACCGATCATTTCACTTTGGAACATTTCCATGCCAGCTGCGCAAAGCATGATGACTCACCGCGTGAGCGAGCGCGAGCAAGGCGAATTACAAGGAGCGCTCCAGAGCATGCGTTCGATCACGTTCATTATTGGCCCATGGTTATTCCTTCGAATTTTTGGATGGTTCATCGATCCGAAAAATCGAATTCACCTTCCAGGCGCACCGTATTATCTGGCAGCCGCTTTTCTTTTTACTGCGATGCTGATGTCGACACGCATTCAGCAAACACCGGTCCAATCACAAACGGCCGTGCCGCCGAACGCGCCGCTGGTGCCACCAGAGGTCGCCGCGACTGGCGCTGCGCCGATTGCCGAAGCCGAAGAAAACATTTGAGCATTCACGTCTCGTCAGCGATTGAGTGAATATGAGAGCAGGTGTGCGTTCCTTGATTGCCGCAATCACGATCTGCTCATGGATCGCGGTCTCGAATCATTGCGCGTTCGCGGCGATCGCAACGGAAATCAACGAGGCGAAAGCCGAATGCCCATTCCATTCAAAGCCTGCGAAACAAAAAGAACAATCCTCCCAGGTGCAATGCTGCAAAATCTTGCGCGCCGTAGTTTTCGCGAAAACTAAAGATTGGGCACGCGATGACGCGAAATTCTGTGATGCGAATTTTCCCGCTCATGCGAACACATTCGTTGCATATTCGTCGCGAACTGTTGAGCCGCTGTTACTCGACACTGGACCATCGGGCGCATTTTGTTTTGCTGAATTGATCTTGCAGCAGAGCCTTCTCGCTCACGCTCCGCCCTTCGTGGCGTAGAGCAGTCGCAATCGCGTTCTGCTTGTAGGCCAACCGCTCCGGTTGCCACCTTCTCCCGCCGGCAGGCGAGGCGCCTGCCCTACAGCCAGACGAAATGCGAAAACACATTGCAGCCATAATCGCGAGCGCCGTTGTGCTATCGATGACCCAGACGGCGATCGCACAAGACTCACATCACCAGCACGAGGAGGAGCACCCGCCGGCAGTCGCCGCGGCGACCTCCAGCATGGAGGGCGAGCATGAGCAGACGCAGAAGTACAGCTGCCCGATGCATTCCGAAGTCATAACTGATCATCCGGGAAATTGCCCTAAGTGCGGAATGAAACTCGTGCCGCTGAAGGAGAAGAAACGCCGAACGCCCAACTCCGATACATCGCGAGCAGGCGTCGAACGCTCAACATCGAACTTCGAACACCAAACATCGCACAACGCCCAGCCTGAAACGCAACGGTCGCATATGTCACACGTTTCCGATGCAACGCACCATGCTGAAATGGAAATGTCGATGCACTCCACCATTGATCTCGCCGATCCGATGAGCCGCGAAGGCTCGGGCACAAGTTGGATACCGGATTCTTCGCCGATGTACGGCCGCATGTTCATGTTCGGCGAGGATATGCTCATGTTGCACGGCGCCATTTTTCCGCGCTACACAAACGTCAGCACCCGGCGCGGCGACGATCGGATCGATGCGCCAAACTGGTTCATGGCGATGTTTTCACATCCGCTCGGCGAAAGCACCCAGTTCGGCTCGCGCTTGATGATGAGCCTCGATCCGCTCACTGAAGGCGGACGCGGTTATCCGCTTCTCTTTCAAACCGGCGAATCTTGGAACGGCGAGGCATTGCATGACCGGCAACATCCGCACGATCTGTTCGACGAACTTTCATTTAGTCTCTCGCAAAAATTCGAGCACGACCTTAGCGCGTACATCTATTTTGGTTATCCGGGTGAGCCGGCGCTCGGCCCGCCAGCATTCATGCATCGCCCTTCCGCAATGGACGATCCAGACGCACCGATCGGACATCACTGGCAGGACTCCACTCATATTACCTTTGGCGTTGCGACGCTCGGCGCGCAGTGGCGCAATGTGAAAATTGAGGGCAGCATCTTCACCGGGCGCGAACCGGATGACGACCGTTACGATTTTGACCGGCCGCGTTTTGATTCATACAGCGGCCGCCTCTCGTGGAACCCCACAAGAAATCTGGCGCTGCAAGTTTCGCATGGTTACATCAAAAGCCCCGAAGAGCTTGATCCCGAAACCAAAATCCATCGCACAACTGCCTCGGCGATTTACAATCTGCCGCTCGGAAACGATACCAACTGGTCGAATAGCTTTGTCTGGGGTCAGAACAACGCCACTAAAGAAGGCAAAACGCAATCCTTCTTGATCGAATCAAATTACCAGCGTGGCCGCGACACCGTTTACTTGCGCTGGGAACGCGTGCAAAAATCCGGACACGAACTCGTCCTCGATGAGGCGAATGAATCCGAAATTTTTCCAGTAAGCGGTTACTCGCTCGGTTACGTGCGCGATTTGTCGCACGGCAACGGCATCGACATAGGTCTGGGCACCCAATTCACCATCAACGACCGCCCCGATTCTCTCGACCGCTATTATAGCGACGACCTCGGCTACGCCTTCCAATTTTTCCTGCGAATCCGGCCTTCCCAGCACACTCATAGCGACCACGAGCATCCAGAGGAAGTTCCCGGAACGGAAAAATAATCGCGCGCACCACAACAGCGCTCGACGCAGACTCGTTAGGCCAAAAAGGATGGCTTCGGGAAAGCAGTCATTGCTTCAAACCGACAATAGATTCTAGCTTCGACACTCGGCAACCGCGCGTGTTAAGACATGCGCCAAATGAAAAATCTATGGCTCGCCTTCGCATTGTTTGTTGGTAGCGGATCAGCTCTTTTTGGCAATGGCGGCGCCTGGCAAGCCGGGATTCCAGCAACCGGTAACGCCAGTGCCTCCAAGAACGACCGACACACCGACGTCACGATCGAAAACGAAACCCTGAAAATTGATCTGCACCCGGAGTATGCCGCGGTGGAAGTTCGATATCGGATGCATAACAGCGGGCGAAAAGTGCAACAGGATTTCTTCTTTCCGGTGGAACGTTGGGGAAGAATCCAAACCGCCGACATGGATCGGGAGAGTGACGATATCGATCGTTATCAAATCAGCATTGATGGAAAGGAACTGAAATCGAACAACGTGGTCGGACCAAAGCAGAAAGGCGCCGAAAATAAACAAGAAGCTAGCGAACCAAAGCACGAAAGCAGCGAAGCGGAAGAACAAGGCAGCGAAGAAGACGCCGAAACAACTTCGGGGCCATTGTGGCAAGAAGAAGTCTCCACCATCAAATCGTGGAAGAAATCGGTCATTCCCTTCGAGCGAAATCAAACCCGGGACGTGACGATTCATTATAAAGCGCGTTACGCGGAGAACGATGAATCGGTTTCGGACGATTCGCATATCAGTAACGCGACCTTTGCATATTCGCTGTCGCCTGCAGCAACGTGGAAAGGGCCAATTAGGGAAGGCAAAGTTGAGATCAACATCCTGCATCCTGAGCCCGAGGACGTTTCAATTGCGAAGCCTAAGGATCGGTTCAAGAAACTCAGCGACACCCGTTACAAATGGGAGTTTGAAAACTTGAAGCCAACAATGGCGGATGACATCCGGATCATCGCGCATTCAAAATATGATTCGTACCCGACTGGTTATTCGGAAGAGGAGCTCCAGAACCGCGCTGAGTACGTCATTCGGGGCAACCAGTACTTTCTCGACCACAGTGATTATGATGCGACGGCAAGCTCGACGCTGGCAGCGCAGGGCAAACACAATTATGACGTTGTTAACGTAAAGGGCGATCCAACCCGAGACGTTCCGTCGCCCTGGGCCGAGGGAGTCGAAGGCGATGGAATCGGCGAGAGCATAACGCTCAATGTGAAACGCCCGCTTCCACTCTATGGCATCCGGATCCAGCCTGGATATTACGAGTACGACGACAAAGAACCGTGGTTGAAAAACAATCGGGTCGCGGCGCTCGAGATCACGCTGAATGATGAGCATACATTTACGGAGAGCATTCCCGATGAGCGATTCGAACGTCCGTATCTCATCCGCGTGCGGGACTACGCCAAGCCGGTCAACAAAATCAAAATGGTCATCAAAGGCGTGCATCGCGGCACAAAATTTCGCGATACGTGCGTTTCGCTCGTTAAGTTGCGAGCACCGCTTGATAAGAAACCTGAGGTTCACGGGGCGCGATGAACGGGCGAGCAGCCGGACTATGGATCGCGGTGCTCTTGGGTGCCAGCGTGTCCGCAGCTTCAGCGGCCAACATTTTGCCCATTTACATCGAGGACAATCACGCAGGCACGTTTTACTGGCTGGCGCAAAATGTCGACCTCGACCATTCGTACACGCTTGTTCTTTTCGATGCGCACAGCGACGCCTCGGGCATTTTTGATTCCGACAAGATTCGTTACGCGCTTCGAAACGTTGGGTCTACGCAGGATCGCCAAACGCTGCTCGATCGCTGGCGCAGCAAAGGCACTGTCCAATGCTTCAACTGGATCGAGCCGCTCATGCCGGCGCCGATTCAGAAAGTCATTTGGGTGCCGGCTGAGAAACTTTCGGAAGCTAAAATTCGCGAACGCCGACAACAAGCAACGACGTTGCTCGACGGCCATCTTGAAGCAGCGCCGCGGACATCGGGATCACTGCAAGAAGCATATGTTGTTTCCGATTTGGAACATCTGAAGAAAGAGATCGACCCAAACCAGCGGCTGATTGTTTCAATTGATCTCGATTACTTCGCCGGAGTGGCTGAGGCGGAGCGGCAACAAGTATTCGCGCGGATTTGGAATTTCGTGATCGAGCGGCCGAATCTTCACGCGATCACATTCGCGATTTCGCGTCCGTACTTGAATAGCGAATACGACGCGGATCAGCTGCTAACGCTCGCGTTGACCTCTGCGCTTTCGCTACCGACAGCGAAAATTGAATTCGAACCGTTCGTTAGTGTTGCAAACGATCACTCGAATCTCGCTAAGAAGTTGCTACTGAGAGGAGAAAAGCCGCCGGCGTTCGACGTCGCCCAAATAACTCAATCGCTTCGGGCACGAATTTTGTCGCAACGTGAACGCATCAACGTGCGGGAGGACAGCACGGCGTGGCGGCAATTATTGCGCACATGGGACGACGAGGCGCCGCGATTGCACCTTGAAGTTAAGGACCGGGAACCTTCCACGGACAATGTTTGGCGGATCTCAGCCGATGAGGCCGCCGACATCCAACTTTTCGTCGAGCCTTGGACCGCGAAACCGGAGCAGATCGAATGGTTTGCGCTGACGCCGAAATTTTGGCATTGCAACGTGAGCGGTTTATCGGCCGATCAAGCCGGCTTTGTTGTGAACGCCGCGCCTCGCCCTGCATGGAATGAGCTGGCGATTGATTACCACGATCCTGTTCTGCCAGTGACGAAGATCGAAAATTTCTTCGATCGACAGTTGCATTGTGGCTCGCTGCGTTTGCGAGCACGAGCTGTGGTCGATGGAAAAGTTCGCGAAACGCCCGTGATGGAATTACGTCGATTCATCGGCAGCGGTTTTCGCGCGGCGATCAGCGAACAATTTGGTCTGCCGTATCTTTTCGGGAGCGGCGAATTGTCAGAAGCTTCGAATACCGGACCGGAAACTAATCTCGGCGCCGATTGCGCAAACTTTGTCGTTTACGCCTTGCGCCGGCAAGGCCAGGGCATTCCATGGTCGGACCCGAAGCAGCTGCGCAAGCGTCTAGATTTAGTCGCGCGATCAACCACGCTCGGCACACCAAAAATTACAGCGGAGGATTTGCAGCGTGGCACAATCGTTCATCTCGGGACACACGTCGCTGCAGTGATCGAGGATCGAAATCCTTTGGGCACTCTCGACGGAAACGATCTCGTGGCGCACCAACTCCCTGCCGCCCCGGAACTGCTAACGCTCGGCAATCTCCTCGAAAAACGTAGGGAAAATCGCTTCGATTTGTACCGCGTTCCGCCAGCAAACTCCGCGACCAGATTAATTTTCGGTGGTGACGTCATGCTTGGTCGCAGTTGTACCGCAAACATCCAAAACGGCACGGATCCATTCGAAGGTATCGCATCGGTGATTCGTCAGGCGTCATTCGCCGCTGCAAACCTGGAATGCACGATTTCGAAACTCGGCGAGCCCACAAACCGATATGCGTTCCGCGCCCTGGCACAATCCGCGCAATTGCTCCGCCGGGCTGGCTTTGACGCGATGGGTTTGGCAAATAACCATGCGCTCGATTTTGGTCCGGTGGCGTTGCACGATTCCGCAGCGCACCTGCTTCGGGAAAAAATTGAACCAGTCGGAGTTGAAACACCAACCAGGAACGCTTGCGATGCGAGTTCTTTCTCGATCGCCGACGGAAAAAAAATCGCTCTGCTCGCGATTAGCGATGTTGACCCGCAGCCAAATAGCCAAGTCGCGACGGCATCTAATCGCGCCCAGCTTCGCGCCGCGATTACCGAAGCGCGATCACACGCGAACCTTGTGGTTTGCCTCGTCCACTGGGGAATCGAAAACAGCGAGAAAATCACTGACGAACAACGCGAACTCGCCCATTGGCTGATCGATCACGGTGTTGATCTCATCGTTGGCTCGCATCCCCATTGTGTGCAACCACTCGATTTTTATCACGGCCGTCCAATTGCGTATTCACTCGGTAATCTGGTATTCGATGGCGCGCCAACGGTCGCATCATGGAATCGCGGCGCGTTACTTGAGGTTGGTCTAAACGAAGGCGCGAAAATTTCATCGCTGTCTTTAATTCCCGTGGTTCTTGAAGACGGCCTTCCGCGCGCGGAAATCGTTGAGAGCAAGCGCTTCGGCAGCCGTTGAACGGCAAGGAACGACGGCTTTGGCAGCCGTCGATTTAAATATGACGATCGGGAAGCCGTTACTCCTGCTGCCTTGTCATCGCGCGCGACGTGCGTGAAGATCAACGAGCCATGGCTTTGCGACTGCCGAAACAGGATTACCACGACATCGAGCGCGTCATCGAGCTGGATTTTGTGCGCGCAACTGAAGCAGCAGCGCTGAACTCGTTGCGCTGGCTCGGGCGTGGCGACAAGGAAGCAGCCGACGCGGCAGCCAGCGATGCGATCCGCGGCATGTTCGATCTCATGAACATCTGCGGCGAAGTGGTGATCGGTGAGGGAATCAAGGATAATGCGCCGGGAATTTTCAAAGGCGAACAACTCGGCACGTGGTATCCCGGTTCGCCGGAATTTCATATTGCGCTCGATCCAATCGACGGCACGACGAACATTTCCAAGGGCGCGCCCAATTCAATCAGTTGCATCGCGGCAGCAAGCCCGGAGGAAGGCGTAAAAGTGGCGCTGCGCGATATCCCTTCGTTTTACATGTCGAAGCTGGCGTATGGGCCGCGCGTGATCGAGTACATGAAAAAACGCGGTGATTCGCTGCACCTCGACATGCCGATCCCCGAAATGCTGGCGATTGTTGCGCACGCGGTGAACAAGCGAGTTCAGGATGTGGCAGTAATGATGCTGGACCGGCCGCGTCACAAGGACATCGTGGAACAGATTCGCGCCGCAGGCGCGTCGTTGCGGATGATCGGCGATGGCGATATTGCCGCGGCGATCGCTCCGTCGTTACCCGAGGCGGATGTCGATCTTTACATGGGCATCGGTGGCGCACCCGAAGCAGTGCTCGCGGCGGCTGCTATCAAGTGCCTCGGTGGCGATATGCAATGCAGAATGTGGCCACGAGACGAAAAGGAGCGAAAAAGTCTGGTCGCCGACGGGCATGAACAAGATCTCGATCGCATCTTTTCAGCCGACGACCTTGCCCATGGACAAAACATCATTTTTTGCGCAACCGGGATCAGTGACAGCGCGCTTCTTCAAGGTGTGCGAGCCCGCGGCGGCGTAACGGCAATCACCCATTCAATTCTCATGCGAGCGAAGAGTAAGACGGTCCGTTTTGTTCGAGCCCGGCACGACCTGCAGATAAAGACGATCAGGCTTCGATCGGACAATCGCGAACACATCCTTTGACGTACTTCTCGTTAGGCAGCGGCATTGTTGCGCTGGCGATTGAAGTTTTCGTCGCCCTGTCGCTAATGGAAATGCCTCCATTCGGTAAAGACTGTAGCGATATTATTTGGGCGTTGCCATTTTTTGCCTTGATCATTTTTGCGCTGGCGACGCCCGGCTTGCTGGTCGCTCTCAGGGCAACCCACCAAACCACAGGGGCGCACAAATTCATGATGGCCGGATTGGTTTTAAACGCGCTTAGCCTTGCAATTCCAGTTTTGCTGCTAGTAGCCGCAGTGGGTCGCCTTCTCGTTTCGACCGTTGCCTAACGAGTAGGTAGGCGGTTCGTTGAATACGACTGGTTCGAGCCAGCCGCCGCTACACCTGCTTTTGCGTTTTGAGCAGCTTGATTGCGTCGCGTAACTCGGCAGCGCGCTCGTACAGTTCCTTCGTGATTGCCGTTTCCATTTCGCGCTGCATAACCTCCAGCTTGGAGAGCGGGCGTTTGGATTTTACTTCCTCAAGCCATTCGTCGAGAAAAGCGATCTCCGCGCTTTTCGCCACCAGTTCCGGAAAGTTCGACTGTTGCAGAAAATCCATGATCGCTTCGCGACCGCGCTCAATTTCCGCTATGGCGTCGGCGAATTTTCCTTGAGCCAGAATGATGGAAGCCTTGGCGCGGGTATTCATCATGAGCACGTACGGCCGAAATTGTTGCAGGCTCCAGGAGAAATCCTCGCGATCCGTATGGTCGTTGACGAAAGTAAAAAGATCGAGATTGCGTTGCGTATCGCGCACCACGCCTTCGAAGTCGTTAATCTGAAACAGGCTCAGGTATCGATGATAATATTGGATGCCTTCCTGTTGCAGCTCTGCGCATTGCTCCGGGGTAAGCTCATAAGCCTCCCCCTTCTGCTCGGAGCGCGCCGCGCGCTTCCGGTGGTACTCCAGCAGCGATTCGCAATTGTGAGGGCGCCGGCCATCGGGTCGTCCGGTGATTTCCATTTGCAACACGCCGAGGTCCACGCGCAGCTGCAATTTTTCGCGACCATCCAGCCCGGTGATTTTGCGCACCTTAACGGTGCCGCTCTCGTAGGGCCAATCTTTCAGAATGGTGTTGAGGTCCAAGCTCATCGTACGAAACATCCAATACTCAATGTTCGCTTGTCAATAACTTCGCGGTTGGGCGCGATACAGAGCGAACGAACGGCGGCACAAATTTTCACTAGTCACTATACACCGCTGATTTAGCATTGCCTCGATGGAAGATTCTATTGACGCGTTCATTCGCTTTCTTGCAGTGGAACGTGGTCTTTCCGAAAATTATCAGCTTTCGACCCAAAGATCGCTGACCGAATTCGCGCAATGGTGCGCTGCGAAAAAAAAGATAACTCACCCGCGCGGCGTAACTTTGCCAATGATGAGCGAGTATCTTGCGGACCGCAAACGCGCCGGCCTTTCGGCCTCATCAATCAAACTGGTAGTGGTTGCGCTGAAGATTTTTTTTCGGTTTTTCGCTGGCAAAGGAATCATCGAGTGTGATCCGGCCGACGCATTGACGCTGCCTCGGATAGAGCGCTATCTCCCGGAAACGCTGAACGAATTGCAAGTAGAGCAGTTTTTGGAAAAAATCGACACCAAAGCGCTTCACGGCTTGCGTGATCGGGCCATGATCGAGTTGCTTTACGCAAGCGGACTGCGCATTTCGGAACTGGCGAATGCGCGACTGGAGGATTTTAACTTCGAACAACGCATCGTGCGCGTGACTGGTAAAGGAAACAAAACCCGTCTGGTACCCGTTGGGCGAAAAGCATGCGAAGCCCTGGCAGCATATCTCTCTGCCGAGCGACCAAAACTGGTGAAGCCACGGACTAGCAGCGAAATTTTTCTCTCCCAAAGAGGCACGAAATTAACCACAGCACGGATTTGGCAGATCGTTAAGAAGCACGCGCAGCACGCCGGACTGGAAAAGAACATTTATCCTCATCTTCTGCGGCATAGCTTCGCCACGCATCTCCTCAGCAACGGCGCGGATCTTCGAATCATCCAGGAGATGCTGGGCCACGCGGACATATCGACTACCCAGGTCTATACCCATGTCGACCAACAACGGCTCAAGGCTGTGCATCGACAGTTTCATCCCCGCGCGTAGGTAGGACGGCGCGCTGCGGCGTCCCTACCAATTTGTGTTGAACGCCCATCGAGCATCGAGTATCCAGCATCCACTTGTGGTGGGCAGCTAAGTTCATGAAGCGAATTCTGTTTCTTTTAATCGCGCTGGCTGTCGCTGCATTTGGCGGTTGGTACTACTGGCAATTTTCGCAACGAATCTCAAGCGTTTCAGTCGCCGGGCTTCTGCCGCGCGACACGATTTTTGTAGCGCAAATCCCGGACTTCAGTCGCGCTCGCGATGAATGGCAGCACTGCGACATTTATCAGCTATACCGGGAGCCTGCGGTGCAGGACTTTTTGCGCAAGCCGCTGGGCAAGGTTCCAAAGACGAGCGCGGTATCTCAAACGCTACTGGACATCGAGCAACTCGCACCTGAGAACGCCTTCGTTGCGCTGACTTCTATTGAGAATAACAATCCAAAAATTGTCGGCGGCTTCCATTTTCGCGGCAGCCACGAAGACGCGGAGCGCATTATTGGCAAATGGCGCGCGATGTTAACGGGCCAAAATTCGAGCCTCAAGGGCGAGAAAATGCATTATCAAGGACACGAAATCGAGACGACCAAAACGGGTTCGTTCACTATTGCGACAGCCTACGATCCTCCGTGGTTTTTCGTGACGACAGATCCGGCAGACATGCAGGCCGTACTCGATCGTGCCGATCACCGTTCATCGGATCCAGATAACAGGCTTGATAAGGACGAGGCGTATCGTGCAGCCATTTCGCGTCGGCCGTCCAACGACGTCGCATTCTTTTACCTGCAGCCAAAGACGTTTTCGCAACGGCTCGCGGCATTACGCGCGGGTGTCGGACAAACCCCGGCTCCAGGTGAGGGCACGATGCTCGAGAAAATGCGCTGTGTTACCGGCTCAATGCGATTCGAGAACGGAAAAATACACGACGTACTTTTCCTGGCCATGCCGAAGCTTGAACAGAACACGACGCTTACTCGCTCGTCCCTCTCTCTCGGAACGAAAGAAACATTTTTTTACCTCGCGATGCTGCTGAATCTCGGGGAAAGAATGGATACTCTCAATCAAGCAGCAGCCTTTGCGGGTACTAAAATTTTTCAGGCGCTTAGCGATAGTGGGATAACTGCCGCGGATTGGAAAGCGGCGTTTGGCATCGAGTTCGCATCCTTGGCTACCTGGCCTTCAGGCGCGCATTGGCCGTCGCTGCTGTTGACAGTACCGGTGACTGACGCGCCTAAAGCACGGCAGATCGTGGAAGTGCTCTTACGAGCCCAGGGGGAGGGTGCGTGGACAGCTACGGAGAAAGATGGTACCCGCTATTTTTCGAAGCAATCCGTTGCCAGCTTCGTTGCAATCGCGCCTACGATCGCTTTATCCGATCGGATTCTCATCACTGGCCTGGATCCCACGTCTGTGGAAGAGGCAATCAAGCGAGCAGGTGGCAGCTCGTCTGAACTTGCGGATTCTCAAACTTACAAAGGAGCCGCGCGCCTCGTTCCAGCGCCTACGAACTTTTTTGCCTACATCGATATGGCGCAGTTGTATTCGCGCCTTGATACGTCACTGCGACCAATGTTGCTAATGGCTGCAGCATTCGTCCCAGCGGTTGCTGGCTCGATTGATCCCAGCAAACTCCCAGCGCCGGAACTCATCACAAAACATCTGAGCCCTGTTGTCTCTTCTCAGCGCTACGACGGCGACGGCTATTTGGCTGAGTCAATCGGACCGATTACCTTGGACCAATTAGGAATAGGCGTTGCGATTATTAGCGGTTTCGGTTCGGCGGCAACGCGGAACACGGGTTTGGGCGTCCCGGCGACAATGCTTCCCCAACGATCGAGTCCATCGCCGACCCCCTGAAATGGCGAAACTTGTAATTGGTTCCGCCGTTGGGCCATTCCGGCACTTGCCTGAGTTTGCCTAACGAAAGCGAAAGAAAACTGCTGCTATTTTCCAAAAATCTGCTATGTTGCTGGACCTATGGCTATTCTAAAGAAAAACGCATTCTCCCGTCGTGTTCCCGATCTGGTAACTGAGGAGCTGGTTGCTGTCCTCTCCAGGCGCTCGTCGTTCGAGTTCAAGCAGCTCTTCGACATCGTGCATGAGAATCTCCGGGCGCGAAACGCTGCTAGCGGCGGCGAGGAAATGCTGCGGTTACGAGCGTACGAGAAGTTGCAAAACCTTGTCGCGCGCGGTGCCGTCAAAAAGAATGGCAAGAAATACAAGGGATTGCCGGCAGCTCTGGCGGCGGCAATTGCACAGCAGAATGGTCATCTGGCCGGCGTGAAGTAGGCCGGTTTTCCGAACCAAGCCAATTCGCGAATGCTGCGCGATTATTTGCCGATTCTGCTGCAAATCATCGTTGTCGGTTTGTTTGCTGCCTCAACACTGCTCGTCAGCATCCTTGTAGGCAAACGCGGGAGACGCACTCGAGCGAAAGACACGGCGTACGAATGCGGGATGATTCCGCAGGGGGAACGGCAGCCGCGCTTCAGCGTTAAGTTCTATGTCGTCGCAATGCTCTTCATCCTGTTCGACCTCGAGATAGTGTTTATGTATCCCTGGGCAGTCGTTTACCGCGACGCAGTTAAGCAAAGCAGCACGATTTTCTGGAGCATGCTCAGCTTTATTACAATCCTGATGGTTGGCTACGTATACGCTCTCAAAAAAGGCGCGCTCGACTTCAGAAAGTGATCAGTTTGCCTGAATGTCGCAGGCATTAAGCTCTCGATAGATATCTTCGATTGTCGGCGATTGCATCCTTTGCTGTCGGGTAGTCCGGCCGTTGATGCCGGTGACCCCAAGTTCGCTCCGCCCGCCTTGTACGACCAGCGTGGCCCCGAGTTTGTCGCCTCAGGAACCAGGTGAATTCGAATCCGGCCAGTTACCTAGCATCAACCTCGCGCTCAATGTTTCCGCCTGAATGTCGAGTTATCAATTCTGCAATCGACTCCGACAAGTAATCGCCAGAAGTGCATCTGACTTCGTCAGCTACCTCCGGCCGCGATTTGCAGCAGCAAAAGTACTGACCTGCGTCGATCGCACGGCCGAATTCGTAATGTTCACATCTGAACGTACCATTCCCGTTTCCTATGGCTGAAGAAACTCAAGCGCCGAACCTACTGCCACTCGGCCTCGTGCTCGCCATGCTTCTGTGGATTTTTACCACGACCGGGGGCCAACAGATCCTGGTCAAGGAGATACTCAGTGAGGCTTACGATTCGCAGGCCGAACACTTGGTCCGGGGGGACCCGGGAGTTGATAGTGAGGCTATCCGTGCCGAGGCCATGGTCGTGAACGGCAAGATCCGCATGTACTTCGGTCCGTTTCCCGCCTTGGTGCGTATACCGCTGAATTACGTTTATCCCAGCGGGCGAGGACAATGGTCGCGCATCACCGGATTTTGCGCAGGAATGATCGCGTTAGCCGCCTTCGCAGGACTCATCCGGCTCGGGTTACGCTCGTCACAGCTCTTGAGCCGTTGGCGGAATTGGGTGGGCAACGCCTGCTTGGTAGGATTCGCTTTCGGGTCTCCGCTCCTCCTGCTTCTAGGCAATCTTTCCATCTACGGCGAAGCAATGATATGGGGCCTTGCCTGGTCCCTCGCCGCGCTTTATTTCGCCTGCCGATCTCGAAAGGCGGAGAGTTCAGCCTTGACCCTCTCGCTCTTAGCATTCTCTTTTTGCGCTGGCTGCGCCTTACTTTCTCGGGTCACTTTCGGAGCGCCGTTCCTCTTGATTGCGCCTCTTCTTGCGCTGCGTCTGCTGCCCAGGGACCGGTTACGTAATCTCGCCGCGCTCTTTCTGCCCCTCGGAACAGCGTTGGTATTTTATCTCCTTCTTAGTTACGCAAAATTTGGGAACTTTCAGGGAACGAGCTGGGACCATTACGTCAACGCCGCGCAGCGAGAGTTCACGCAAAAGCATGGGTTTTCGCGCCTCGAGCGGGTGCCTTACAGTTTCGTGGACTATTTCGCCTTGCGTTATCCTGAACTTAAACGTGAGCCCCCATTTTTGAAGGCGTACATGCATCGTTATGACCACCCGACTCTTTATGCCATGCCTTTCACAGAAACATATTCGTCCCTGATTTGGTTCTCATCCTGGATCTTACTCGGCGCCGTGATCGGCGTGGCAATGTTGTTTCGCCGCAGAAATTCCGACTGGGTGGACCGGATAATCGCCGGGATCTTTTTCGTTCAGGTAATCGCGATCATGTCGGTCCCCGGCATTATCCAGCGTTACGCCGCGGAGTTTTATCCATTCCTAATTTTCTCCTTCGTCTTTTTTCTCCAGACAGGCCGGGCAGTGTTCCACCTGCGATACCTGCTCATCGCATTAGTCGCCGTCTCGGTTCTCATAAACTCGCTCGTGACGGTATCCTGGCTTGTAGACGCGGACTTGAATGTGCCCCCGAAAACGCGGGACGCGTGGAAGGCGTTTTTAGGAAGAGAGCTGCCGCATTAACCACGAATCGTCGGCAGGAATGCTGGGGCACGCTAGGCGAGTACTTTTTGCAAAACTCAAGGTGCGTATCGCCGCTGGTTGCATTCGGCGACGACTGAAGAACTTCGCGCGAAAGGCCCCGCACGCCCGGTGTAATACTCCGACACACTGCAGCCAAGGAAGCGGTACGGCAATCAAACCAAGCTGATTCTTGTCCGCCCGAGTGATTGGTATTTTGATCTCAATACATTAATTCTTCTCAATGACGGAAGAAAACCGAGCACCGCAGCTTGTGCCGGGCATTCTCGTTTTGGGAATACTTCTGTGGATATTCACCACGACGGGAGGCCAACAGATCTTGGTGAACGAGATACTCAGTGAGGCCTACGATTCTCAGGCCGAACATTTTTTGCGAGGCGACGCGGCAGTAGACGGCGGTGCGATCCGCCACGAGGCCATGATCGTGAATGGCAAGGCTTACATGTACTTCGGGCCGTTTCCCGCTTTTGTACGGATCCCGCTAAACTTTGTTTATCCCCGCGGGCGAGCACTCTGGTCACGCATCACCGGATTTTGCGCTGGAATGATTGCGTTAGTAGCATTCGCAGCACTCATTCGATTGGCATTGCATTCCTCTCAACTTCCGAATCGTTGGAAGAATTGGCTGGGAAATACGTGCTTGGTTGGGTTTGCGCTCGGCTCGCCCCTTCTGCTGCTGCTCGGAAATCTTTCGATCTACGACGAAGCGATCATCTGGGCGCTCGCCTGGTCTCTAGCGGCTCTTTATTTTGGCTTGCGATCACGACAAACAGAAGGGTCCGCAGTAACACGGTCAGTACTAGCCTTCTCTTTTTGCGCTGGCGCGGCCTTACTTTCCCGGGTGACTTTCGGTGCGCCGCTCCTTTTGATCGCGCCTGTTCTGGCGCTCAGTCTGGTTCGCAAGGACCGGATCCGTAATCTCGCCGCACTGTTTCTGCCGCTCGGCGCTGCATTGTTATTTTATGTCCTTCTGAGTTACGCAAAATTTGGGAATTTTCAGGGAGCCAGCTTTGATCATTACATCAATCCTGCCCAACGAGAGTTCACGCAAAAGCATGGTTTTTTTCGGCTCGAGCGGGTGCCTTATAGCTTCGCGGACTATTTCTTTTTGCGCTATCCCGAATTCCGGCGTGAGGCTCCGTATTTGAAAGGGTACCGCCAGTCTTATAAGCATCCGACTCTTTACGCGATGCCTTTCACAGAAACATACTCCTCTTTGTTGTGGTGCTCGTCATGGATCCTGCTTGGTGCGGCAATCGGTGTGGCACTTTTGCTGCGGCCGGGTGGTGCAGATTGGGTGGATCGCGCAATTGCCGCGATTCTTTTCGTCGAGGTTGTCGCAATCATGTCAGTCCCGGCCGTTATCCAACGTTATGCCACGGAATTTTATCCATTCCTTATTTTCGCTTTCCTGCTTTTCCTGCAACGAGGCAAAGCTGCTTTCCACCTGCGGTATGTGCTCACAGGGCTGGTTGCCGTCTCGGTTGTCATAAATTCGCTCGCGACGGTGGCTTGGCTTGTAGACGCCGATATGAATGTGCCCCAGAAAACGCGAACCGAGTGGAAGGCATTTCTCGGGAGAAAGTCACGGGATTAAGACGCGCACGCTGCGTAATGTCACTCGTTTTGCAATTTGGCTGGATGAGGAAATCGCAATACGCGACGTAAATAGCTGCGAATGAAATCGTGATTGGTGAGCTCGAGTGATTTTTTGATTTTGGGCGGCGGTATCATCGGGATTTGCGTAGCCCGTGAACTGAAACGTCGTTTTCCTGACACTGCTGTAACGGTGCTGGAAAAAGAAGTTGCCTGTGGCCTTCACGCCAGCGGTCGAAACAGCGGCATAATTCACGCTGGATTCTATTACTCCGCTGACAGTCTCAAAGCGAAGCTTACGCGGTCGGGTAACCGCGCGATGACTGAGTATTGCGAAGCTAAAAAAATACCGTTGCTACGATGTGGCAAGCTCGTGGTCGCGCAGGACGAAGATGAGCTGCCGCGATTGGACGAACTGCTTCGACGCGGAGTCGCTAACGGCGTCCCATTGGAAAATCTAACTGACGAGCAGGCGCGGGAAATCGAGCCGCGACTTAAAACCTATCAGCGCGCCATTTTCTCGCCCTCGACTGCGTCGGCAAATCCGCGGCGCGTGATGGAAGAAATGATTGAAGACGCAAAAGAAGAGGGCATCACGATCCGTACTGGTGCTCGTTATCTACGGTCTAAAAACGGCGTGGTCGTGACCTCACAAGGGAGCTTTGCCGCCGGCCATGTTATCAACGCGGCTGGACTCTATGCTGACAAGATCGCTCTTGATTTTGGGTTTTCGGAAAGGTATCGCATTCTTCCTTTCAAGGGCCTTTATCTCTATTCGGACGAGCCGCCCTACGCATTCCGCACGAATATTTATCCCGTGCCTGATCTGCGAAATCCATTTCTCGGCGTCCACTTCACGGTGAAAGAGGATGGACGCGCGAAAATCGGACCTACGGCAATCCCGGCTTTGTGGCGCGAGCAGTACCGGAGATTCGATAACTTTAAGTTCGGCGAGTTCATTGAAGTCCTCTTTCGCGAGGCTGGCCTTATGCTGTCGTCCACCTTTGATTTCAAGAAGCTGGCTCTCGAAGAGGTGCAAAAACATTCGCGGCCACGGCTGGTTTCCATGGCAGCAAAGTTGGCGCACGGAGTGCGACCAGAGCATTACAGGCAATGGGGAGAGTCTGGGATTCGCGCCCAATTACTCGATATCAAGAATCGAAAGCTCGAGATGGATTTCGTCATTGAAGGCGATGCCCATTCAACCCACTTGCTCAATGCCGTCTCTCCTGGCTGGACTTGTTCCATTCCGTTTGCGCGCTACACCGTGGATCAAATCGAAAGGGCAGCGAGCTAGCATCAGGGCCGCAAGGCGGTTCCTGCCGGCGCAGTCACCTCATCAATAGCTGTCTCTTTACGCTTCGGCCGATAGAAAATGTAAAGGAATGCCCCCAGCAAGCACATCATTAGGATCATTGCAAAAATGACGAACGAAGCGGCAATGGCTCGCTCACTGTTGACCCCGCCGATTACGCCCAGGAAAAGCACGAGCAAATATTCACGAACCCCGACGCCGGCGATGGTAATCGGGAGAGCGTTTGCCGCAAGGACGATGGGAACAAAGGTGGTCCAAATTAGTAAAGGGGTATGAATGCCGACAGACACTCCAGCAAGATAAAAGGCGCCGCAATGGATTAGCTGGGTGATCAGCGCCGCGCCGACCACTTTGGCGACTAACAATTTGTTATCACATAACACGCCCCATATTCGCGCCGCTTCATCCCGCAGTGAGTGCGCCGGCTTAAGACGAAGACGCTTTTCAAACCATCGGTGCGTCGGATGACCAGCCAGAAAGAACACGGCGCCGCCGACACAGGTTAACGCCCCGGCAGCGAGCATGCCTAGTGCGATATACCGCGTCTGGCTTGAAGCTGACATCAGCGACCATTGCCAGGGAACGCAGAACGCGGCCAGCAACAGAACGCTAACTAACCCGATGAATCGATCCAACAGCACAGTCGTGCATGCTTCCGCTACCCGCCCTGGCGCAAGGCGGGAAACGTAAAGCATCCGCGTAAGATCATCCCCGGTCGAGCCAGGTAGAAATACGGAGAAGAATTGTGCAATCGGGACGATGCAAATGAGGGATATCACCGGGATGTGAATGCCGAGAATTCCTAAAAGCCGATTCCACCGCCAGCCGGCAATAACCATGGTAACCAACCATAAGATCAGACCGGCGACGATCGGAATACGATGCGCGTCACGAACGCTCAGCCAGACCACGTGGGCATTCGTGCGGTGAAAGAGCCATGCCATGATGGCGGCGGCCACGATTACCTTGCCAACGAGAAAAGCCGCCTGTTTTGCATTCATGATGAAGGTTCGTTCCGTTGTGCATTCGTAGCTGACAGGGCGACAAGCCTTAGAGAAAAGGTGCCTGCGACCAGAGGCAAAGACCTATTGACCGAATAACATGATGTTTATTCGCCGCCGAAAGATTTCAAACAAGGTGTGTCCGGTGGAAACAATATTCCGAATATGGAAGGGCGATGCGCCTGGGCCCTTATTAGTGTGTCCGACTCGAACAGGGACCTGCACGTAAGTGGCGCCTTCCTGGAGTAAACGTGTGATCATGTCCGCCTGGAAACCGAAACCATAGGCATACGAATGCCAGCGAAGGACATTGTAGCGCAGGTGCACGGCACAACCGTTGTAGTAATTGATGGAATAGCCGCTCAACAGATTGACGAGGAAAGTGTAAACCTTGGAGATGGCAACGCGATGAAAGCTCTTTCCCACAAGCTCCTCATGAAAGGGAATAATCATATCAGCCTTTCCCATCATTTTGAGTATCTTCACGATCGCTTCTTTCGGCTCGGCATTGTCCCCCCCGATATACCGGTAATACTTGCCTCGCCCAAGGAAGGCGCCGTTTACATAGGTTCGGGACAGACCCAGATTTTTCGGGTTCTTGTGTAAACGAATCGGCAGTGAGGGATGCTCGCCGCAATACTGCTCTACTAGTTGGCTGGTTTTGTCCGTCGATCCGTCGTCTATAACGATGATCTCATACGAACAGCCCACCTCGCGCACTGCATCGACGATGGCGTCCAATGTGCCGACAACGTTTTTTTCCTCATTCTTACATGGAACACAGATTGTCAGATCCAATGAGTTTACCAGGATGGGATCTGAGAGTTCCGTTTCCCCGGACGAACGGTGAGGCTCAATCGAAGAAGATGCACCCATAATCTCCGGTGTAACCGCAGCGAGCGAAAATCCACTCCCATTCCTGAGGAGTAAAGATGCATTCGCACGTAAGCTGCCAATACAACAGGTTCACCTTCTCGCGTTCGTCGCGATAGGAATCCATCACGATGTACTTGTGCTTCTTGCCAACACGCTCGATTTCCTTGAGCGCTTTCTCCAAATCGTAAATGCGCAGATTGTGCAAGGTATTGAGCGACACAACGAGATCGAAACTCTTGTCAGGATAAGGCAGTGAAACGGCGTTGCCGACACTGAGGCGGTCCTTAACCTCCGGCATGGCGTTCGCGATCGCATAATCCGAGATATCTAACCCAACAGCATCGGCGCCAGGCAGCACTTTCATGAAGTCGTGGACGAGAAAGCCCTTGGCACAACCGATGTCGAGAATACGTGCGTCGCTCTTGAGATCGTAATGCTTGACCATCGCCTCAGCGACCGGCAGCCAACGGCCATCATACCGAAAACCGCCGTAACCATACTTGCGGTCGCCGTCGAAGTAATCGAAGCCAAATTGCTTTGAGATCGTTGCGCATTCCGCCTTATCCGCTTCCATGACGCGAGCGAGATAGTTCCGCTTTGCTGCGTTATGGACCTTCAGAATGAAATCGATGTACGCCATCAGTCCCGCTTCGACGATTACTTCAGCGCCGCGAGCTCGCGGTAGATAATGGATTCATCCAACCCATGGGCGGTCCAAAGCTCGCGTTGGTTCCCGTAAAAATGGATGAACTCGTCCTTGAGCGAAAATGTCTTGATCGCACAACGCGCATCTGCGTCCCAAGCTAGCTGCTTGAGTTGCGCTCCTAGTCCACCAATACAGGAATGCTCCTCGATCACGGCGACGGTCGCGAACTTCGCGAGGATCGCCGCAAGCCCTTCGCGGTCCAGCGGCTTAAGAGTGTGAACACCTACCACAGCAACGCTGATGCCCTTCTCTTGTTCGAGGCGGGCAGCTATATCGATAGCCATCTTAGTGATCGGACCGTAGGAGAGCAGACAAAGATCCTTGCCTTCCTTGAGGCGACGGACCTTTCCAAAGGTAAACGGGTCCGGAGCCTGCCCGGTCAGATCTGGTTCTCCCGCCTTGCCGAGACGAAGATAAACCGGACCAGGCAAGTCGATGCACGCGCGCGTTGCAGCGGTCGTTTCGGCGGGGTCGCATGGCGCAATGATGCTCATATTGGGCAGCGCGCTCATGACGGCGATATCTTCCTGAGTGTGATGCGTGCCCCCAAGCGTGGAGTAGGTCACGCCACCGCCAATGCCGACCAGCTTGACGGGCAAATTTTGATAACAACAATCGACCCGCACCATTTCAAAGGGCCGGTAGATCGTAAAGGTAGCAATCGTGTAAGCGAAAGGAATACAACCGCGCAAAGCCAACCCCGCGGAGACGCCTACCATCACTTGCTCAGCGACGCCGACATTTATGAACCGCTCCGGGAATTCTGTTTGAAAAGCAGCGGCACTGGCCACAGGTGAGATATCCGCTACGACAAGAAAGAGCCGAGGGTCCGTCTTGGCGATCTCGTAGAAGGTGTTGGCAAAGGTGTTTCTCATGAGGCTGACGCGTCGAGCTCCTTCACCGCCGTCTGATATTCTTCCGGGCTCGGGGAGCGGTAGTGCCACACAGGCACGTTCTCCATAAAGCTTACGCCTTTGCCTTTCGTGGTCCTCGCAATGAGCATAAATGGCTTGTCTCCGGTTCGATTCGCAATTGCTGCGTAAATTGCAGCGGGATGATGGCCGTCGACCTGCACGGTCTCCCATCCGAAGGCGCGTACCTTATCGAGAACCGGATAAAAATTCGGATGCACCTTGCTCGTTTGGCCGAGGGATTGAAAATCGTTCAAGTCGAGGACGCCAACAATTCGTGTGATGCCGAGCGTGGGCGCCAGCATCATCGCTTCCCAAACGGAGCCTTCCTGGAATTCACCATCGCTCATTACGACAAAAACGACCCGATCCGCGCGCTGTACCTTATCCGCCGCGGCCATCCCAACGGCCAGGTTCAAACCATGCCCGAGCGAGCCGGTGGATGCCTCAATTCCCGGGAGGCCATAATCGGGATGTGTGGCGAAACGTCCTCCCGCCTTTCCGTACATGTCCAGCTCAGCCTTGGAGACAATCCCTAAAGATTCGAGAACGGCATATTGCGCAAGAGAACCATGGCCCTTGGAAATAATGAAAGTGTCATCTGCATTCGGCCCGCGGTTCCTGCGCATCAGTCCGTAGTAAATCGTGTCCACAACTTCCAGGCAGGAGAAAGCAGGAGCGATGTGCAACGCGCTAACGGTTTGCGAGATGTCCAGGATGCGGCGGCGATGCTGCCGACAGCGGGCTCGGGCGGCGCTAACATCGAAGCTGGTTTTGTCAGTCATGGCGGTGGCAGTTAGTTTGCGGCCGCAACGTTGGCTCGCTTTTGGGCGGCGAGAGCTAGATCAAAAACATCAGTCAGATACGACTGCCTGGGGAGAGAATCCACCTTCCGGCGATCGACAAATTCAACGCGTTGTCCTTCCCGACACGCAACGCGCTGTCGGCCATCGTAGTTTTCCCAGAAAAACGACAGCGTCCCCTCTTCGATTTCGAGGCGGATCAACGGACGGAGATTGTCACAGCGATAACAAGTTTCCTCCTCCATCTCGCGCGCAGCGCCGTCGCGCAACGTTTCCCCCTGCTCCACATGACCGCCGGGAAAAACCCAAAGTCCGGGATCAGAGATGGTGGGAATATCATCACGGTGCTGAAGAAGCGCGGCACCATCGTCACGTAACAACACCACTCCTACAACCTGGTGAATGTTTGTTTGCGGAGAGGCAATCACAAAAAGAGAAAAATCATTCAGCGCTCGCGACGCTGTGTCAACCGTCCGACGATGTTCGGATTTTGTCTGTGGTTAAGCATAGCGGGTTACGGATTAAAGATAACTGACGATGCCGGCACTCAGCGGGGAGAAATCGAAGTTGCCGATGGCGGCAGACAGTCTGGAGATGTCATAGCGCATGTCAAAGCTTCTTTCCTCATTCGCCGGAAGGTGAACAACCTCGAAATCGATCCCAAGCGCTTTTCGGATGGCTTCGAGGATTTGCAACAGCGAAACACTCGTGCCGGTCGCGACATTGAATGTCCCGGAAGCCTTACGGGTGACAAGGCGTTCGACCACCTGACAAAGATCCGGAGCAAAAACGTAATCCCGAAGCAACTTGCCATCGCCGTGAATGTACGCCTTCCCCTCTTTGCGAATGGTCGCGATCAACCGGCCGATGACGCTTCTGTCATTTCGAGAATGTCCAAAAATTCCCGGGATGCGCAGAAGGCAGGTCGGAAACTTGGAACCGAGTTCCTCCCGAACGATCCATTCACTGGTGGATTTCGATAATCCGTACCACGTATCGGGATCGAGCGGAGTCGTTTCGCTCATCGGCAATCTTGGCGTCCGTCCATAGACGTCGACCGAGCTGAAATAAACAACCGATTCAACATTCGCGGCGCGCGCGCCGGAGACGAGGTTCCAAGCCATTTGGACATTGTCCAGAAACGCGGGGTATGAGTTCTCGACACTTTTATTAACCACGGCCAAGAAAATAATCGCGAACGGCTTTCCATCGAGGCTTTCGAAAAGCCTGTGCACCGAAGACGAGTCTGAAAAATTGCAATCCGACGATCCGAGGGCCACGACATCCGCGCCCTTGGCGGAGAAGTGCTGGCAGAGAAACTCGCCGACGTAACTGTTCTTTCCGATTATCAGAACATTTCGGCCCCTTATCGATTGGGAATTAGAGGGCTGCACCTTCATCTGGGTTTTTGTGATCTATTTTGGAAAGTGTTCCCTTCCCAAGGCGATGATATTCGAATCCGAGGTCGCGGCATTGAGCCTCGTCGAGGACGGCATACGGATCGATTATGATGCGGCCCCGAAACACCTTTCGTAATTCTTTTAGCGAAACCGAAGCGTAAAAATTCCATGGCGTCATCACGAGAAGCGCATCTGCGCCCTCCGCGGCAGCGAGAGGCGAGGAAAAAATTGTGACGTGGGGAAATTCGGCACTGCCGATTTGGGCGACCGGATCGTGCGCGCGTATGGGATGGCCGCGCAACGCGCGCATTAATTCGATTGAAGGCGAATTTTTGGTCGAGTGCGTATCCGGCTTATAAGCGATACCCCACACCGCCAATACGGCCTGATGTTCCTTGCTCGGCAAACCGCGTTGAATTTGCCGAATGGCCCAATCGCGGCGGTGCTGGCTGTTTCGCTGCCAGGCGCTCACGATACCCGCCTCAGTACCATGGCGAGCGGCAAGAGATTGCACCGTGATCAGATCGCGCTCGAGGTTTCCGCCTGCGATGCCGAGCCCTGGTTTCAAATAAGCGCGAGGACCAATCCGTCGATCAAGACGGAGAGCTGGGACGATCTCATTCCAATCGGCGCCAATCGCCTCACAGGTTTCCGCCAGGGTGTTAGTGGTGGCGACGCTTGATACGAGGAAAAAATTAATCGCTATTTTTGCGAGTTCGGCGCTTTCGAAACCCATGACGAGCACCGGGCACTTGAACGATGCGTGCCAAGCCTGCAACGGCGCGGGAAGTGGCCGAGCCGGGTCGGCGGCTCCTACGATGAAGCGCTCCGGTTGCATCGCGCGCTCGACGGCACGGCCAAAGATCAGCGTTTCGACCTGATAGTAGAAGTCGGCGGACGAAACGTCGCGGAGGTCCGTCCTGAGCTGGCGCGTATAACCGGGTGAAACCTGGCTAAGTACGACTGCTGTTGTGCCCGGTGAAAGTTTCGGCGCGGTAGCGCGGACGAGATCGGTAAGAGGGCCGGAATCACTTTCGTTACGTTCATTGGTGGCTACGTCGAGTGAATAAAAAACAAGTTCGCACCCCACCAGCGCCGTTGCGTCCGATGTGTAACGGATTCGAGCGCCATGCTGATCAAACAGATCGGCGAAATCCGGCTCCTCGATGGGAAATTTTCCAGCGGCGCATCGCGCCGTGAGCGCGCGGTCGGCATCGCAAGCGACGACGCCAAAGCCCTTCGCCGCCGTGGCGAGACTGTAAACCAGGCCAAGGTGCGAAAGTCCAACAAAGCCGATCATCTTTCTTTGGCTTGTGAAGTTTCTGCGCACATCGCGGCGATCCCTCTTCGCCACGGCGTGAAACTGAAACCCGGAAATGCCGTGAGCGCAGCGCTGGGGACAAACGGCCGTAAACCGTTGTGCGGCATCGGTCCGCTGCGCCGAGATCCTTTGATCGCGACAGTCGGCGTAAACTGCGCCGCAACAAATTCCGCTAAGGTTCGGAAGGAAACGACCTCACCAGAAACTGCATTCGCGATGCCAGTACTGCGATGAAGGACGATACAACGCACCAGCTCAGCGATGTCATCCACCGCTACATGGTCGCGCTGTTCCTCGCCTTCCCCGAAGAGCACAAGATCTTCTCCTTCGGCGGCAAGACGCCGGAAGCGGTTTGGACCATAACCGTTATGCGGGTCATTGATGCCGTAGGTGAGCGTAGGACGAACGAAAGCCAGAGGTCCGGAAAATTCGCTCCGCAACATGACTTCACGCGTCAGATGCATTACGCCGTGAAGGCTGCCTGGCTCAGCGCAGGAAGATTCGGAAATCGGTTCGCCCGAATCTTTGTAAACAGCATCGGAGCTAATATAAATGACATGCGCGACCGGCCGATTCTTCAGCGCCGCACACACCGCCTCACCCATGCGGATGTTTTCCGTCAACATTGCCACGTTTTTCACCGGCGCGTGGGCGGAAACAAAGATCAGTACATCGTCGGGGCGCAATTCTTCGGTAACCCTGGCCGCGGCATCGGCTGCGAGCAGATTGCAGGATTCGCGGCCAAGCGCGACGACTTCAATCCCGTCGGACCGCAGGCGGCGCGCTGAAGCTCCGCCGATGAAACCGCCGGCTCCGAGCACGACGACGCGAGCGGGTTTGCGCGGGGATTCGTGAAGATTGGTGATCATGGATGAACCTGCTCGATCAATCCGCCGAGTTCCCGAATTTTTTCATGAATCCAAATGTCATTCTCGAGGTTCGTACCCGCGGTTCCGCAAAGCGTCAGAAAATGATCGTATTCGAGCTGCCATGTCGGGTCGGGCTGCTCGAGAACGTCGACGGACTCTTCAGGCCGCCCGCTCGGCAGAATGCGCTTGCGTACGGTGAGCGTGCTGGGGCCCCACTTGCACAGGCAATCGATGTGAGCGCTGCCGAGCTCGCTGAAAAGATCGAGATGAAAGGTGTTTCGCCACGATAAAAGTGTCGCTTCCATTTCGAGAACGGGCTCGCCGCGGTAACCGAAGAGAACGTGGTCGGGCGCCTTGTTCTCAAAACGATCAGCGGACCACAACTCACCGGTCTCCCCATTGGGGCCGAAAAGAAAATGCGCCATGTCCAGCATGTGAGAGCCGAGGTCGGAGAAAACGCCCAAACCTTTGTCGCGCCAGGGAGAGTTGCGGACATCACGAGCTGTTCCATTACCGTAGAAAAACTTCGCAAGGTAAATCCGGCCGAGCTTTCCGGAATCGAGAATTTCCTTGAGCCGGGCGATGTGCGGCTCGAACCGATGGTTGTAAGCGGTGTAGCACGCCGCTTGTCCGACGCGGGAAAGCTCGACCAACTCTCGGATCTCGGCCAGCGATGCAAGTAGCGGTTTCTCCACCAGCGCATGTTTCCTATTGGCCAGAAGGTACTCAATGATCGCGAATTTTTCCTGATCCGGAACGCAAACGCAGGCGGCATCGTACGATTCGAGCGGCACCTCTGCGATCCGTTTAAAATCGACACCGGACGCAACTGGATCGACCACGGCCACCACGTCGTCGCCGGCAACCGCTCGACGTTTGCGACCCTGCACCCCAAGACCGATGATCGCTACTCTCATTCGAACCGCGAGCGTTTTTCCAATGCATCGAGCTTTTTGAGGACGTCGTCGGGTTTCACCGGATTATTGCCATCGTGCTCGCAGGCAACCGCTGCCGCGAGTGCTCCGAGAATCGAGCCAATCACATTCGATTTCGTCGCGACCATAGAAAGCGCGGCATATGAAAGGAGCGCATCGCCGGCGCCGACAGCATCAACCACTCTGTCGGCAAAGCTGTCGACGGTGAAGAACGCGCGCACTTCGTGGCTGGGAGCGCGGTATGTGATGATGCCCCGTTCGCCAAGCTTTAGGATCAGCAATTTGCACCCGGCCTTCTTGTACAGGTCGAGCGCCATCGGGCGAACAGTGGAGTCCTGGTCGCCAAGAGCGAAGCGCGCTTCGCGCTCATTCGGTGTGATCAAGTCGAAATCCTGAAACTCGAGAATGTTGCCCCAGCGATTGGCGACTTGGCTATCAGCCACGCGGGTCGCACCGGCCGGTATGGCCTCGACGAGTTGCGGGATTGTTACCTTGTTGAAAATGCCGTGTCGGAAATCGCTAAAGACAACGACGTCTACCTTGTGTTTGGCCAGCTCTTCCTTCAGCGCGTTCACTTCGTGTTCTGAGATCGGGCGATTGTCGAGCTTGTCCACTTTGAGCATTCGGTAGCCGTTGGTGATGAAGGCGTTTTTTTGCGTGGTCGGCCGCGTCGGATCGATGACCGGGTGGCATTCGATGCCGCTGGCTTCCAAATCCTCCAAGACAAAGTCCTTCAGCGCGTCGTCGCCCAGCACAGTAGAAAAAACCACTTCAGCCCCGGCCTGCCGCAAATGCTTTGCCACCACAGCTGCGCCGCCTGGAAAATTCACCTCACGTTCGTGTTTCACGCTGAACGTCGGCGTCTTCGCCGTGCCGCCAACCAGTGAGCAGTACGTATAGGAATCCACGATGGTGTCACCGACGACGTGGACCTTGACGCCTTTCAGCTTCGTCAATGCAGTCTTGAGGTCGCCAAAGTTAAGTCCCTCCGAATGCAGCAAGGCCAGCAGCTTTTCCGTCGCCAGATTCGGCGGGGTCGTCTCAATGATCGCCGATGACGAGAGTACGAAATCGCCGGGGGTGAAAAGAAGCTCGCCTCCATACGATTCGATCACCGCCATCTCTTCCCGTGTTTTTGGATGGATTCCTTGTTCCGAATACTCGTAGCCTTTGGCGAAAAAATCCGGCTGGATCAATTTCAGATTCTCGATCGGCGTCTCGTTATCGTCGATGATTACGTAATCGACGCATTCGAGCGCGGCGAGATTCATGGCGCGCAAATCCTGAGGCACAAACGGGCGGAAGTTCGCTTTGTTGATGTGCGAATCGGACGTCAGGCTCGCGACGAGAAGATCCGCGTGATCCTTCGCGTACATCAGGTGGCGAATGTGACCCGGATGCACCAGATCGAATGTGCCGTGGCACATGATGACTTTGTTAACCCGCGGACGCGGTCCAATTGCTTCACGCAATTGTTCGCGAGTTTTTATCTTGCGGCGAAACGTATTTTCCTTCGGCGGAATGTTCATGCGGTCCTGCCTTCAAGAAACGCAAACCAGTTCTTCGTCGCACCGGCAATCGACACTGGATCCCAAACCGGAGCCTCGCGCCAGTAATCAAGATTCTTCAGCATCTGCCCGACACCTTCCTCGAAGGAGACCTCCTGTTTCCAGCCGAGGTCCCGCTCGATTTTCGTAATGTCCGCCCACGTGCAATCCGGTTCTCCCGGCCGCTTCGGCAAACGAACCACTTCGCCTCCGCCCAGCAATTCGATCAAGCGGTTTACCGTTTGCGGATTACCCGCGCCCAGATTGTAAATTTCGTTAACGCGATCGGTCGTAGCTGCCAGATAAAAAGCGTGCGCCACATCTGTGACGAAAAGAAAATCCCGCCGCTGCGTCCCGTCGCCTACGAGCGTGAATGGTTTGCCGGCAATTTTCTGGGCGAGGAAAACACCAAACACCGCGCCATAAGCTCCCGAAGTCTTGGACCGAGTTCCGTACGCATTGAAAATCCGGATTGAATTCACCGGCAAGCGATAAAGTTTGCCCCAATGCAAGACGGCCTCTTCGCCCATGTATTTGCTCAGCGCATAAGGATACTCGGGCTGAATTGGTGCGTCCTCGCGGGTCGGCACATCGGCCAGACCGTAGCAAGACGAAGAAGCGGCATAAACCAGCTTGCGGACTTCCGCGTGCCGGGCGGACTCCAACACCTTAACCGTCCCGATCACGTTTGTGGACAGATAATCCACCGGTTTATCGATCGAAGGCACGATGTCGCCGATGCCAGCGAAATGGAAAACGTATTCGGCGCCCGCAAAGAGCTTGTCGGCGGGCGCGAGATCGAGAATGTCGCGCGTTTCCACCACCAGATTCGACTCGTTTTTTCGATGCGCGAGGTTCTCAAGCCGCCCGCCGACGAGGTTGTCGATGACGTGGACACGAAAACCTTCGTCCAGCAACCGATCGACCATATGGCTGCCGATAAAACCGGCCCCTCCGGTGACGACTGCGAGTTTGCGCCGGCTCATTTTCGATCGCGACCCTATGTCAAGCTAAGAGCTTTGACGGTTTTCACATTGATAAACGCGGCATCGTTCAATGTGTCGCCCGAAAATTTTGCGGTCTTGAATGCGTGGCAAACATCCCGCACGGCGTCCTCTATCGTGCGCTTCGGCCCCCAGCCCAGTTTTTCGGCGATCTTGCGCGAGGTGATGCGGTACGAGCGGAGGTCGTCACTAGTCGTGCGTTCAATACGAATCGGTGTCTTTTCCGGAAATTCTTCCTCCACGATCTGCTTCGCAATCTCTGCGAGCTCGTTCACTGTCTGGTTCTGATAACCGGCATTAAAAATTTCACCGGCGATTTTTTCGGCAGGTATCGCCAGCAATTCGACGTAAAGCTCGCACACATCGTCGATGTGAATATTGGGGCGCTGCTGATTTCCGCCGAAAATAGTGATGACGCCTTTATTGCAGGCGTGGTTGGTCAGGATGTTCACCGTTAGATCAAAGCGCATCCGCGGAGAATAACCGCAAACGGTTGCCGGCCGGATAGTGACGCAAGTGAATTCCGGAGATTGATGCCGGAAGAGGATCGGCTCGCAGAGTCCTTTGTATTTGTTGTAGTCGGTCAGCGGAACCAACGGATGTTCCTCCGTCACCTCAGGGGACTCGCTAACGCCATACACTGAGCTACTGGAGACATAGACGAAGCGCTTCACACCCGCCGATTTGCTCGCAAGCACGAGTGGCTCGAAACACTCGTAGTTGATTGTCCGGCTGAGCGACGGGTCAAGATCGAAGCTCGGATCGTTCGAGATGCACGCCATATGTATGACATGGTCGCAACCTGTGACCGCGTCCGTGTACTTAGCCGTCTCGCGAATGTCTCCGGTCACCACTTCCAAGTTTGGATGCGATGGCAATCCAGCAGAGCCAAAGAGCATCAGGTCGTAAACGATCACTCCGTATCCGGCCGCGAGAAGTTTTGGGACCAGAACACACCCTTTGTAGCCAGCGCCCCCGGTGACCAGAACTTTTTTCATGGAGCGAGGAATAAATCATGCGTTCAGGACATGGCTAGCGTTTTGTAAAAGAATACCCACGAAGCAAATGGCATTGATAGCTTTCGCCGGTCGGTATCGCATGTTGGGAGTTTCCGGCATCCGTGCGCTGACATTTCTTGCGATACGGAAAAAAGTGCGTCATCAACTGGACCCGTTTAAATGATATCGACCGCATCCAGAATGGAAGGCACCGGCAAATTTCCACCGCGATATCGCTGGCCTCTGTTTTGTTTTTCGATTTTCGCTTTAAAGCTCGTGCTCTTTGCCGCGGATCCTGTCCCCAAGTTTTATATGGGCGATTCCGGCAGCTATATTTCGACTGCGGTGACTGGTTGGATACCACCCGATCGTTCCTTTTTCTATGGATACGTCATTCGCTGCACCGCTGTCTGGACGGGAAGTTTGACATGGCTCCTGGTCCTTCAAGTCTGCCTAAGCACGATCACCTGCGTCCTGCTTTGTTCGATCACGCGAGTCATCTTCGAGCTCCCGGACCGATGGTTTTACGTGTTCGGTTTCCTCTGCGCGATCGATCCCCTTCAGTTGCTCTATGAACGCTATGTTATGACGGAGACGATAAGCCTCTGCTTATACGCATTTGTCATTTATTACTCGTTACTCTATTTAAAGACTCACCGTTTGCGGAATCTGGTCGTCGTGCAAGCCGCTTCGGTCCTTCTCATCGGATTCAGGATGAGTTTTCTTCTTCAGGTGCAAATCAGCACAATTATCTTACCCCTGATTGCTTTCGCGCCTGATGTTTTGAAACAAATCCGTCGCCGGCCAGTTGCAGAAGCTTCGCCCAAATGGCCAGCTCGAGTTTGTGCCGGTCACTTATTGCTGAGCGTAACTTTGATGTTCCTATTGCACGCGGGATACAAGCAGACCAATGGCTGGCTCTCTCATCGTGAGCCCAATTATTTGTACTCGACTGGAATTACTCTCCTGGCGTTTTGGGCGCCAGTTCTTCAGCCAGAGGACGCGCCTGATCCCCGCCTTGCGGATCTGATCCGGAGAGGCGACGAGTTCCATCTTAAAAATCCCGTCTACAGGAATGCTCAGCGTTTTAGACCGGATCACTTGGTCGACAGACTAAAGAAGGTCGTGCCTAACCGATCGGAGGCTGACCGTCTGGCTAAGAAAACGGCGCTTCATGCGCTATGGCGAGATCCGCTCGGTGTACTTGGGATCGGCTGGCGCACTTACCTCGGTTACTGGAACGTGGCGACGATGAAGAAATGCGCGGAATTAGACTTCAGCTTCCAGAGGCCTCCGGACGGCAAGATGATAGAGCGGCTGGCTTCCCGCTTTCATCTATCATATGCGAAAGCCACAACGCTGAGCCCTATTCAGGTGTATTATGTTGCGGCGTGGCCCTACTACTTTCTTATCCTCGTAGCGCCTCTGCTCTCGGGGTTGGCGATCGCACTTAAATCCGTGCACCGATACGCCGTCCTGCTTTTTATCCACATTTCAATCATGATGGCCATGGCGATGACATTCGGGAGTGATAGCGTTCGCTACCTCCAGCCAATTTCCTTTATGACACTTCTTGTCCTCGCGCTGGGTGCCAAGATTGCTCTGCAAACTGTCCGGAAAGACAAGGCAGTCGCGATCGGGCCGCAGAATAGTGTTGAAGCGCCACGGCCGGATCTGAGCACGTTGGACCAGCCGGCATTTCCCGTATCATGAGTTACTCCGAACAACATCTGCGCGAGACCGGCCAGATCGTTTCACAACTCGATCCGGTCCTTTGCGAAAAAGCAGTGGAATTACTCGCAACAGTGCGCGCGCGGGGCGGCCGCCTTTTTATTCTCGGCGTGGGAGGCAGTGCGGCGAACGCTTCCCATGCGGTGAACGATTTCCGCAAACTCGCAGGGATCGAGGCGTACGCGCCTACGGACAACGTCTCGGAGCTGACGGCTCGCACCAATGATGACGGATGGCCGTCAGTTTTCGTCGAATGGCTTAAAGGAAGCCGACTCGATCAAAAAGACGCGGTTCTTGTACTGTCGGTGGGCGGCGGCAGCCTTGAAAAAAATGTCAGTGCGAATTTGGTGAGCGCGCTGCAACTCGCCAAGGAACGAGGGAGCGCGGTCCTGGGGATCGTAGGCCGTGACGGAGGATACACCGCTCAGACTGCCGACGTGGCGATTGTTATTCCGACAGTTAATCCGGCGAACATCACACCGCACACCGAGGCATTCCAAGCCGTGGTTTGGCATTTGTTGATTTCGCATCCCACTCTCAAAGTCGCTGAGACGAAATGGGAAAGCCTGAAGTAGCGAGACGCGCAGTTTTTCTCGATCGCGACGGAGTGCTCAACCGGGTCGTGGTCCGGAATGGAAAGCCTTATCCTCCATCTCGCGTCGAGGATTTCGAACTTTACGAGGATGTTTCCGGGGGATGTGCGCGGCTCAAGGCTGCGAACTTCCTCCTGGTGGTGATCACCAATCAGCCTGATGTCGGGCGTGGCACTCAGAGTCGCGAAGCCGTCGAAGCGATTAATCGGAAAATGCAATCGGAGCTTCCATTACTTGATCGGATTGAGATTTGTTATCACGCTGGCGAGGATTACGGCGAATCGTGCGATTGCCGTAAGCCGAAGCCGGGCATGATCGTCCGGGCAGCTGTTGAGCTGAACATTGATCCGAAAGGGAGTTATGTCATTGGTGATCGCTGGCGCGATGTCGATTGCGCGCGCGCGGCAGGTTGCCGGGCGATTTTCATCCAGCGCGGTTACAAAGAAAGCTTGCGCGAAGCGCCGGATTTTACGGTTACCAATTTCAATGACTCCGTAAGCGCCGTTTTTCGCGACGCCGGTCTCTGAGAACTGCTTGCATTTGGCGGCGGCGGTTGAGTAGGATGAACGGGATGACTGCACGCTTGCTGGATCTGCCCGTGAAAGTTTTCGCGGACGGTGCCGATCTTCAAGGAATCGCGGAACTTGCGCGCCAGCCCTACATCCACGGCCTGACCACCAATCCGACTCTCATGCGAAAAGTCGGTCTCACCGATTACGAAAGCTTTGCCAGGGCAGTCTTGAAAGAAGTGAATTCAAAACCGATCTCGTTCGAAGTTTTCTCCGACGACTTTGCAGAGATGCGCCGGCAAGCGCTCAAAATGCACAAATGGCAGGACAACGTTTACGTTAAAATCCCAGTCACAAATACCAGTGGCGAATCCGCCGTCCCATTAATCCAGCGCTTAGCTGATGAAGGCGTAAAGCTAAACATAACGGCCATGCTAACGCCGCGTCAGGTAACAGCCGTCACTGCCGTGCTAAGCCCAAGCGTCCCATCGATCCTATCCGTCTTCGCTGGACGCATCGCCGATACCGGGGTCGATCCATCGCCGATAATGAAGGAATCGCTCGAAATCGTGCGAACTTTGCCGAACTCCGAACTCCTCTGGGCGAGCGTCCGCGAGGTGCTTAACGTTTTCCAAGCTGCGGCCTGCGGTTGTCATATCGTTACTGTGCCGCACGACATTCTGAAAAAACTCCTCGAACTCGGAGGCAAAGATCTCGACGAGCTTTCTCTTGATACCGTCCGCATGTTCCACCGGGACGCTGTCGCTGCCGGTTTCAAGCTCTGATGGGGCTGAGACTAAATCGCTTCATCTGAATCTGACAACTCTACGTGCTGATGAACGCCAATGCGCCGAAAGACCCTCGGGAGCTATTGAAGAACTGGTGGCGACTGGTTTGGAGTTCCGCCTTTAGCCGGTCCCTCCCTGGAAGCCGCGCGAACGCGGAACTCCAAACTGTCGGGACATCTCACATTCTTCAACAGTCTTCCAGCAGGCGAGACGTTTGGGTGGCGATTGCCATCTCGTTGTTCGCCGCTGTCGCGTTCTATTTCTCGACGAATCCGACGCTGCACGATCTGGATTATACCGCCGAGATCGCTTCGGCATTTCTGCGCGGCGATCTCGGCCTGCGCGAGAAGCCACCCGAATGGCTTAACGAGATGATTCCGTACGGCGATAGATATTATTCCGCCTTCCCGCTCGGCGCCGTGCTTAGCATGATGCCTGTTGCACTGCTACAAAAAGCGTCACTGATCCATGATTTTCCCGCTCGCATTCTGGCCGCGTTAATCGCGGGAGCTTGCGTGTACTTCTTCTTTCAACTCGCGAAAGCATTCGGACCCGACTACTCCAGCCTCAAACCAAAACGACTGACTCGGCGAATTTTACTAGCGCTGTTCCCAGTGTTTGGAACCTGGACCTGGTGCAATCTCGGGATGGGCGGCGCCTGGCAAATCGCTCTCGGCCTGGCGTTATTGGGCGAAACCGCAGCTCTCTATTTTACGCTGGTGCGACCATCGCCGTTCATCGCGGGAGCGTTTTTCACTCTCGCTTTTGGAAATCGGACGGAGCTCATTCTCACAGCACCTTTCTACCTTTACCTTTTCTGGCGGCGCCCCATTCCTGTAGCGCAGGCGCCTGGCGTGCCGGAAGCCGAGAATACAAGCGATTTCCCCACAACATCTGGATCGTCAGCGTCAGGTTCAAATGTTCCAAACCGAGCAGCTCTCCGTTGGCACAATTTCAAGCAAACGCTTCGTGTAAATGGGGTAACAGTTTTCGACTTTTTAGTTCTGCCAGTAACATTGGCACTGCTGACCGGGGCTTATAATTTGGTCCGCTTTCATTCAATCGCCGATTTTGGTTATTTACATATCCCTGAGGTTCGCGACGAACCTTGGTACGCTCACGGGCTGTTTTCGTTCTATTCGATCCCGTGGAACGTCAACAAAATGATTTTTGAAGGTTTCCGCGATGACCCGAGCTTTCCATTTATTAGCTTTCCGCCGTTTGGGTGCTCCGTTTTTCTCAGCAGTCCTCTCCTTTTCCTCCTGTTCAGGGCAGGCGGAAAGTACAGGATCATGTCGTGGATTGCGATTGGAGTGATAACCTTGGTTCTCTGGTGCCATGGAAACCCAGGCGGCTGGCAATTCTCTTACCGCTACGCCATGATTCTTCTTCCGTGGATGTTCATTTTGCTCACGGGCAACGGACCACCAAAAATAACTGTCACCGAAGTCTCACTTTTTGCGGTCTCGGTCGCGATTAACGGAATAGCAGCGTGGTTATTCCTTTGGACTGACACAATTCAACCGTAGCGACAGCCGCGGCTTCTCGATTTCGGACGTGTTTGACGAAAAAAATCATCCGTTTACGATTTGCGGCTGTGTTTGGCACGTCGAAAGAAGCGCGGGTAATGAGTCGCTGATGATCTGGATATGGTGGCTCTGATTTATTTCGCGCTGGCGGCTTTAGTCGGGGATTTTATTTGCCGGCGTTTTTACCAGTTTGAGTCAAGAGCGCACCGGTGTGCCGCAGCAATCCTGGTCGGCGTGGTGGTAAGCTCATGGTTCACGTATCTGGCCGGACTGGCTTTCTTCTGGACGCCACAACCGCTGGTGTGGGCGAATCTTTTATTCTTTATAGCGGCGGTCGCGCTTCTGTCCTGGCCTAAATGGAAACGCAGAATTCTTAAAAACACTTCGGGCGAAGCTTATGTCGAGCGACCGAATTTATACCTCACGCGTCCCAAGGGATCGAGCATAGCCGACTGGCTACTCATAGCTGGATACGTTCTCCTCGTTTCATGGATGATGTTTGCCTCGTTCAATACCGCCGGGGGTAAACTCCGGATCGCTAACCCTGAATACAGCGATTTCGGGCCAAACACTGCGTTGATCCAGAGCTTTGCCGTAGGACACAATTTTCCGACGGAGTATCCGCACTTCTCCGGTGACCGGATCCGTTACCACTTCCTGTTTTATTTTCAGGCAGGAAATCTTGAATTCCTCGGCCTTAATCCGGCGTGGAGTTTGAATCTGCTCAGCATCAGCACGCTCGTGTCGATGCTCTTGATCGTCATGACCCTTGGGGAGGTGCTTTTCAATTCGCGCGCAGTCGGACGTCTTGGGTCGCTGCTCTTTTTCTTTTTCGGATCGTTGTCCTACGTTCCGTTTCTTCACAAGCAAACTTCGCTGCGCGGGGCTGTTCAGGCAATCACACATCGACAGGACTATCTTCAGACGATTTTTCCGTATCGCGGCGAAGCCTGGGGCACGTGGTCTCAAGTAACTTATCTCAATCAGCGACACTTCGCCACGGCGATCGGGATATTCCTTCTCGTTTTGCTTTTTCTCGTCATCCGCTATCGCGCGGTGGCAGCTAAACGGGCTGAGGCACACCGTTCCGGAGGTCCTCTCGTAAATCTGATTCGGTTAATCGCGAGGCGAAAGCCGCCCGACTCCATTGATGCACATCCGACACAAGAATTGGAGACAGCCTTGCCTCAGGCTGTTTCGCCTGGGGACGTGCGTTCTGATGAGGCGATCCCCCCACCCCAAAACGGGTTGCCAGAGACGGCGCCGAACGCACTGCCCGAGGATGTCAGAGAACCGCAATCCGAGATGCCGGCCGCGGCGATAGTCACCGAGCCGAACCAAGGCACGGAGATAAGGCGAGAGCCTTTCTTCGCTAGTTTGCCTCCGTTTATTTTCTCAGGCGCCCTGCTTGGGCTGTTGCCTATGTTCAACAGCGCCGTGTTTCTGGCAGCAGCGGCAGTCTTAGGAGTGGTGTTCCTTCTGTTCTCCCTGCGAGGACAGATGTTATTTCTGGCGATAACAGCAGGTGTGGTTGCCCTGCCCCAGATGCTTTATCTAAGCACCGGGAGCGGGAGGGCTCAAATGCCCAAGCTCCTTCACTGGGGTTACACGATCGACCATCCTACCTTCGAGAATGTCACTAAATATCTAGGATTTACCTTTGGTTTTAAGTGGGGGTTAATCGTGCTGGCGCTGATTTTTGCGACCAGCGTGCAAAGGCGGGTGTTTTTGGCACTTCTCAGTCTCCTTGCAGTTGCTTTTTCTTTCCAGTTCACCATTGAGGTCCTGGCTAATCAGAAATTTATACACATCTGGGTTATCGTCGCGAACCTGTTTGTTGCTTTCGGTTTCTGGCGTTTATGGCATTTCTCACTGGGGGGAAGTACCGTGCCCGCGAGATTCCTTGCGCTAGCCCTGCTAACGCTGACTATTCCGGGAGGCCTCATTGATTTTTTTCCAATTCATAACACGGGCTGGAGCGAAGTTACTTACAAGGATGACGCTCTCATCGACTGGCTAAAGAAAAACACAACGCCACGAGAGATCTTTTTAACGGACCGATTTGTTAATCACCCTATCCTCATGGCTGGACGTCGCGTGTTTTACGGATGGCCCTACTATTCATGGGGAGCTGGTTACGATGCGACTAAGCGTGATAGAGTTTACATGACCCTCTTCGAGAGCAGGGATCCTTGGAAGGTCTTTCATCTGTTGAAGGAGAACGGGATCAAGTACGTGGCGTTTGATGGTGCAGTTCGTCAGGCGCAGTTCATCAAGCGACCGAACGAAGAACTCTACGCTACTTATTTCCCGAAAGTCTTTGAGGACAAACAGAACAAGTACAACTCAATGACAATTTATAAGGTGCCGGACAAAGCGCCGGCCAATCTCACCGCTCTACCTGAAGCTGTTAGTAACATGTTTGAAGGAGGCAGGGGCACCGGTAAGGGCGAATTTGATTTTCCGGTGGGAATCGCTGTTGATCTCAACGGGAATTTTCTCGTTTCCGACACAAACAATGGTCGTATCGAGAAGTTCGCGCCGACGGGTACGTTTCTTGATGTTATAGGTACCAAAGGCTCCGGGCAGGGACAGTTTGGGGCACCGAACGGCATTGCAGTTGATCACACGGGCAACATCTATGTAGCAGATGCGGGCAATCACCGCGTCGAAAAGCTTAGCGCTGACGGCAAATTGATCGGCGAGTGGAGGGGCCCCGGGGCGGGATTTTATGGACCGCGCCGGATCGCCGTTGGCCCCGATAACTCAATTTATGTCGTGGATCAGGGACGCACGCGAATCATTAAGTTCGCCGCGGACGGGCAGGTATTGAGCGTGTGGGGCACCAAGGGAAGTGGCGATGGCCAATTCGACGATCCCGCTTCAGTTGCAGTCGATCCTAACGCCAACAAAGTTTACGTTGCCGATCCGCGCAACAAGCGGATACAAGTATTTGATTCAGATGGGAAATTTCTCACGAAATGGATAGTACCCGAATGGGGAGGGCCGTATGGTTTCGAAGACCTGGCAATAGATTCGAATAAGGGTCGGCTATACGCGTCCAGCGCCAACTTAAACACGGTGCTGAGTTTTGATTTGAATGGAAACAGGACTGGCAGTTTGCTTCCAAAACCTCCAGACACACTCGACGGACCCTCGGGACTAACTCTGGCAAACGGAAAACTCTATGTTTTAAACATGCATGGAAATCGAGTCACTGTCATTGACCTATAAACAGAACAGCGGTCATCAGCTGTTATAATCGATGTAGCGATTTCATTGGGCAGGACAATCCCCAGACCTGTGGAATTGGCGCACGCAAAATCACGACTTCTCACCACAAGGACTCTGTTGCTCGCCTTGTCAGGCCTCAGTCTGCTGATCTGCGTAATTGGCGGTACCGCTCATTATCGTAAAGCGAGTTGGGGCGATCCATGGCAACCGATCGGGTGGGGGTTCAGCATGCTATTTTTGCTTGCTGCTTTCACGCCAAGCCCGCGGCAGCTGCCTGGCCGTTTCAGGTCGTTGGTAAACCCAAAAGCGGCGTTCTTTCTCTTTTGGGTTTTATTTTTTGTAGTCTCGCACCTTTGGAATTTCAGGACAGCGCCTTGGAACGGGAACGCTCTTTTTGATGAGTCCGGCTGGGATCTCTGGTACCTAAAAAGTTATGTTATCGGCCATCCGTACCAGGCGGCATGGCTTCATTTCCCGATCTCGCGGGAAACCTTGTTCCATTATTATGTATGGGGATTCCTTCGCCTGTTTGGATTTAACATCTTGTCGTATGAAGCGGCATTGTTTGTTATTTGGCTGACGACGTTTGTATTCACTCTCTTCCTGGTCCACCTGTTTTTTCGCTCTTACATCGTCACTTCGGTTACGGCGCTGGTTTTTAATTTTCTGCCATTTGCGTTCATTTACACGTTTGCCGGGTACCGGTATCCGATGGCGGTGGCTTTGGCTGTTGTTTCTCTCTACTTTCTACAGCTGGGATTCAGGAACGGCTCGCCATTTTACCTCTCGCTGGGCGGAATCGCTGCCGGCCTTTGTTTGGCGAGCTCCATATCCGGCAAGCAGTATCTCGTGTCGCTAGCGGTTGCCGCACCGCTGTACGCTTTATGTTACTGGAAGCACTTAAAGCAAAGCGTCACATGGACCTCCCTGGCACTCGTTGGTTATGGTTTTCTAGCGGGCGCCGCCTCGATCCTCCTTTATATCGTGTTCAATCGCGATAATTACACCCTTTATGAAGCCAGCTTTCTGCGCGATTTCTCGCAGGCGATGCAGTCAGCTCCCTTTCCAGAGGGAATCAGGCCTTTCATCGAGCAGCTACGGAGCTGCTTTTTTAGTATCCCAGCCATGCGGTTCTTTATTCCAGATACTCTGCCTATACCTCTGCCGTATTATTGGTTGTTAGTTCCGGGAGTCGTGCTCGCAGTCTGGGAGAAGCGATTCGAAATTGTGCTCCTGGCGACAATTCCAGTTTTCGGCGCGTTCATCGCAAAGGCTATCGAGAACCGGCTGCTTCTGCCCATCCCATTCTGGATGATCCTCATGAGCTTCACAGTTGCCTGGGTATTAAAGCTGCGGCGGTGGCCGGGCGTGCAGGTTGTCGTCGGGGCGGTAGCTGCGCTAATACTGCTCGACGGATTGATCCCATCCATTCGTTACATTTACAGTAAAACCACGAGTCCATTTTCCATTCGCTACTACGCGCAACCTGAGGTCGCTGTGTCGCGTTTCTTAAGGCATGTGGTTGCCGGACAGGAACATCCTGGCCCTCCTCACTTGGAGCATAACGAGTTTAACCGGATTCAAGGAATCCCGGATGCCCCATATGACACATTCGTTTGCCAGGATGATGCTTACTCGATCATTCATCTGTTTTTGCGCGATTACGATGATGACAAGATTATGTCGTTCTGTAACGGGTATCCGTTTTTCTTCGTCATGACGGAACAGGACATATGGAACGCGAACAAAAAAGCCGTCACAAGTTATGGTGTCACTAACAAACAGCTAAAGCTGATCTGGGAACACAATCCAAAAACCGAAAGGATAATCAGCCTTTTTCATTCCCTGCATGAGCTCGGAACAGAAGATTCCCTTTCATTTACGTTTGGAGGAAAAGTCAGGACGTTTTATGTACTGAACATCCCCAACGAAAACATACCGCAGTTTCAGCAACGCGTCAGCGCCTTTCCTGCAATCCCTGACTTCACAGCTCTGCCGCAAACTCCGACTAACATGTTCCCAGGCGGTAAGGGAATTGGCCGAGGGCAGTTTGATTCACCTACCGGGATTGCCGTCGATGAAACCGGTAATGTTCTGGTTGCGGATACAAACAACAGCCGGATCGAGAAGTTCTCGCCTACGGGTACATTTCTGACTATTCTGGGGACCAAGGGCAGCGGGCAGGGACAATTCAGAGCACCGAACGGCATCGCTGTCGATAGCACCGGCAACATCTACGTCGCAGACGCTGTTAATCATCGAGTGCAGAAACTGGCTCCCGACGGAATATTTATCGCCGAGTTGAAAGGCCCGGAGCCAGGATTTTATGGTCCACGCCGCATCGCTATTGGCCTGGGTAATTCAATTTATATCGTCGATCAGGGCCACAATCGAATCGCTAAAATTAGTGCCGATGGACAGGTGCTGACAGCCTGGGGCAGCGCCGGAAATGGCGATGGACAGTTCAATGATCCGACCTCGGTCGCAGTCGATCCGTCGACCAACAAAGTTTATGTCGCCGATCCAATTAACAAGCGGATACAGGTATTTGACGAGAATGGAAAATTTCTGACCAAATGGTCAGTGCCTGAATGGGGACAGCCAGTTGGTTTTGAAGATTTGATCATTGACGCACACAGAGGGCGGCTCTACGCATCGAGCACACACTTGGATGCCATTCTGGTGTTTGATTTGAGCGGAACCAGGATTGGGAGTTTGGCGCCAAACCCACCTGACAAGCTCGAAGGCGCATCGGCGATGGCTTTGACAGACCGGAAGCTGTACGTGCTGAACATGGCCGGGAACCGCATAAGCGTGATCGACTTTCAATAGGGAATGAAAATCCAACTCTCCCTGTCGCGAGATCCAGCGCTTTGAAACTGCAAGCGAACCAATCTACCGCTGCCGCCGCTAATGTCAGCGGCGAAGAGGGCCCGCCGCGATTGTCGGTCGTTATTCCGGCCTACAATGAGACCGCGCGAATCGGTCGCACGATTCCGGCGCTGCTGACTTACCTTCATGGCCTCAACTGCGCCCACGAATTTTTGATTGTTGACGATGGCTCTACCGACGGCACGCCTCATACAGCGCGCCAACTGCTGTGTGGCGAACACCGCGCGCGCGTGTTGGAGGAGCCGCGCAATCGCGGGAAAGGGCATGCAGTCAGAGTGGGCATGCTGGCGGCGGAGGGACAGTTCGTGCTCTTCTGCGACGCCGACCTCTCTACTCCACCTGAGGAGCTAGACAAGTTCTGGCATTGGCTGGACAGCGGCTACGAGGTGGTAATCGGCTCGCGCAAGATGACGGGGGCGAACGTCAGCCGTCGTCAACCGCTGTGGCGCGAGAGTTTGGGCAAAGGCTTCACGTGGCTGACGAACGTCATCGCGGCACCGGGCATCTCCGATGTAACCTGTGGGTTCAAGTGCTTCACCCATCAGGCCGCTCAAACCCTCTTCTCGCTGTCGCTCATCGACGACTGGAGTTTTGACGCAGAAGTGCTCTTCATCGCGCAGCAACTCGGCTACCGAATCAAGGAGGTGCCGGTGAGTTGGCACGACGAGCCAGGCACGAAGGTGCGCCTTTGGAAGGATAGTGTTCGCTCGCTCCTCGGCCTGGCGACAATACGAGCCAATTTCCTTCGCGGGCGCTACACAGCTTCCCACAGAGCGATGCGCAAGCATACCTAAGCAAGATCAAAAGTGCGGCATAACCCTGCTTGTGATCCTACTCGTCTCAAAGGTTTGGTGGTATGTGGCAGTGTCGCGTCTATTCTGGGGCGCCTTTGACGTCATTGTTAGAGTCGATGTCACGATCACATGAACACTCTTGTTAAACTGTCCCCTTTGCCGAAAAGACTGACCGCCTGGTTTTCCGCGGCAAAACCTTTATGGCGTTGGGTGGTACCGGGCGTGCTTGTTATTTTGTCCCTCCTCGAGGTCGCGGCTTATTTTACCCACGGCGCGATTCCTGTTATTGCCA
>JBJMXF010000003.1:0-8275 GCA_045809725.1 Candidatus Udaeobacter sp. | reverse complement strand
CGCGGAATGATTTTTTTCGCATGATCTTGTCCGAAAACCGGTACCCACTTTTCGGGATCAGGCGCTAGCGCTTCATCACCAGCCTGAATCCAATCGCCACCACCGCAAGCCCCGCCAGCTGCAGCACCGTCGGCCATTCGCCGAGCGCCGCGACGCCGATCAGGATCGTGAACGCCGGCACTAGCGCCGAGAAGGTCGCACCGCGTCCGGTGCCGAGCACGCTGGCGGCGTAAGCCGAAAAGTAAGTGGCAAGCGGCCCGGACAGAATGCCCTGCGCGAAAACCTGCAGCAGGTTCTCGCGCCACCCGGCGGCCCACATGTTGTCGAAGCCGAACAGCACCGCGTGCAGTGGCGCGTAGATCAGCAGCGACAGCACGCTGATGATCACGGTCGCGCGCACGCTGTCGAGCGCCCGCAGTTGCAGGATCGTCAGCATCGTCGCCCAGCACGTGCCGGCGGCGATGAACAGCGCGTCGCCGCCGAGCGCATGCGTGCCGATGTTGATCAGCGCGTCGATCCCCATCAGCACCAGGCCACCGACGATGATCAGCGCGCCCGCCAAACGCGCGTGCGACAAGTGCTCGCGCAGAATGATGGTCGCGAGCAGGAGGCCACCCAGTGTCGCGGTCGAGGGCTGGATCACGGCGCCATGGCCGAGCGGTGCCAGGATGAAGCCCGCGTGGCTCAGGATCGAGAGCCCCGGCCCGCCAAGCACCATCAAGGCGATGCCGGCGCCCCAGCCGATGCCGCCGAGGTCGCGTAGGCCCCAGCGCCACGCGAGCGGCAGCATGATCAGGCCCGACCACATGAAGCGATGGACCTCGAGGTCGGCCGGCGACAGCCCGATGGCGATGCCGTGGCGGGCCGCCGTCAGTCCGACGGCCCAGCACGCCGCCGCGCCGATGCCGCAGCAAACCGCAATGATTTTTGCACTCGGCGCAACAATTCCGGCCTCATCCTGAGGAGGCCGCAAAGCGGCCGTCTCGAAGGATGGGGGAGCCATCGCGCCCGCGGCCATGCTTCGAGACGCCGACTTCGTCGGCTCCTCACCATGAGGATCGAATGAGCGGGTGGCGATGCCGCCCGCTTCTGTTTTGGGCGTAGCGCCGGTGTTACAAAGGAATCACGCGGGCGTGGCGGAATGGTAGACGCAACGGACTTAAAATCCGTTGGGCTGTAATTGGCCCGTGCCGGTTCGAGTCCGGCCATCGGCAATTCGTTGTAAAAGATGTGGAGCGTTGAATCGTAAGTCGTTATGTCGAAACAAACCTCGAATACGCTTTAAATCGACGTCTTAGCATGATTGATGTCCCACGAGACGCGTTAGCAGATCGGATGCGAAAGCTTGAGATTAGTGAGGCCGATTTGAAAGAAACTTTTGCGCGGTCGAGTGGCCCCGGCGGTCAGAATGTGAACAAAGTTGCCACCGCGGTTACGTTGCGGCATCTCCCGACCGGCATCAGCGTCACTGTCCAGGATTCGCGTTCCCAAGCCCTGAACCGAAAGCTCGCGTGGGAACGATTGCTGGACGCGATCGAGAGCGATCGTGAAGAGCAGCGCATGGCTGAAATCGCGAAGCGCGAGAAAGAGCGTCGAAGAAAATCACCGAGGCCCGCTGCGCTGAAAAGGAAAATTCTCGAATCGAAACGCAGGCGGGCGGAGCTGAAGAAGCAGCGAACAAAGATCAAGCTTGATTAGCATCACCAAAAGAAAGGCCTATAACGCAAGCGGGCAAGAGTGACGCGGTTCATGTCGCCGGCGGAAAGAAAGAATTTGTTGTCCTAATACATCTGCCCACGCGACTTGTGACGAATTGCTTGTAAACAAACCATTTAGTCTATGAAAAAAGGAATGATACTGAGTGCTGCATTATCCGTGGTGGCCCTGATGTTGGCTTCGTGTGCCGGCGAGCCGGAGGCGACCACAACCACGACCCGCCAAACCACGGTTACGACAGCAGCACCGCCCCCCACTACTGGCGCGCGGACAACGACAACAACGACGCACGTGGGCAGCGGCGGCTACTGATTGCCTAACCCGTCGGGGTTCGGATCGCTTGTAGGCATTGCCCTGTCAGCGCTGTCTTCGCATTGAACAAGCGATGAACTTGTGAGCGGCCACAGTCGATGGCTAGAGCCGTCATGCCTCACGGTTTTTGAGCGGCCGGGTCTACGCTTTGCGCTTCTTCTTCTTCCTCGACCTGACTCACTACCGGCGCGATAGCCTGAAGCTTTTCGCCATTGCGGAGATCCATTAATTTCACGCCCATCGTGTTGCGGCCGGTCTCACGAATTTCTCTCACTCGCGTCCGCACCATTTGGCCTTTGTTAGTGATGAGCATGAGTTCATCCGTCTCGCGGACGCTCAGCGCGCCGACGACGTCGCCGGTTTTCTCACCAGCTTTCATGGTGATGATGCCTTTGCCTCCGCGGGATTGTCGCCGGTATTCGTCGAACGATGTGCGCTTGCCAATTCCGTTCTCGCCGGCCACGAGGAGCATGGAGTCCGGATCAACAATGGCGGTGGCGACGACGTGATCGTTTTTCCCTGGGCGAATTCCCCAAACGCCAACCGTATTGCGGCCTTGATCGCGCAATTGCTCTTCATGGAAACGCAAGCTCATTCCCTTCCTGGTAATGAACACCACCTCATTGTTGCCGTTCGTTAGTTTCGCGTCTATCAAGCGATCACCTTCTTCGATTTGAATGGCGATGATGCCACCGCGACGGACGTTCGCGTAATCCGACAGATTCGATTTTTTGACGATGCCCGATTGTGTCGCGAACACGATATGCAGATTTTCGTCCCATGTTTGATCGACAACATTTGGTCCAGTGCCTGATTTTTTGGATTGGACGCGGATGGTGGCTGCGATCTTTTCGTCGGGTTTAAGCTCAAGGATGTTCGCGATAGAACGTCCTTTTGCTGCGCGACCCATCTCGGGAATTTCGTAAACTTTTTCCACGTAAGCCCGTCCTCTGGCCGTGAAGAACATCAGGTAATCGTGCGTAGTCGCCGCAAACAGATGCTCTACGAAATCGCCTTCTTCCTCTTCGGTGGCGCCTTCCCGCGTTTGCATGCCGATGACGCCTTTGCCGCCGCGCCGCTGCGCACGAAATGCGCTCACGGCCGTTCGCTTGATAAAACCGGCGTACGTGATGCTGATGATGCAACCTTCATTGACGATAAGGTCCTCGATGTTGATCTCGGATTCGCCGGGAGCAATTTCCGTTAGGCGAGGGGAGCCGTACTTGTCGCGTATTTCGCGCAGTTCTTTCTTGATGATGGTGAAGACGCGCTGCTCTTTCGCCAGAATGTCGCGCAAATCGTTGATGGTTTCGACGAGCGCTTTGTATTCGTTGATAATTTTCTCGCGCTCTAGTCCGGTCAATTGATACAGACGCAGGTTCAGAATTTCGTCTGCCTGTTGTTCGCTGAACACGTAGCGGCCATCGGTGAGGCGGGCAGGATTGCGAATGAGAATACCGAGTTGCTCGACCTGGCGTTTTGTAAATTCGAATGCGAGCAATTTTACTCGCGCTTCGTCGCGATTCGCTGATCCGCGAACAATGCACAGGAATTCATCGAGATTAGCAAGCGCGATGAGATAACCTTCCAACGTTTCGGCGCGCTCTTCGGCTTTGCGCAGTTCGTATCGTGTGCGACGCAGGACGACTTCGCGCCGATGGTCGATGTAAACCGCGTTAGCCTCCTTGAGCGGCAGCAACTTCGGCCGGCCGTGATCGATCGCCAGCATTGTCGTGGCAAATGAACTCTCCAGCGCGGTGTGCTTATACAGGTTGGCAATGATGACTTTCGGATTGGCGTCGCGTTTGAGCTCGATGACGACGCGCGTGTTTTCATCGGATTGATCGCCGACGTAGCTGATATCGGTCAGCACTTTCTCGTTCACTAACTGCGCGATCCGCTCGACCAGCGTGGCGCGGTTTACGCCGTAGGGAATCTCCGTGATCACGATTTGTTCGCGGCCACCCTTGAGTTCTTCGATGCCCGCTTTACCGCGCACTTTGACGCTGCCCCGGCCCGTCTCGAAATACTGGCGGATCCCGTTTGCGCCGCAGATCATGCAGCCGGTAGGAAAATCAGGGCCCTTCACGTGCTGCATCAGCTCGTCCAGCGTGATATCAGGATTATCGATCTGCGCGCAGATTCCGTCGATGACTTCGATCAAATTGTGCGGCGGAATATTAGTCGCCATTCCGACCGCGATGCCGGTTCCGCCATTGACGAGCAGGTTCGGAAAGGCCGCGGGGAACACCGTCGGCTCAGTGCGCGTTTCGTCGTAATTCGCCACGAAATCGACCGTGTCCTTCTCCATGTCGGTCATCAGCGCCGCGCCGAGGTGGGTCATCCGCGCTTCGGTGTAGCGCATCGCTGCTGGCGGATCGCCTTCGACGGAACCGAAATTGCCCTGGCCATCGACCAATCGTTCGCGCATGGCCCACGGCTGCGCCATGTGGACCAGGGTGGGGTAGATCACTGCTTCACCGTGCGGATGATAGTTACCGCTGGTGTCGCCGCAGATCTTTGCGCATTTACGGTGCTGGCGCCCTGGAAACAACGACAAGTCGTGCATCGCGTAGAGAATTCTCCGCTGCGACGGTTTGAGCCCATCGCGCGCATCCGGCAGCGCGCGAGAAATGATTACTGACATCGAGTAATCGAGAAACGAGCGCGATACTTCCTCGGCTACGTTGATGGCCTCTATTTTTTCGTTCGGATTTAACATGATTCCTTTAACCAGAAGCTGCTGAGTAAGCTGAAGGACGCTCGGCTATGAAACGCTCTTCCCACATGCGGGAAATCTCATCGGCTTGTCGGGTTGTTGCGGGTGGACCGACGCGTGCTCCAGCCGGAAGCTTGATGCTCAGAAAATTCAGCACTGCGCGAATCGTCCTCTCGTAATCCTGGCAGAGCTTTTCGTATTCAACTTTAAAGGGTTTGATTCCAAGCCGCCGGAAAAAATCTTCCCAAACTTTCTCCTGCCTTTGGGCTTCGTGCAGTGATTGCTCGATTAGATCGGGATCGAACTCCGGTTCGCGCAGAATGCTTTTGCCCTTCTGTACTTTCCAAAGTCCTGTCTGAAGTGCGCGAGCTGTAGATAATGCCTGGCGCAACTTATGAAGTCGCACGATGCGCACAAAACGAAGACCGGGGAAAGCGCTGCACAGCAGTTCCATGTCGTTCGCCGTGGAGTTTCCAAAATCGTGTGCGTCTCGTAAGCGCGCGAGAAAATCGTCCAGGTACCAGCTCATCAGTTTGAAACCGAACACCTCGTTACGTGTTACTTTTGTGTTCACGATGGCGCGCACGTACGCTGCATAATCAACGGAAGGATCGATCCCCAGCTCCGTTCCGTAGGCCGATTCGGCTTTCGGTAGAAAAAACTGCTTGGGCATGCCCGCCCGGCGGGTGTCGCGCAAGCCGTCCGTGAGCAAATTGCTCCCCGAACGAGGGATCGTGCAAACAACGTAACAACGCCGCGGATGACGCAGCTTATGAAATAAGCCTCCCATCGCGCTTATACATCGAGATTCCGCACATTCAGCGCGTTGTCTTCGATGAATTGCCGGCGAGGCTCGACAACATCGCCCATTAAAATCGTGAACATCTTGTCGGCATCGACAGCGTTGTCCTCGTTCAAGTCAACCTTCAACAGTTTGCGTTTCTCAGGATTCATCGTGGTTTCAAACAATTCTTTGGCATTCATTTCACCGAGACCTTTGAAACGTTTGATCTGAACTCCGCGACGGCCGATCTCCAAAATCTTTTGCAGGATTTCCGGAATGGAAAACAGCGGATGCAAAACCGATTTCTCGCCTTCGCCCTCGATCAACTCGAAAATAGGCCGATCGCTGGCGGCGTAATGATCGACTTTCAAACCTTTGCGAGCCAGTTCGGCTATGATTTTTTCGATCGCAGCAGATTCATGTAACTCGACCAACCTCCCTCGTCTGCGTGTTCCATCCGCTCGCACCGGCGCCTCGCTTAACGGGAGCAACTCCTGTCCGATCTCGGTGTCGAACAAATTGAGATCCAGATTTTCCTGATGAAAGTTTCGGACGGCTTTCTCGTCGTGAAAATAATGGGCGCTCTCCTCGTTCCCGTCACGCACCTTCACCAAATAAGTGGGAAGCTTGGAGGACTTGGAACTGCGGTGAGCAAGATATGTCTCGAAATCGCCGCCGTGACGACGCACTGCCTCGCTTAGCTTTGCGAGCTTCTCGAGCGATTCGAGAATGTCTTTCAGTTGTGTCGCAGTGAATTCTTTGTTGTCGGCGAGATTCTTCAGTCGCACATCCTCGGCGCCCAGTGAAATAAGAATTTTATTTAGCCGCGCGTCGTCTTCCACGTATTCCTCGCGCTTCTTTCGTTTAATCTGATAAAGCGGCGGTTGCGCGATATAAATTCTCCCTGAGCGCACCAACTCCGTCATCTGCCGGAAGAAAAACGTCAGCAACAAGGTGCGAATGTGAGAGCCATCCACATCGGCGTCCGTCATGATGATGATGCGGCCATAACGGAGCTTTGCGATATCGAACACGCCTTCGTCTTTGCCATTGCTCTCTTCCTTCGATTTGCCTATCCCGGCTCCGATCGCTGTGATCATCGCCTGGATTTCAGTGTTTTTGAGGAACTGATCTTCGCGCGCTTTCTCGACGTTGATGAGTTTGCCGCGGAGAGGAAGGATCGCCTGGTAGCGCCGGTCGCGTCCCTGTTTCGCCGAGCCGCCTGCTGAGTCGCCCTCGACAATGTAGAGCTCAGTTAATTCCGGATCGCGCTCAGAACAGTCAGCCAATTTCCCCGGCAAACCGCCGCCAGTTAGCGCACCCTTACGAATAGTTTCTCGCGCTTTCCGGGCAGCCTCGCGAGCTCGCGCCGCGGTAAGCACCTTTTCGAAAACACGGCGCGCAATCGGCGGGTTCTTGTCGAAGTGAGTCATCAACCCGTCGTACACAGTTGAATTTACGATTCCGTCGATCTCCGTGTTGACGAGCTTGACCTTCGTTTGCGATTCAAAACGCGGATTAGGCAGTTTGACGCTCAAAACGGCGATCAGGCCCTCGCGTACGTCGTCTCCGGAAAGAGACGGGTCTTTGTCCTTGAGCAAGCTATTTTGTTTTGCGTACTGATTGATTGCCCTTGTAAGCGCAGTGCGGAATCCGGTGAGATGCGTACCGCCATCAGGATTAGGGATCGAATTCGCGAACGGCAAAATCTGATCGTTATAACTGTCATTGTATTGCAGTACGACATCGACAAAAACTTCGTCCCGCTGTCGTGCGATCACGATCGGTTTCGGGTGCAGCACCTGTTTGTTCTCGCCAAGTTGCCTAACGAACTCTTCAATCCCGTGTTTGTAAAAGAATCGTTCGGTTTTTGCCGGATCGACGCGTTCGTCACTCAGCGTGATCTCAAGACCGGGATTCAGAAACGTTAATTCGCGTAAGCGTGTCGCCAGCCGTTCAAACTTAAACTCCGTCGTGATCGTAAAAATCGTTGGATCAGGTAAGAACGTAATGAGCGTTCCGGTGGTCTTCTTGTTCTTGACCTCGCCAATGACTGTGAGTTTGTCGGTAGTTTTGCCTTTAGCGAAGGCCATGTGGTAGACCTTGCCGTCGCGCGAGACTTCGGCCTTGAACCATTCTGAAAGCGCATTTGTGCACTTCGCACCGACGCCGTGTAGTCCGCCAGAATATTTGTATGCGCCCTGTCCGAATTTTCCGCCGGCATGCAGATTTGTGAGGACCAGCTCGATAGCCGGCATCTTCCACTTCGGATGAACATCGACCGGAATACCGCGGCCATTGTCGCGCACCGAGATCGATCCGTCGACGTGGATGACCACTTCGATCTTTGTGCAAAATCCGGCGAGATGTTCGTCAATCGAATTGTCGAGAACTTCGTAAACCAGGTGATGCAATCCGCGCTCGTCCGGATCTCCGATAAACATCCCGGGCCGTTTCCGGACTGCTTCGAGACCTTCGAGCTTGTCGATCTGCGCCGCGTCGTATTTCTGGGTGGAGGCGATTCCGGTACCCATGTTTTCAACCGGAATTTCTTCTTCAACTTGCGCCATAAAAGTGGGGCCAGACGCCCCGCCTTAAGAGAATAGCCGAAAAAGGCCTTGAAACAACAAATAATCTCGTGGTGAGCAACGGGTTGTTTACGCTACTAATTGAATGGAGCGCAGTGGTCGAGCCCATTATATTGTAGTTCTGCGCGAAACGCTTCCTCGCTGGAGTCTGGCCTC
>JBJMXF010000002.1:0-24135 GCA_045809725.1 Candidatus Udaeobacter sp. | reverse complement strand
ATTTGTGGTCGCGCGTCCACGCCGCCGGGAATGCTGCCTGTTCGCGCGAGTAAGAGCGATCCCACTTGTCGGACGCGATTTGTCGCGCGGTGTGCGGCGCGTTCTTGAGCAAATTGCTTTGCCGATCCTCTTTTCCGTCGGCGATTGCTTGCATCTCCGCGTGAATGGAGATCATCGCATCGCAGAAACGATCAAGCTCGTGTTTCGGTTCGCTTTCGGTCGGTTCGATCATCATCGTTCCGCCAACCGGCCACGAAACCGTCGGCGCATGAAAGCCGTAATCCATCAAACGCTTTGCCACATCTTCGACTTCGATACCGGCGCTTCGCCACTGGCGCAGATCGACAATGCATTCGTGCGCGACCAGACCATGCTTACCCTTGAAGAGAACAGGGAAGAGCGGGTCGAGTCGTTTAGCGACATAGTTGGCATTGAGAATTGCCACGTCGCTCGCCCGTTTCAAACCGGCGGGTCCCATCATGCGAATGTACATCCATGTGATCGTCAGAATGCTGGCGCTGCCCCACGGCGCCGCCGCGACCGGACCGACAGGATTGCTGATTGCTGATTGCTGATTGCTGATTGAAAACCGTGCGGGCAGAAACTGAACGAGATGCTTGGCCACTCCGATCGGTCCCACACCCGGTCCACCGCCTCCGTGCGGGATGCAGAATGTCTTGTGTAAATTCAGATGACAAACATCGGCGCCGTAATCCCCGGGGCGACAAAGACCGACCTGCGCATTCAAGTTGGCGCCATCCATATAAACCTGGCCGCCATGCGCGTGAACGATATCGCAAATTTCGCGAATCGTCGGCTCGAACACGCCGTGCGTTGACGGATAAGTCACCATGAGCGCGCCGAGATCCTGTGCGTGTTCGTCTGCTTTTGCGCGAAGGTCTGCGAGATCGATATCGCCATCCTTTAAGCACGCAACCGATACAACCTTGAATCCTGCCATTATCGCACTGGCGGGATTCGTGCCGTGCGCCGAGGCCGGAATGAGACAAATGTTGCGATGCACTTCGCTGCGCGACGCGTGATATTCGCGAATCGCCAACAGACCTGCGAATTCGCCCTGCGATCCGGCGTTCGGTTGCAATGAAACCGCGGCGAACCCGGTGATTTCTGCGAGCCAATCTTCCAGTTGATGAAATATTTCCATGTAACCTGCTGCCTGTTCGGTGGGCGCGAACGGATGCAATTTGGAAATCTCGGGCCATGAAATCGGAAACATTTCCGCAGTCGCGTTGAGCTTCATCGTGCACGAACCGAGCGGGATCATCGACGTCGTTAGCGATAGATCACGCGATTCCAGTTTCTTCAGATAGCGCAACATCTCGGTTTCAGTGTCATGCGTGTTGAAGATGGGATGCGTGAGATACTCGGAAGTGCGGAGTGCAAATTGGGGAATGCAAATTGGTGGCTCGCCAACATTGTCATCGTCAAAATCGCGGACGTTGGTGCCGCGGAAGATGGACATCAGCAGTTCAACATCCTTTGGCGTGGTCGTTTCATCGAAAGAAATGCCGACTGCGCGTGGCCCAAATGCGCGCAGGTTACAACCGGCTTTGGCCGCGTGCTCCAAAATGACTTCGCTCGATTCCACTTCGACTCGAACCGTGTCGAAGAAATTGTCGTGCGTGACTACGCAGCCGAGGCCGCGCAGACCATCCGAAACTCGACTCGTTAGTCTGTGGACCCGCTCGGCGATCGCGCGCAATCCTTGCGGACCGTGATAGACAGCATACATCGACGCGATGACCGCGAGGAGAACCTCAGCCGTGCAGATGTTACTGGTCGCTTTGTCGCGGCGGATGTGTTGCTCGCGCGTTTGCAAGGCGAGGCGATACGCTGATCGACCTTCAGCATCGTGCGAAACGCCGACCAATCGGCCAGGCATGTGACGTTTGAATTGATCGCGCGTAGCGAAGTATGCGGCGTGCGGCCCGCCAAATCCGAAAGGCACTCCGAAGCGCTGCGTATTGCCGACGGCAACGTCAGCACCGAACTCACCCGGCGGTTTGAGTAATGTTAGCGCAAGAATGTCTGCCGCGACCACCACCAGCGCACCGGCATCATGCGCCTTTCGAACAAACTCGGTGTAATCGTAGATCGCGCCATCGGTGGCGGGATATTGAACAAGCGCGCCGAAAATTGTGCCGTCGAATTTGAATCGCGAGTAATCGCCGATCTTAATCTCGATCCCGAGCGGCTTCGCGCGAGTTTGAACGACGGCAATCGTCTGCGGATGACAATTATCGGCAACTAAGAACGTGTTCCGATCTGGAACTACAGCGTGACAAAGCGCCATCGCTTCAGCTGCGGCCGTCGCTTCGTCCAGCATCGAAGCGTTTGCGATGTCGAGGGCGGTCAAATCTATGATCATCTGCTGGAAGTTCAGCAGCGCTTCGAGCCGTCCCTGCGCGATTTCCGCCTGGTAAGGGGTGTAAGCCGTGTACCACCCAGGGTTTTCAAGAATATTTCGCTGAATGACCGGGGGCGTGATGCAGTCGTAGTAGCCAGCGCCGATGAACGAGCGCGCGATTTTGTTCTTCTGTGCAATCGCCCTTAACTCAGCCAACGCTTCGCCTTCGGATTTGGCTTCTGGCAAATTCAGCTGCCGTTTGAGACGAATAACTTTGGGAACGGTTGAGTCGATAAGGCCATCGAGGCTATCGAAACCGAGATCGCGCAACATCGCGCTCACTTCTTTCTCATTCGGCCCGATGTGTCTGCGCGCGAACGAATCAATATCGGAAATTGGTTCGTCCGTTTGCATCGGAAGAGACTACGGAACGCGAGACGCGCTTCAACTCTCGAGCGCTGCTTGCGCCGCGGCTAATCGTGCGATTGGAATCCGGAAGGGACTGCAACTGACATACTCGAGACCCAGCCGATGACAGAATTTTACGCTGTTTGGTTCGCCGCCGTGCTCGCCGCAAATTCCCAGCTTGATGTTCGGCCGCGTTTTGCGGCCGAGATCGCGAGTAATTTCCATTAAACGCCCCACTCCGTTCTGATCGATCGTTGCGAATGGATTTGAAGCGACGATGTCGAGTTCCGCGTACGCAGGCAGGAAACTACCCGAATCGTCCCGACTCATTCCCAATGTGGTCTGTGTCAGATCGTTGGTTCCGAAGCTGAAAAACTCAGCGTCGCGTGCGATCTGGTCGGCTACCAGCGAGGCGCGCGGGATTTCAATCATGGTTCCGACGAGATATTTGAATTTTGTTCCTCGTTCTTTGGCCACTTCGTCAGCGACGCGACGCACGATGTCGATTTGCAGCTTCAACTCGCGCGGGAATCCCACCAAGGGAATCATGATTTCGGGGTGAACTTTTGTGCCTTTCGCTTGCACTTCGGCGGCGGCTTCAAAGATGGCGCGGGCCTGCATTTCGGAAATTTCGGGAAACGTGATCCCGAGCCTGCATCCACGGTGACCGAGCATCGGATTGAATTCGTGCAACTCATGCACGCGATGCGAAATGTGTTCCACGGGAACCCCGAGTTTATTCGCGAGTTCATTTTGCTGCGCGTGATCAGCGGGCAGAAATTCGTGCAACGGCGGATCCAGAAAGCGGATGGTCCCGGGCAAACCGTTTAGCGCAGTGAAGATACCGATAAAGTCGCCGCGCTGATACGGAAGGAGTTTCGCCAGAGCTCGCGCTCGCTCCTTTTTTGTGCCGGCCAGGATCATTTCCCGCATTGCATCGATTCGATCTCCTTCGAAAAACATGTGTTCGGTTCGGCAGAGCCCAATCCCTTCCGCGCCGAACGCGACAGCGTTGTCGACCTGCTCAGGCGTGTCCGCATTTGCGCGCACACCGAGGGTGCGGAATTCGTCCGCCCACTTCATCAATTTTGCGTACTCCTGATACGTGACGCTCTTCTGTGGATCAAGCGAGCGGTCGACGAGCACCTGCACAATCTCAGAGGGCGCCGTGGCAACTTCTCCTGCAAACACTTCTCCGGCTGTTCCATCGATGGAAATGTAATCACCCCGATTCAATGTTGTGCCGTTGGCGTTGAGGGTGCCTTTTTGATAATCGATTTGAAGTCCCGTCGCGCCGCACACACATACTTTGCCCATTTGACGAGCAACCAAAGCCGCATGCGAAGACACACCGCCGCGCGCGGTGAGAATCCCCTCCGCGGCGATCATGCCGCGCAGATCTTCCGGCGAGGTTTCGATGCGGGCGAGCACAACCTTTTCGCCGTGGTCCGCCCGGGACACAGCTTCTTCGGCGGTGAAAACGACGCGGCCGCACGCCGCGCCCGGTCCGGCAGCCAGACCAGCCCCAATTTTCTTCGCATTCCGTACTGCCCCGCGATCGAAAACTGGCGCAAGAAGGTGCGACAGTGAATCCGCAGGGACCCGACGCACCGCGTCCGTTTTGGTTATCAATTTTTCGCCGACCATATCAACGGCGATACGGACCGCCGCATGACCGGTGCGTTTGCCGTTTCGGGTCTGCAAGATGTAGAGGCGATTGTCCTCGACCGTAAATTCGAGGTCTTGCATGTCCTTGAAATGCCGCTCGAGAGTCGCTCGAACGTTCATCAACTCCTTATGCGCTGCTGGCATTTGTTTCGCCAGATCGGCGATCGGATGCGGTGTGCGTACACCAGCGACCACGTCTTCGCCCTGCGCATTGATGAGGTATTCGCCGTAGAAAACTTTTTCGCCGGTAGCCGGGTCGCGCGTGAATGCCACTCCCGTCGCGCTGGTGTCGCCCATATTGCCGAACACCATTGTCTGGACATTCACTGCTGTTCCCCACTCGTGTGGGATGCCGTATTTCCGGCGATAAACGATTGCTCGGTCGTTCATCCATGAGCCGAATACAGCCCCGATCGCGCCCCAGAGTTGTTCGTTGGGATCCTGGGGGAAAGATTTACCGGCGCGCTCGTTAATCAAAGCCTTGAACCGCTGCACAAGCTCTTTGAGATCGGCGACCGTCAAACGCACATCGGGGAAGTCGTGCTTGCCGTAGCGCTTATCCTTCAACCCTTCAATTACTGCTTCGAACGGCTCGTGGTCTTCGCCTGGCCGTTTTTGTACGCCCATTACCACGTCGCCGTACATCTGAAGGAATCGCCGATACGAGTCCCAGGCGAAGCGCGCGTTCTTCGTTTTTTTGGCGACGATCTCCACGACCTCATCGTTCATGCCGAGGTTGAGAATCGTGTCCATCATTCCCGGCATCGAATCGCGAGCGCCAGAGCGGACGGACACCAGTAAAGGCCGTTCCTGGTCGCTAAACCTTTTCCCGGTGGATTTTTCGATCCTGGCTGTAGCGCTCGCTACTTGGGCCTCTAGTTGCTTCGGATAGGTGCGATTGTGATCGTAAAAATAACTGCAAACCTCAGTGGTAACGGTGAATCCCGGCGGCACTGGCAGACCGATCCGCGTCATCTCATGGAGATTTGCGCCTTTACCGCCTAGCAACGCTTTCATCGTGCCTCTTCCGTCAGCGTGGCCATCCCCGAAATAGTAAACATAACGCGCCGCACGCGTTCTCTGAGGCAGCGCAACTCTACGCGATCTCAACGCTGTAGACTTGCGCGCACGTTGCAGTCGTTTTTCAATCTTAGAACTTCGTTTTGTTGCCATAATTTGCAGCCGCAGCGACCGCTCGGATATGAAGCGCCAAACTAAATTCGGGTATTGGGATGTCAACGGGTACGGGAAGGTGGATCGTCTTGTCCTCAAAACGATGGCAGCTGGATCGCCGAAGGCGCAGATATGCCAGCGCATCCGCAGCCTCTAATGCCAACGCGTTGCGGACAGCGCGTTCCACTTTGCAGCGGTTACGCTGGCGCGGTTTCGCCGTTTGTAAGAACTTCCGCAATTATCGCCGTAAATTCATCAACGCCCGTGCTAGGCACGATGATGCTGTTGCGGCGGCCGTGAGCTTCCTCTGTGATACGCAAGAACCTGCCGCGCTCATTTTCGCGGAGCTCGACATAGAAGTGCTTGCGCTCAATCTGCAGTTCTTTCGCCTCGATGATGTTGTCCATTTTGCCTTAAGGGCGCCGAGTTTAGGCAATGGAACTCTGAAATGGAAGAAAAAAATCGGCGGCTTTTGAGGGGGAGTTTCTCGCCGGTCGCTGGTGGCCGAAACCGCGATAATTGACGGCTCCGGAACGTTTTCAGCCACGCGCGGCGGTTTGCTGTGCTCGCCGCTCCACCTAGACTCTGGTGCACGTTGACGCTGCGTTCTCACCATGCCTCACTCCATCGATCCTGGTTCGTATCGATCACCCGATCGGCAACGACCCAGTGTCCCGCTGCCGATCCAAACCGACTCTAGGACCCACGATCCATACGCGGCGTTCCGCTTCGGAGATTTCGCTCTATTTACAGCCGGAAATTTACTGTCGATTACCGGGCGATTGATGCTCGCGATAGCGGTGGAATGGGAGATTTATGCGCGCACCCATTCAGCGACTGCACTCGGGCTCGTTGGCTTAGCGATCGCCGTGCCGGTAGTTACGCTTTCGCTGCCGGCCGGCCATTTGGCGGATCGGTTCAGCCGCAAGCACATCATCCTTTGGTCGCAGGTCTTTAGCGCCGTTGTGTCGCTAGCGCTTGCCGTGGTCTCTTGGAAACATCTTTCCATTCCGCAGATCGCGCCATTGCGTGCAAGTAACCGCGCCCTGGCGGCTGTTGCCGCGATATTCGAGCGCCATCATCCGATCTTTCATTTCGATGACGCCTCCGTCCCGCTGATTTACCTGCTTCTCTTCATCGGAGCGTCCGCGCGCACATTCAGTTGGGCTGCACGCAGCTCGTTCTTTCCGACTTTGGTTCCACGTGACGCATTCGCGAACGCCGTCACCTGGAATAATAGTATTTTTCAAGTCGGATCTGTAGTTGGTCCGGCTTTGAGCGGGTTCTTAGTCGCTTACATGGGGTTCTCGTTCGTGTATCTGCTGGATACGCTGTGTGCGTCCGCGTTTTTCCTGCTGGTTCTACGCATCCGCCGCAGCACGCAAAAGAGAGATCAAAGCGACGCGAGCACGTGGAAGAGTCTCATGGCCGGGCTGCAATTTGTGTTTAGCAGAAAGGTAATCCTGGCCACGATCACGCTTGATTTATTTGCCGTTCTGCTCGGCGGCGCGACGGCGTTGATGCCGATTTTTGCGGATCAAATTCTTCACTGCGGTCCCGTGGGTCTCGGGTGGATGCGCGCGATGCCAGCCATCGGCGCATTTGTGGTGGCGATGCTGATTGCGCATTTGCCGCCAATGAAACATGCTGGCAAAGCGTTGCTGTGGTGCGTGACCGGTTTTGGTGCGATGACAATCCTGTTTGGCTTGTCCAAAGTACTCTGGTTATCGCTCGGCGTGCTTTTTCTCATCGGAGCGTTCGACAGCGTGAGCGTGATCATCCGCGGGTCCATCGTGCAACTGATGACGCCGGATGAAATGCGCGGCCGCGTGTCATCCGTGAACAATATTTTCATCGGCACATCGAACGAGTTCGGCGCGCTCGAATCGGGATTAACGGCCGCGCTGTTTGGGCCGGTCATTTCGGTCGTGGCAGGAGGGATCGGAACGATTCTTGTGGTGCTGGGGGTTGGATTGCGGTGGCCGCAGACGCGAAACATCGGCGCGCTGGATCGGACTCTGCGCTAAAGCTGTAGGGCGTCTGTGTCACACGGCATTTCCCGGCGTTTCACAGGAACGCCCTACGATATCGACGTGATTAAAATGCGCCGTGCAACGCAACCGTTCCGTACGGAGCGCCGCCATCGTGGTGGTAGCGCACTTCGGCGCGGTAAAAATCGAACTCGCGGTACGGTTGGTACCCGACCTCGCCGGTAAGCGTGATCATCGGCGAAATCTTCCAGTCAAACCCCGCGCCTGTTCGAATCTCGCTATACGTGACGACTGCGTGGTTGAGTCGCGGAATTCCGTGCGAAACTCCAAATTCGTCGTCTACACGGAAAGTCGCCGATCTTACAGTTGCTCCCGCGTAAACTGTCACGTCACGAGTCAGTTCGTATTGCAGGCGTGGCTTTGGCAGCACGGCATTAAGCAACCACTTCGGGCCGATTTTCCAGCGAACTCCCGCAGCCGGAACCACTGGATATTTTCGTTCGACATCAACGCTTACACCGAGAACAAGCTGCAGATCAGGGCTGTAAATGTAGGTGCCGCCGATGACAAAAGGCATGTTGAAATCGTCCCAAAACAAGTGTCCCAATCCGGAATTGTAGAGGCCAGGCTGAGTTTCAACTCGCACGAGAATTGAATCGGAAAACTGCATGTCGAGTCCGAAAATCGCGCTAAAGGATTGCAGCGTGTTGGGCAGGGCAGCATTTTGTGGCAGACCAAACGAAAAGCGTTCCCACTCTGTACCCAGCCTGAGCACGCCAAATTTCGTCCGTGGTGTCAGGACCAGGTGGATATCCGAATCGATCTCATCAAAATTGCGGACGGCCTTGCGGGGACCGCGTTCCACATCGCCTTCGCCGACGTACGTCGCTTCCGCCGTGAATTCTCCTGTGAGCGGCCACCAGTTACTGCTTTCATCCGCAAAACTTGACGTAGGGATCAAAAGCGTTGCGCAGCTAGTCAATAGAACAGATTGCAGTGCGAAGCGTTTCACTTGTTAACGGCCTCCGCTGTCTCTGCGAAACAAGGTTACAGCTTTGGTAATATTTTTCATCATCACTGACTCTGATCCAAGCCGTTCAACTCCACGCAAGCTTCCCAATGAAGCGGACGAAATCATATCGCCGCGCCAGACAAGCGTCGACGGTTTCCCTTCCACGGTAACAGGCCATAACTGATACAGTGTTAGCGCGACATAGTAACCGCCGCTCGCGTAGTAAAGCACGTCTGCGGCTTGATAAGTTCCCTCAGAGCCACCGCGGTTGTAAGACGCGCCTAATGTCACCACGCCTTGATCATCAGCGTCGAGAAGTTCCCAGTAAAGCTCCGGTCTCAGTGATCCAGCGCCGCGCCCGATCCCGGTCGCACCGAGTAGCGCGGAAAACTGCCGCCGAATCTTTTCCTGCTCGCGCAGGAGTCCATTTACCTCCTCACTTGCCCGAACAGACGGACCGCTGTGATCGTACGGCGGTTCCGCAGCCATTCCACCGGATGCGAAAGCTCTCGTCCGTGCGGCGAGCACATCTGCCCAAAACGCAGCGACCGACGGTGGAATGGCGCCTCCTCCACCTGCAGCTCCCGCGGAAAACTTCTTTGCCTCATCTTTGCTGATTTGGAGCTGAGGGCTGAGCTTCTGCGTGGCGGCGACCAATGAACGCACCGACGCGTTTCCGGGTGCGCTCTTCAATTTCTCAAAATTCGCAGGTGTCGGATTCGATGGCAGATCGGTGTGCTGGAAAACCTTTAATTCGCTGTGTCTGGTCGGGTTCCATCGGCGCAGCGCCTCTATCTGCTGAGCAGGAGAACCCGGCGCGACGTAGCAGCTTTGAACGGCGAGGAAACGCGAGTTCCTCATCGGCGGACCATGAGCTGTCTTGACATCGCTTTTCGCCAACTGCGCCAGATCCACCTTGTCGAAGACGGAAAACGACGCCAGCTCTGAAACGGCGTCGCCGCGCGCCATTGTCGCAGCAAGCGATAACAGCGGGACGAAAAGCACGTTTTTCAGTGTGCGGAACTGTAGACTGACCATCTTAGGTTTCATGGCGAACAAGGTGACTCTCAATGGCTGATGGTTGCAAATTTTCGGGATCACCGCAATAAGGTTTGATCATGAGTGAACCGGTGATCCTGCTCGACCATTTGAGCAAGAGTTATGGAAACGTTCATGCGGTGCAAGATCTCTCCCTTCAAATCGAGCCGGGCACGATCTTTGGTTTTCTCGGGCCTAACGGGGCCGGAAAAACCACCACGATGCGCATGTTGTGCGGCCTCACTCACCCGACCGGCGGCCGCGCGACCATTGAGGGCGCAGACGTGTGGAAAGATCGCCAGATAGTGCGTACGAAGTTTGGTTATGTTCCGCAGCGCTTTAGTCTCTACCGCGACCTTACCGTCGCGGAGAATTTTCGCTTCTTTGGCGGCGCTTATGGTGTGCCGGGCGCTGAGCTGGAGCAGAGAATAGAACGTCTGCTGCATGTTATCGACCTGGAAGGAAAAAAGGACACAGCGGCCCAAAGTCTCTCGGGAGGAATGCGGCAATTGCTGGCGATCGGTTGCGCATTGATCCACGATCCGCGGCTGCTGTTTTTTGACGAGCCGACTGCGGGGCTTGATCCGGTTCACCGGCAGCAAATCTGGAATCTTTTGTACGATCTCAGCAATGAAGGAAAAACGATTTTCGTCACAACACATTACATGGACGAAGTGGAACGCTGCACCGAAGTCGGTTTCATTGAGGGGGGCCGTCTGCTGGCAAAAGCTCCCCCGCGGGCTTTGAAGTCAAGCTTTCGCAGTCGGTTGCTAGAGATCGATGTGGAACCGCTCATGCCGGCGCTCGTTCGGCTGCGCGGTCTTCCCGAGTTGCTCGGTGTCTCGTTGCGCAGCGGTGGTCTGCGTCTGTACGCGCCGGAACCTGAGAAATTGATTGCCAGATGGCGCGAACATTGGCCGTTCCCGGATCTACGTTTGCTGGGTGAACGGTGGGTAGAGCCGGACATGGAGGATGTTTTCACGGCGTACTCGCAAGGTTACCACGGTGTTTTAACAAAACTCGTTTCATGAAATGGCTGTCATTTGAAGCTGTTGCCAGCGTCGCGTACAAAGAATTCCTGCACATCTATCGCGACCGCCGGGTGCTGCTGCTTGTACTTACGTTACCGCCGCTTTTCACACTGCTCTTTGGACACGCTTTTGAGACGGGCGAACTGACTGGCGTACCGAGTTTGCTGGTCAATCAGGACAACACACCGCGCGCGCAGGAGTTCATCGACATCATTTCAAAAAACAAGACATTCGCGTGGCGCCGCGGATCAGCTGATGCGAAAGACGCCGAAGATTTGATTGCTCACGGCGTTCAGGCAACGCTCGTCATTCCAGCAGGGTGGAATCAAAGTCTGGAGAACGGAGACCCCAAGCCGCTGTTGCTTTACGTCGATGGAAGTGACATCAACACGGCCGATGCGGTTGAAGGCAGTGTGCGACAAAGCCTCGGGGATTTTCAATTAAAACAGCGCGACAGCATGATTGAGAACTTGCCTGAAGAGGTCTTCGAGTTAGGCAAGCAGCTCCCCGTCCAAATACGCAAACGTTTCGTTTCAATGATGGAAATGTGGGGTATTGATCGCAAAGTACTTTACAACCCGAAGTCCCGGGTCATCGACTACGTGGTGCCTGGGATTATTGGACTAATCCTCCAATTACTCACCGTGACGCTGATGGCATGCACGATCGCGCGCGAGCGAGAATCAGGCACTCTTTACCAGCTGATGGTGACGTCGCTGCGGCGGCGCGAGATCGTGATTGGGAAAATGTTGCCGTACCTCGTTGTCTCTGCATTCCTGGTGACGGTTATTATGCTGGTGAGCAATTTACATTTTGGCGTGGCTTTCTATCAATGGCCGGCGCTGGCTATTGTTTGCCTGTTGTTTCTGCTTTGCTCGCTCGGACTGGGTTTGTTGATTTCTGCGTTTTCGCGCACGCAAACGCAGGCGATTCAGTTTTCTGTTTTTTTCCTGCTACCGGTGTTCGTGCTCTCAGGCGCTTTTGCGCCACTTCAACAGCTACCAACAGCGGTCCGATATATCTCCGAGCTTTTCCCGCTCACACATTTCTGCCGTGCGTTTCGACTCGTGAATATGTATCGCGCGGGGCCGGATTCTTATAGTGTGGACCTCGTGGTTCTGCTGGCCGGCGCATTGATCACATTCGCCGGCGCCGTGTTCCTACTGCGGCGTATTGAGCAGTGAGACCGGCAGAATGATGAAGCACGAATGACAAATAAGAAAGGAATCACAAAATGCGCACGGATCTGACAGGCAAAATCCGCTCGTTGTGGCCGGTGGCTGCGCTCGCAGTGGTGACTTGTCTAGGGACAGTCAGTGTTGCGGCTGCCGGCCATAATCACTCGACTCCTCAGGAGATCTTCGACGCGATGCGCGGCAGTTTTCAGCCTGCCAAGGCAAAAGGGGTACACGCGCGCTACCAGTGGGACTTGAGCGGGCCGAACGGCGGCGAATGGTGGATCGACGTAAACGACGGGACCTACAAAATGGGAACGGGAAAAATCCCCAGTCCGAGCGTCACATTTATAGCTAAAGACAAGGATTGGGTCGCGATTTGCAATGACCAAATCAGCGGAACGTGGGCTTACCTTACCGGCCGACTAAAGGTTCGCGGCGATCAGGGAATAGCCAGAAAACTCGGCGAAATTTTCCCCTAGAATTTCAGTTCGGCTGCAATCCTGACGTACGGCGCCGGATCGACCTGCTTCGCCTGATGTGCGCGGTAAAAGTCGAAATTGCGTTCCACGGTGCAGCCCGCACCAACGCTCAATTTGAGGTGTTTGATGCCGGAATATCCCACCTGCACGCCCGCCCGGTACTCGCTGTATTGGAGCACCGCATCGTGCTCATTGAGCTTGTGTTCCGTGTGCGACACGACATCGTCGGTCCGAACACCCAGATAATTCAGTTCGCCGAGAAGCTTAAACTGCCAATCGTCATTTGGTTCGTAGATCAATGCTGGTTTGGGAAAGACTGCCTGCAGTCGCAGTTTATCGTTAATCACCCAAATGATTCCTCCACCGGGCGCAACCGGCGGGTCCTGGAATAACGACCAGCCCACGCCGACGACCGCGAACACCTTGTCCTTTTTGAGCGGAAAGCTGACGAACGCCTTTATCGGAATGTCGAACCTGTCACCGTCAATGTGGTCCTGAAAATAGAACCCCGGGTCAAGTTCAATTCCTACGCCCGGAAAATCCTTCACGACATATTCGTAGGCAATGTGAGCATAGGCTGCCTGTAGATGATCTGGTAAGCCGTTGTCGGTGCCGTTGAAATCGTAACGTTCGTATTCAACGCCCAGGCGAAGATACCATTTTCCAGTAATGAAAAAGCGATGGTCATAGCTGAAATCGTCATACAACGAATCGCCATCACCGAGCTTCGATTCCTTGAAATCGCTGTTGAACGTATACGTCGTCTCGTACGAGAAGATGTCGTGCGAATTTTGGTCCGCCGGCGCGGGTGACGGCTGAAGTTCAATGTTTGCCGGGCCGGCCACAGCCGACGCGATTCCGACGCACAGGAAAATAACAGCGAAATGTTGAGATGTTTTCACAGGTTTAAGGCGATCCGGTCATCGACATATCGGATGAAGAAGATGAAACCGATGTATCGAAAGCATACTGTTTTAGCAAGGAATATTTCGCTCGACTGACGTTTCGCAGTCCCGCTGGCATTCACAGATTCCGCTCCATCTTAGTGAGTTGACTTGCGCGTGTACGGCCGTAGACTTCGTCCGCTTTTCTGTGATAAACGCTCCTTTTCCCCTCCTTGCTTCACCCGGGACGGTCGCCTTTGCGAACCCTGTTTGGAGCGCCGACCAAGGAATAGCGACGTGGTTTCATGAGCGTCTTACTCCAGCTTTCGTGACGATATTGCACGCGTTTACAGATTTTGGTTCCGCCGAGTGGATGGGAATTGCCTTATGTGCGTTGGTGTTTTTTTTCGTTTGGAAACGATCATGGCTGTCGTTGGTCATGCTGATCGTTGCTGTGCCCGGCGGCATGTTGTTGAACGAGTGGCTGAAGCTTGCAGTTCATCGGCAGCGCCCGTTTGTCGAAGGTCCATACGTGGACTGGTCTGGTTACAGTTTTGCCAGCGGGCACACCATCGCAGCCACTTTGCTTTACGGACAGCTTCTGCTTTTTGTGTTGCCTTTGCTGAAAACGCGCCATTGGCGCGTTCTTTGCATTTTCAGCGCGGCATCGCTCGTGTCTATTGTGGGATTCAGCCGTATTGCGTTGGGGGCCCATTTTCTAAGTGATGTCCTCGCGGCAATGGTTTTTGGGATTATTTGGCTAATGTTGTGCACGGTTGTTGGAAAATCGATTGGACGAAAGACCGTTGCCTCGCTGGTTCCGGTAGTCATTGCTCCGGATCACAGTGTTAAGCCGGCACGGCACGCGCTCGCCCGCAGGCATTAAGTTGGCAACCGAAGCGGTTGCCATACAATTCCCAATTCGTCGCTGCACCCGCGTCACCTCGCAGGCGCGAACTCTAACGCATGCACAGTGGAAAAAGAATCCGGGTCGTCTTTTATCTGCTCGTCGCAGCTGGCGCCGCGCTGTTCACGTTCCTGCTGATTCACCAGGGCGCGCCGCAGGTTATGGCGGCATTCGCCTCGACGCGCTGGTGGATTGCTGCGGTCGTAATTTATCATTTCGCAGTCCCAGTGTTGCTGGACGCGCTCGCTTGGTGGTCGCTATTTCCACGATCGGAGCGGCTTTCGCTGTCGGAACTGTTTTGGATGCGCTGGATTGGCGAATCGGTTAGCACGCTGGTGCCATCGGCTGCCGTTGGTGGTGATGTCGTTCGGGCGCGGCTTGCCGCGTTACGCGGCGCATCGATGCCGGTGGCGGCAGCAAGCGTGCTCGTTGACATCACGCTGGGAGTTTTCGTTCAGATTGTTTTTACACTTTTGGGATTGGCGTTGATTGTCACCGCCACGGGACACCAGAGTTTTGTCCGACCCACACTGATCGGAGCAGTGATTGGAGTTCTCGCGATCATCGGGTTTTATGTCGTCCAACGGCTCGGAATGTTCCGCTTTATAGGCAAGATGATTTCGCGGGTGGCGAATGCAGAGGATTGGCATTCACTGGTGCACAGCGGACACACCCTGGACGAGGCGATTCGAAGGCAGTATGCGCGGCGACCCGGCGTGGTCGGATGCTGCGCTTGGACGGCCGCATCGCTGATACTCGGCTCCGGCGAAATCTGGCTAGCTCTTTATGCGCTCGGATTGCAGGCAACGCTCGTCAATGCACTCATTCTTCAAAGCATGGTTCTGACGCTCCGCTCGCTGGTGTTCCCCGTGCCGGGCGCGCTCGGAGTGCAGGAGGGAGGCTACGTCGTCGTTGGTAATTTGCTCGGTATTCCAGGTGACGCTGCTTTCGCGCTGTCTTTGATTGCGCGGGTGCGCGAATTGCTTCTCGGAATCCCGGGGCTGGTTGCATGGCAGGTAATTGAGGCCCGGCGTGTATTACGCGACCGCTCGGCAGCGAACGCGCGGTAATATTCCACGTCACCGATCACGCCCGCGACCTTTCGGAGACGCCGTTTTACCTTCGCAGGATTTGCGAAACTTGTTCGAACGCCCCACCAAATCCATGCGATGCCGCTTGGAACTGCGAGTTGATCATTCAACTGCGCAATCACCGGCGCATCGTCGTACGCGTTAAGGAAGGCCAACACCAAAGGGAACCATTCTCGATTGGGCGCCAACGCGAGTAGATCCAAAAGGAAAACCAGTAGATCGTCGGCGTGGCGGGACGTCGCGGATAACGATTTGTCGTGGACAATTTCGAAATCAATCAGTCGCGCGCGACCAGTCGCCTCGTCATAAAGCACGTTGTTCGTGCCTGCATCCGCATGCGACCACGGGCCGCGGAACTCGTCGCTCCAAATCTGATGTGCCCGGTGCAGTTCACGGCCGGCTGCTTGCATCATCTCTCGTGTGAGCGTGCCTTCTTTCAGATGGTCCGACAGACTCCTGCCCGGCAGTTTGTCGGCACAGACCGTGTTCGCGCCCGATCCGTGTGCATGAAAGCGATCGCCGTTCAACATGTTGAAGCAGTTTATTTCCCACCGGCGCCAGTCTGCGATTTTCGCCCAAAAACGAATTGGTATGCCGGCCATGCGAAAGTACACATTCGCCAACTCCGCCAATGGCTCGCTGTATAGGGTCCGGCGCTTAATCACGAGCCGCCGGCCACGTCGCACCTGCTCGGAGACAGAATTGATCTTCAATGAATCGACCAGTCGGTCTGCGGCATTTCTGACAGCTTCCGGAATGCGCCGTCCCAACGGCTCTTTTTCCGAAGGAGCCGGTTGCGGTGAGGTAATGGTGGTTATCCAGCCTGACATTTTCGGTACGATTCGATGTGATCGTTCTCCCTGAGCGTATAAACCGACCAATGATGGAACTCCGCAAACGGATAATTGCCGCCAATAGAAACACTTACGGGTGCCGGCGGCGTCTTAACATTTTTAAGGTCCGCCCAGCGAAACTGTCTCGCCGACTTTCATGACTCGCAGTTCTGCCTTTGCCTCGCGCTGTTTCAGCTCCCGGCCAAATGCTTCGGGTGTTCCGGTCAAAATCGGAAAAGTTCCGTAATGCATCGGAATCACCGTCCGCGCTTTCACAAGCTTGGCCGCTTCTGCGGCACGAGCGGGTCCCATCGTGAAATGGTCGCCTATGCAAACGAGCATCACATCGATGTCATGGAAGAGCGTTAGCAGCCCCATATCGGAAAACAAATCAGTATCGCCTGTGTGATAAATCGTCGGCCCGCCGCGAATAGTGATTACAAAACCTCCCGGCGCACCGCCGTGCCGCAAGCCGTGGCCATCATCACCGCCGACACCGGATCCATGATGCGCGCGAACGAACGCGACTTTTATGTCGCCATCCAGCAGCATCAGTTCGCCGCCAAAATGACCAACTGTGTCCGTTTCCGCCTGCTCCGCCGGATAACCGAGATGTTTCACCATCGCGTCGGCCAAATCGAATGTTGCCACCAATTTCCCGCCTGTGTTTTTGCCGATCTCGACCGCGTCTCCCACGTGATCGGAGTGGCCGTGCGTGATCAGGATGAGATCCACATGCTTCAGCGCGGCGATTTCCTCCTTTGCATTTTCGAAAACAGGATTCGAGAGCCACGGATCCACGAGCAGAACTTTTCCGCCCGGCGTCACAATCTTGAAAGCCGACTGCCCATACCAAGTGAGTTGCGTATCCATGGAAATCACCAAATCGAAAAGCGTTGGTCTAGCAAGCGAAACGCCGTTTCAAGGAGTGACGGTTTATAACGGTGAGCTTTCTAGTGCATGGTTCTCAACCCATCGCTTCTTTTTTCGTCATTCGACATCCAGCGTTGGTCATTTACCTATGATTCGCGTCATGAATCACGAGTCCGCGCATCGGCACATTTCCAAAAGTCACCCGCATATGGCGGAGTTAATCAGACGATCGCGGCGATATGAAATCACGCCAGCTGTCCCGCTTCGCCCATTTGATGCGCTGGCGGAATCCATCGCTTACCAGCAGCTAAGTGGCAAAGCTGCCGCAACAATCTGGGGACGGGTGCGGGCGCTTTATCCAAAAACAAAATCGCTCGACCCCGCTAAAGTTCTCGCCACACCAGATGAGAAACTTCGCGCCGCTGGTCTTTCGCGCTCGAAGACTGCGGCAATAAAAGATCTCGCGGCAAAAACGCTCGACGGCACCGTGCCATCGGGACGCGCGCTTCTGCGAATGAGCGATGACGAGATCATCGCGCGTCTTACGCAAGTGCGCGGTATTGGTCGCTGGACTGTCGAGATGCTTCTGCTGTTTGACCTCGGCCGGCCGGATATCTGGCCTGTCGCCGACTATGGAGTACAGAAAGGCTTCGCCAAAACTTTTCGCAAACGGAAATTGCCCACGCCGAAAGAACTAATGAAGCATGGCGAGAAATGGCGACCGTATCGCTCGGTTGCGGCTTGGTATTTCTGGCGAGCGCTGGATCAGTGTGATTGAATAAGCCATCAAACCGTTCCCGCGTTCTGTCATCTTGAGCGGAGCGAAAGATCTCTGGTTTTTGCTTAAGTCCGCGGGAATCATGACCAGAGATTCTTCGCTTCGCTCAGAATGACAACGCGCTCTCTGTTGTTTTTAGCGATTCACCTTTCAATGGTCTCGAAGCGCATTGACTTTACGGCCGCGCCTTATAAAACGAGGCGTTATGGCGATGATTCATGTTAATCGGGGCACTACCAGCCTCGGTGTGTTCTCTGAGCAGGAAATTCGCGAAGGACTGAGCGGCGGCCGTTTTGCGCCAACCGACATTGGCTGGCGCGAGGGCATGGCCACATGGCAGCCGCTCTCGCAGTTTCCAGAGTTCGGAGAAGCCGCTACGCCTGCCGTCCCGCCTGTCCAGGCTGGCGCGGCTCCAGGCTCAACTACGGTCGCGGGCCGTACGGGTTTGCCTTGGGAGCACCGGCAAGAGCGCGGCTTTTTCAACGCGTTCATCGAGACGCTGTCAATGGTGCTCACCCGTCCAGCCGAAGCGTTCAGTGTGATGAAGCGCGAAGGCGGCCTGGGCGAGCCGCTAATCTACGCGCTCATCGGTGGATCCGTGGGCGGGATCGTGTCGGCTCTGTTCTCGCTCGGTTTCCAATCCATCGGATTATTTGCAGATAAGAATAACAGTCTTGCCGGAATGACTGGGATAGGGATCGGCTCGGTCGCAATGATTATCTTGGTGCCTCTGTTCCTCGCGATTTTTCTTTTCATCTGGAGTGCGCTCGCGCATCTCTGTTTGATGATTGTTGGTGGTGCCAATCAACCATTTGAGACCACGTTTCGGGTTTTGGCATTTACTCAAGGCTCAACCGGCCCCTTACAGATCATACCGGTTTGTGGCGGAGTGATTGCCGGCGTTTGGGCGATCGTCTGCTACTGCATCGGGTTGGCGCGCGCTCATGAAACCGACACCGGCCGCGCTGTTCTGGCAGTTTTTCTTCCGCTGATAGTTTGTTGCGGCGGCGGAGTGCTCATTGCGTTTATGTTTATGGGCGCCTCGACCGCGTCGCATCATTAGTGTTCAGCCAATGCAGCTTCGTGTTCGGCGGCTCGTTCCGGGCGAACTTGACCATGAGTTGATTTGGTTAACGGCCTCGGTTTTATCGCTCGCGTGTGCGGCTATGTGGTTAACACTCGGCTTGCCGTGGCCTCACTGCGCGTTCCACGATCTAACCAACCTGCCTTGCGTCACATGCGGGATGACGCGATGCGCCATTCAATTTTTTCAGGGCGATTTTGTTGCGGCGCTCCAGTGGAATCCATTCGTGTTCGTGGTCCTTTGTGGTGTGATTGCATTCGACGTATACGCGCTGGCAACACTCGTAGCGCGCGCGCCGCGACTGCGGATTCATGTTTCCACCCAGCGCGCGAAAACATTTTTGCGTGTGTCGGTCATCTCTGCGCTCGCGCTAAACTGGATTTATTTGCTGGTGCACTGGCGCAATTTTTAGCAAACAAGGAGTGACGGCTCCCAAGCCGTCGCTCCTCAGAAGCGTCTCGCACAAACGCCCTACAATTTTCTTCGTGCACTTCGTGTCCTTCGTGGTTCAACTTGTTCCCCCATGCGAATTCTGGTCACTGGCGGCGCCGGCTTTATCGGGTCGCACCTTGCTGAGAAGCTGCTCGGAGCGGGGCATGCAGTTGTCATCCTGGACGATTTCAATGACTTTTATGATCCACAGATCAAGCACGCGAACATAGCTGGTTTCGCAAAACACGTAACCGTCTGCCGCGTCGATCTTCGAGACAGCGACTCGATCCGGACTGTGTTTGGCCGCGAAAAAGTAGACGCGATCGTGCACCTGGCTGCGCGCGCTGGCGTCCGGCCGTCCATTCAATCGCCGCGGCTTTATTACGACACGAACGTCATCGGGACATTGCATCTTCTCGAGGCAGCACGCCTCACGGGAGTTGAACGATTTATTTTCGCTTCGAGCTCCTCTGTGTACGGAGCTTCAAAGACCGTCCCATTTTCCGAGGATCAGCATCTGACCCAGACACTCAGTCCATATGGCGCGACAAAAATAGGAGGCGAATTTCTTTGCTCCACGTACTCGCATCTTTATCAAATGCGCGTCGTAGCTCTGCGGTATTTTACTGTTTACGGCCCGCGGCAGCGCCCCGATCTGGCGATTCATCAATTCACCCGACGAATTTACGCCGGGCAGCCTATCGATCAGTTCGGAGATGGAACTACGCGGCGCGATTACACCTACATTGATGATATCATTCAAGGCACCATGGCTGCGCTGGATTACGATGGCCCGATGTATGACGTCTTTAATCTCGGTGAGAATCAGACGATACAGCTAAAGGATCTCATTTTGGCGATCGAAAATGCCGTGAAAAAAAAAGCGAAGGTCAATCGTCTCGCGGAACAACCTGGCGATATGCCGCGGACTTATGCGGATATTTCCAAGGCGACGAAATTTCTTGGATACAATCCGACAACCAAGTTGAGCGAAGGCTTGCCAAAATTCGTTGAGTGGTTTCTGCAGAGTCAAAAGGGACAGCAAAACGCCTAACGAGTGACCGTCGTTGAACGGCTGCTCCTTGAACGGCTGGGTTGTATGATTTCAACATAGCTGTTGTAATCTTCTCCCGTGATTTCGACGCTTCCTTTCGAGCAACGCGCCTGTTTTATTGCCGGCCAGGCAAAATCGGGCACCACGCTGCTGGTGGCATTGCTCGACAGTCATCCCGAGTTGCTCGTTCTGCCTGAGGAAACAGCCTATTTCCCAACGGTTCTTACTAAATATGCGCCGCGCGGGCGTCGGGCGCAGTTTGAATATCTGACCAGAAGATCGCTTTCGAACGTGCTGTTCGGCGGTCCGTGCAAATGGGGAAACCGCAATTATGCAACATTTCCTCGCGAGGAGTTTCTTCAGTCATTTGAGCGCGCGGCTTTCGATCCCTCGAACGTGCAGGAGGATTTGCTGGTCCTTATGGTGAAAGCGTACGCGGCGACACTTGGGTGCTCGCTTGATGCGATCGCGCGCTGGGTAGAAAAAACTCCGGCGAATCGCAATCATGTCAGAGCGATCGTCAATCGGTTTCCCGCTGCGAAAATTCTGGTCACGCTACGAGATCCACGTGCCATTCTCGCGGCGCAAATCGCCCTCGAGAAAACGAGGCAAACCGGACGCTTCTCGACGTACTACGTGATTGCGCATTGGCGGGTCGCCGCAAAACTAGCCCGACGCATCCGCGACGCGGAAGTTCCGGGGTTCGTCGTCCAGTACGAACGACTGGCGCGCGAACCAGCGAGGATGATGGAAGAAGTTTGCAGCTATCTTGAGATCGATTTTGATCCGGACACGGTGTTGACGCCGACGAAAGTGGGTCGATTTTGGAGCGGCAACTCCGCAGCGCGGACAAACTTTTCGCAAATCAGCACCGAACCTGTCTCGCGTTGGGAACGCGAACTCTCCAAAGACGAAATCGGCTGGGTAGAATGGCACTGCCGCGATCTGATGCCGGAGTTTGGATACGAACCCCGGCTGAGTCGGCGCGAATTGCGGTGTTTCGTTAGGCCTATTCGCGGCGAGCGCCCGCGCGAGTATCTCAAATCGCGAGCGTATTCATTGCGCGACGATTGGATTCGAGGCGCAGTCTGACGCGGCTGACTTGCAATTTGTGGCAAGCAAGCCATAATGACGCCGAGATGTCGGGAATCTTCTTCGATCTTCCGAGCGTCCGGTTCCTACAACGATTCAGAGTTCTTCAACTGATGCTGCAAACGTTCGCGGCATCACTGTTTCGTTCGTTGAGTCCGCCGGCTTACGCTTTGAGACAAGTTCATTCCCGGTATAACGAGGCGGAGTTTCCACCGGCGCCGCAGAGTGCTTGGAACGAGTTTGACTCGGCTCTTGATGAGTCGCGCGCCATGGACGGTGTCCCGACCCTTTTCGGGGCGCTCCGCCCTTTTGACAATTGGAAAACAGTTAAGGATCAACATGAACTCTTATTCATCGGGAACACGCCAACGCCGCTCGCGCGGCGGCGGCCGGCGCAGAGGAAATCAAGAACGCTTTCGGGGAGCACAGCAACCGGAGAAGACGCAGAAAAAAACGTTCTGGCAGCGGGTCGCCGAATTTTTCGGAAACGCTGGCGAGAAAAAGAAAGCCCCGGCACAACCGCGTAATGGCACGCAGCCATCATCGCGACCTGCGCGCAAGCCAGAACGGGTTGAAGTCACGTCGCCGCGTCTCTACGTTGGCAACTTGTCTTTTGACGCCACCGAGAGCGATCTCTTCGAATTGTTTAACGGCGTCGGACATGTGCATAATGCAGAGGTGGTAAGCTATCGACACAACCAGCGCTCGAAAGGTTTTGCCTTTGTGCAAATGCAAACCGTGGACGAAGCGAAACGCGCGGTGGAGGAATTGCACGACAAGGAATTCCTCGGCCGCAGGCTCGTTGTGAGCGGTGCGAAATCCGATCAGCACCAGCCACGCGAGGCGTGAAAAGGGAATGATGGCTTCCCAGCCGGCGTCAGTGATATTCGACGGCTGCCTGAAGCCGTCGCTCCTTGCATGTCGCGGTTATCGCTATTTCTTAATTTCGAGATACGCGCGCGCCTCAACGTGACTTGTCCCGGGCTGGAACTGCTCGACGCGCATTTGTTTGAGGAACCAGCGGCGTTCGACTTTTTGCGCAGATACTACCTCGAAACGTTTGATGATTTTCGCGTCCCAGTCGTAGCCCTCCATGCGCATCAGTGCGCCGCTGGCCTTGTCCACCCACAGCAACACATTTGAATACGGCGAGTCGTGCGAGGGTGCGCGTAACTGCAATTTCCAACATTTCCGGGTGCGGACATTTTCCTCGCCTACGAGGCGCGCTGTGGGCCAGTAGAGAAATTTGAATGCAAGATCGCCGTACAGTACGATCGTGCCTCGAATGTTTTCCTGGAGCTTCGACGCTCCCACTTTTTCTGTTCCGGCGTCGCTTACCAGCTCGAGACGGGAGCTATTTTCGCCGAGGCGCAACTCAAGAGTTTCATCCGGATCGGTGAATGTGTAGCGGATTAACGGCCCATTTTGCATCAGGCGAAACGGAACTACGGAGTCATCCTGACGAAGTTGGCCTTGCAGATCGATCTGCTGACGCGACTCAACCATGCGAACTGAATCGAGAATGTCTTTTGCCGACGGAGGAGGCTCGGCAAAGACGGCAAGTGTTGCCAACGTAAGAAAAATGACGAATGGCCAATGACGAATGACGAGTGAATGACCAAATCTGAATGAGGAATGGCAAACCTTCGATCGCATGTTCGTCGTTCGAGAATTCGAGCTTATTTCGTCATTCGTCATTCGTGCTTCGTCATTGCACCGCGTTTGTTTATTAAAAACCCAGCGAGTAAAACTAAGGCCAATTGATCGTTATTCGCATGGAGCAATCCGTTTTTCACCTGATTAACCAACAATGGACGTGTCCCGCCCTCGACTTGTTCATGGCCGGGTTGAGCGATTCTGAAATTTGGAAGCCATTCCTCATCGCAGTTGGAATTGGTGCGCTGGTTTTCGGCGGATTCAAAGCGCGCGCGTTGGTCGTCTGTCTGGGCATCTCTTTGGCAATCGCGGGACTAGTCACGAGTGCATTAAAAGCTACCGTCGCGCGTCATCGACCGAAACATGTACAGACTGTTCGGATGGTACAGTTACAAAAAGCCCGGCCAAAGTTTCTCACCTTCTTCAAGAACCCGGCCATTCGATTTTCTGATTCTTCGGATCGCACTCGCTCTGGACCGTCGTTTCCGTCTGGACATACTGTGAACAACACCATCGCCGCAACGTGTTTTACTTTGTTTTACCGGCGCCGCGGCTGGTTGTACTGGTTTGTCGCTCTAGCCGTTGGATATTCGCGAATTTACCTGGGGGCGCATTGGCCCACCGACGTTCTGGCGACGCTCTTTCTCGGAATTGGTGAAGCATTGCTTTTGCTCAGCGTCTTTGAGTTAATCTGGAGAATCGCGGCGCGGAAATGGCTGCCAGAGGTGTTTGCGTGCCAGCCGAGTTTGCTTGGTGATTTCATTGACAGGGCGCGACCATCGGCCGCGCCGCAACGCGCAAGATGACCACCACGCGCGCAGTCTGGCTCTTTATCGCTGCGCTGACGGCGATTCGTTTTTCACTTTTGGCAACAACAGATCTCTCCTTTGATGAAGCGCATTACTGGATGTGGTCGGAGCGACTGGCGCCCGCCTACTTCAGCAAAGGACCTGGTATCGCTTTCGCCATACGCGCCAGCACCGCTGTTTTTGGCGCGAACGAGTTTGGTGTCCGCTTCTTCAGTCCTGTGCTCGCGGCGGCCACAAGTCTGCTTCTTTTTTATTTTGCGCGGCGTTTGTTCGGCGCCACGGCTGGTTTGTGGGTA
>JBJMXF010000001.1:0-7959 GCA_045809725.1 Candidatus Udaeobacter sp. | reverse complement strand
CTTGATCGCGGCCAGCTTCTTTAGGTCGATGCGCTTGATCCACTCTTGCAGTTCGCCGGGCTCCTGGTTTTGCAACTCTATCTGGACGAAATAACGATCGGCGATCATCACCCACAGAGCAGCGTGCCTGGTGTCTTTCTCGAATGTTTCGAAACCGGGATTGCCATCGATGTTCACCGATTTGGCGTAACCTTCGCTGGTGTCGCTGTTGCTCTTCCACGCTTCGGTCGTCGCGCTGACATAATCGGGGTTCGCAACCGAATCGAGGATGCTAATCGCGGTGCTCGGCGCCTTTTCTCCTTCGCCCTTGCGATAGTCGCGATGCACGTTCGTGATTTTGAATCCGCCGACATCTTCCGTCGAGCCTTCCGGCTTGTCGGCAGTCCAGCTCGTCGGCGGCTCCGGCAAAATCGGCAATAACTTCTGATAATCGATAGCCTCAGGCACGAGCATCGGTTCGTTTTGCGCGCGAGCTGCGCCGAGGCCAAGTGCCACAAGAAACGTCAGCAAAAAAAATCCGGCGCGTGCCAGAGAACAAACATGACCCGGTGATTTCATGTGAGCGAGTCCTGCGCGATTACTATACCCGATTGACTTTACCTCAGCTGTCAAGACGCTTGCGGCATGCGCATCGAGGAGCGCGACCCTCGTAGGGACAGCGCGCGGCGATCTGCCGACGGCGCAGCGCACCGTCCCTACCAAATGACAACGCTTGTAATTGTCATCTGGATTGCGGCGGTGGCGGCAAGACTGATTTTGATCGATCAGCCTTACATCGATCACTGGAGCTGGCGGCAGAGCGACGTGGCAGCGATCGCGCGGAATTTTTTGCAAAACGGATTTCGTTTCGCGTACCCTCAAGTTAATTGGGCAGGCAACGCGCCCGCCTATGTCGGAACCGAATTTCCAATTTTGCCGTTCATAGCAGCGGTTTGCTACAAATTCGCGGGCGTTCACGAATGGATCGGGCGAATTCAGGCCGTCATTTTATTCGCGATTTCGCTGCCATTTTTCTTTTTGCTCGTTCGCGAGATCTTTGGAAGCACGGCAGCGGTCTGGGCGATTTTCTTTTATTCTTTTACACCGCTAAATCTTTTCGCCGGTCGTTCGTTCATGCCGGATGTCCCATCGCTTAGCTTGGCGATTGTCGGATTGTATTTTTTTCTGCGCTGGGTTCAGCATTCTGAATCCTGGTCATTCTTCGCTGCCGTGATCGCGATTTCGCTGTCGTTGCTTCTCAAGATTACAAGCATCGTTATCGCCGCGCCGCTGCTGTACATTCTTGTTGTAGGGCGTCTGTGTCAGACGCCAGGCATTTCACAGAATGGAGCCGGCGGGAGCCGAGTGACATGGACGGGCAGGTCACCGGACCGAGCGAACGGGCGGGAGCGAGTCAAACGCCCTACAATTCTCGGCGCAATCGTCTTTGGCGCCATCGCGCTGCTACCGTCCGCCATCTGGTACTGGCACGCGCATCAAATAGCACAGCAATTTTATCCGCATCACTTCTTCGGCGCCGGCGGGATGCGAATAGAGCCTTTCTCCTGGTATTGGCAGATTGCACGACAGACTTTTGTATCCAGTCTTACGCCAGTTCTCGCAGTGATCGCCCTCGTCGGGTTGGTTCTGCCGCAGTCGCGGCCTGGCAGGTATTCTCGCCTTTTCCATTGGTGGCTGGCGGCCATGATTGTTTTCATCATCGTCGTCGGCTACGGGAATCGCCATCGATGGTACCAACTTCCCCTGGTGCCGATCGTCGCTGCATTTGCAGGCGCCGCGTGCGCATTCGTGGGCTCCAGAATCTCTTCGCGTTTGGTTGTAATCACATCCTCAATCGCGCTCGCCTTCGCGTTCCTAATCCTTGCCTTTGTCTACGTCCGACCATTTTATGAATCGTCTGCGGCGCAACTCCGCGACGCCGGTTTCGAATTGAAAAAAGTCACACTGCCCAATGCGCTGATCGTAGCCGCTGACATGGGCGATCCGACGATCTTTTATTACGCCGAGCGCAAGGGCTGGCATTTTCCCGAGAACGACGCGATTTACAACGGCACTCCAGACGACAGCGACCAGGCAATCGAGAATCTTGAGCGGTTGCGGCGCAATGGCGCCACGCATTTTGTGTTCACCAGGAATACTTTTTGGTGGTTGCACTCATATCCAGAATTCGTCGGCAATTTGAGCACGCACGCAACAGTGATCGAAGCGACGCCTGAATTTAGGATTTACGAACTGGCTGCAATGGCTCGATAAATCCGTTCGTAGCACAGGCATCTTGCCTGTGGGGCCATCGGGCGTCTCGCCTGATGAAGGTTTGCTCGGCAGGCAAGATGCCTGCCGGCCAGCCCACGATGGCTGTGCTTCGTGTTACACTGAATAACTCATGAGACACAAGCATTCCGATTACATGCATTGGTCGAAGACGCAGAGCGATGCGCGGTTCAATCTCGCAACGAGCGGCGTGGCTCCATTTCCTTTTCGCGAGTTGCCGATTGATCTGAACGAACTCGAAATCAATAGTGACAACAGCAACAGCTACGGCTATGCGCCGTTGCAGCAAGCGATCGCTGCCCATCACGGGGTCGATCCCAATTGCGTTGTGGAATCCGCCGGCACTTCCATGGCCAATCATCTCGCCATGGCTGCGATCACCGAGCCCGGCGACGAAGTATTGATTGAGCACCCGGCCTACGGGCCCATTCTCGACATTGCACTATATCTTGGAGTGAATGTGAAACGTTTCCGGCGCGTTGAAGAAAACGGCTGGGCGATCGATCCGGATGAGGTTCGCCGATGCATCACGCCGAAGACGCGCCTCATCGTAATAACAAATCTTCACAATCCCACGAGCGCGTTCACGCCGGAGCCGGTCCTGCACGAAATGGGCGATATCGCGCGAAGCGTCGGCGCGCTCGTGTTGGTCGACGAAGTCTATCTGGATGCAGTTTATAACGACACACCACGAACATTCTTTTGTCTCGGGCCGGATTTCGTTGTTACCAGTAGCCTAACGAAAATATACGGCGTCAGTGGTCTACGATGCGGCTGGATTCTGGCGCAGCCTGATCTCGCGTGGAAGATGCGCCGGTTGAACGATCTTTACAGTGCGACCCCCGTTCATCCCGGCGAACTCCTTAGCGTCGTTGCGTTCCAGCATCTCGAGCTTCTGCGCGACCGCGCGCGTTGGATCGTTGAAGCAGATCGCAAATTGCTCCGGGATTTTCTGGCGCGGCAGTCCGGGATTTCCGCCGTTTCGACAGAGTGGGGGACCACATCGTTCCCCCGATTACTCAGTGGAAACACCGACGCTTTTCTCGAGCGCTTAAGGTCTCAATTCGACACGTCCGCAGTTCCAGGCCGGTTTTTCGAAATGCCCGATCACTTTCGGATCGGCATGGGCATGAACACAGAAATGTTCGCCGAAGGCCTGAACCGCATCAGCCGCGCGCTCGCAACTCAGACCGCGTGATATGAATGGCTATCATGTGAAACGCACGTGCTCAAAGGTGGAACGCGTTGTCCTCAACGTGTTCGCTAATCTGCGTCGGCCTAATATCTCCGCCACCGGCGACATAACTGTCATCGTCTTCAGAGAAGCCGATTCACCTCAGCCCTACAGGTCTTCACATTATCAGTGCCGCTTACTGGCGAGGTGCCGGGGTAGGACGCGGCCTCGGCGTGGGCGCGAATCTCGGCGTCGGTGAAGGCCTTGGCGTTGCTGTCGACGTTGCAGTAGCAGTGGGTGTGGCGGTTGCCGTAGAAGTCGGCGTCGCCGTGGGCGTTGCACCAGATTGGGCGCAGTATCTCCCACCTGTGTTCAAAAAAAACGGGCCCAGATCATTAAGTCCACCCCAGACAATCATTTCACTGCCGCTCCAGATTGCCGTGTGATAAGCTCGGCGTTCAGGTGCATTGCTCGTTGTGGTAGCCACCCAGTTATCCGTGCCCGGATTGTATCTACCACCGGCGTTGAATTGTTCTAGCATGTTAGTCCCGCCCCAAACGATCATGTTACTGCCGGTCCACACTGCTGTGTGACTAAACCGCCCTCCGGGTGCGTTGGTCGTGCTGGTGACTGTCCAATTGTCTGTGCTTGGATTGTATTTGCCGCCGGTATCGAAATAATTGCCGGCATTCCTTCCGCCCCAAACGATCATTTCGTTGCCGGTCCACACTCCCGTGTGATCGTAACGAGCAGCGGGCGCATTGGTGGTGCTGGTAGCTGTCCAAACATCGGTGCCAGGGTTGTATCTACCGCCGGTGTTGAAAGAGTTGCTCCCATTCCAACCGCCCCAGACGATCATCTCACTACCGGTCCAGACTGTCGCGTGATCGAACCGCGCGCCCGGTGCATTGGTGATGCTGGTAGCTGCCCAACTGTCGGTAGCAGGGTTATATCTGCCGCCGGCGCGGAGTTCAACTTCATTCCAACCGCCCCAGACGATCATTTCACTACCGTCCCAGACTGCCGTGTGAAAGATCCGACCAATTGGCGCCGTGGCTGTATTGGTTGCCGTCCAGGTATCAGTAGCAGGATTGTATCTTCCGCCGGTGTTTACACTGAACCCGTCATCTCCGCCCCAAACGATCATTTCACTGCCGGTCCACACTGCCGTGTTACCGCCTCGCGGAGCGGGCGCGTTGATGGTGCTGATGGCGGTCCAACTATTCGTGCTGGGATCATATCTCCCGCCGGTATTTAAATAGGTGCCACCGTACCCGCCCCAGACGATCATTTCACTCCCAGTCCAGACTGCTGTGTGGGAGGCTCGCGGTGCAGGTGCATTTATGGTGCTGGTATTTGTCCAGGTGTCGTCAATGCAGCCATCGGCGACGGAGATTTCCGGCAGTTTGTAAGCGGCATTGTGCAAATTCGGAGCCATGGATTCCTGAGCGAAGTCGGACGATCCCGTGGAATTCCCTGTGAGCAGCGCCGCGGGATTTGATTCGCTCACTTCCCATTCGCTCAGCCTCTGGCCTTCGCGTCCATGTCGCAGCTCCCCTAGCCGCTCCATTCTCGAGTTCGGTCGGAATGACAGATGTTCGACACCGCCCGTTAGGCCATTTACAAGTCGCTCGGACAGGATCGATCTCGCCAAACACTCCGCGATGACAAAGGGATCATTCCCGAGTGCGTCAAAGAGTTCGCGTAACACCGCGGGATCTTTGGTGCGCTGCGCCATGCGATCCATTTCAACCTGTAACTGCTCGGCGGTGATGGGCTCTTGCCAGTAATCCTCCAGCGCCTGCGAGTCGCGCAGATAGTCTTCTACCTTCTGTTCGATCTCCGCCTGTGACATCACCTTGTCGAGTGGCGGTTTGGCGTTGGCATTTGACTTAGGCCGGATGCGATGGTGCCAATAAACCTCCTCAATCGCCCGTTGATAAGCGACGCGTTCTGCAAACGTCAGTCCCGCGCCTGCGGGATGAGAAGCTTTCGCTGGGGCTTCGGGATGGAAGAAAGCCAACAGTGTTCCCGTGACCAGCGAGCAGACTGCCGCTGAGCAAAGGACTAACCTGAGGCTAAACGAGCTGAATTGAGCAATGCGCTTCTTCATCATGCAGAAAGCTACGGGCGCGGGATTGGGCTAGGGCGAGGTCTTGGCGTGGGAGTAGCTCGCGGAAGTGCCGTCGCAGTCGCGGTAGCGGTTGCGGTGGCCGTAGGGGTTGCTGTTGCCGTTGGCGTCGCAGTTGCCGTTGCTGTTGCTGTTGCAGTCGCTGTCGGTGTTGGGGTCGGGCTAGAGCCAGGCTGAAGCTGAATCAACTCGATGCGACCACCGCTGCCAAACTGATTGGCGTGGACCGCCTTGGCGCCGCCCACCACGTGCTGTCCGCCGGTTGAAACGTCCACAGAAAACGCTGAGCCAGGAAAGTTGATGGCGCCGATCAACTGGACGCTACGGTCAAATACCATGACCTCTGGCCAGTCATGATTTTGCGTTCCCCAGGACGCAAAAGCCGTGACCGTGCCATTGTCGTTGGAGGCGGCCCCAATAGGCGTTCCCTGATACATACCCGTGCCGCTAACGGGATAGGACCCAATTATGTTGGCGGTTGGAACATCGAACAAGTAGACTTCGCCACTGAGCCAGCCGTTGGTGTAATTGCCACCGAACGTGCCTGCAGTCGAACCGTCATGCGAGACGGTGCAAGCTCCGCCAAACCAAAAGCCCGCCCGCGTTAAATGGATTACCCGGTTATAGGTGGTGCCATTGTATGCATACACGTCGAAATTGAATCCGCCCACTGCGAATACGCTGCCATCGCCGGACATCGGGTAGGAATTGGACCCGGCGCCCGAGCCCGCTGTGGTGAATACGACGTTGCCATTACTCGTGTCTACCAGAGTGGCGCGATTGTCCTGTGTCACAAGAGCCATCGAGCCGTTATCGGTCAAAGCCACCCCGTCCATCCTAAGTGGATCCGTCCACATACGCCTGACCGCGCCGGTGTTAGCGTCAAAGACATACAGGGTCGAATTCTGAGTCACAGAATCGCTCACAACAGCCGCAATCGTCGAGCCGTCGCGCGATGTGGCGAGCTTCCTGGAGCTGGCTGGCAGATTCGGATCACTGACTGGATATGGGAACGACCAGTCCGGTGTGCCGTTGCTGGTGGACCTGAAACCGTGTTGGCGAAAGTCGCCCCCCGCTGCATTCGATTCCATAAAGCCGGTGCGATCGGCACCTTTGGCGGCAGCGACGCCGGAGTTACCGCTGTTGAAAGACGAGAAGCTCCATGCCGGTGTGCCGTTGCCCGTAATCGCATGTACAGTCAGGCGAGCACCGCTAAGAAGCCATGCACCCCAAACATTGTTGGCGTCTATTGACACGCCATCGGCAATCGCTGCCGGGTCGTCGTAATGCCAAAGCGTGGTTCCCAACGGTCCTGATACGCGGCGCTCAGCTATTTTACGTGCTACGGGCGGTGCCTTTGCGTTACCCACGTGGGTGCTCTCGATTATGCCTTGTGGCGTAACTCTCATTGATGATTGGCGTGTTACTCCGCCAGCACGAACGGACTCGACGCGTGTAGATGGATTTGCGTCGGCGAAGAGAGTCAGGAAGGCAAGCGCAGCGACGGGAATTAATGCAGTTAAAATGCGCAGATTAGGGAGTGCGGATTGTGCGTTGTGTTTTGTTTTCATAGGGTTGAGTTATGGGCGTGACGCTGGCATAGGGCGAGGCCGGGGCGTTGGCGCGGATCTCGGCGCAGACTGCCGCTGAGCAAAGGAGTAGCTGCAGGCTAAACGAGCCGAGTTGGCGGTGTGTGTTTGTTTTTCATAAATGAAAACTACGGACGCGGGGCAGGCGAAGGCCGAGGCCGGGGCGTCACTTCAGGCGAGGGCTGTATATACTTGATTGTGGCAAAGTCGGACCAGCCACTCCCTGATCCGAGGCTGCCGCCTGTCACATAAACGTTGCTTGAGCCGTCGATCGCAATGGCATTGGCTCGGTCGTAGCCGGTTCCATGTCCATTGTAGCGCGCAGCCCATTGTTCGCGCCCGAGCGAGTCATATTTCACCGTGGCGTAATCATTATTCAAGCCGCTATGGGAACTCGTCCCGGTAACGTAGACATTGTTCAAGGCGTCTACGACAATAGCTGTGGCATACTCGGTTGAGCCTGCGTCGTAACGCGCAACCCACTGCTCTTGCCCAGTTGAGCTGTACTTGATGGCAGCGTAATCGCCGTTACCCCCTGAGGCGAAACTCGTTGCGGCTACATAGACGTTCCCTAACCCATCAATAGCGATAGCATTGCCGTAATCAAGGTCATTATCTGACCCATTGTAGCGGGCGGCCCATTCTTGTCTCCCTCCGGCTGAGTCGTACTTAATGGTAGCGCAGTCAACGTCGGTCTGTGGATCAGTGCTGAATCCCGTCACGCAGACGTGACCTGTGGGGTCGATTGCAATGGCATTGGCATGGTCGCCGCCGTTCCCAAGTCCGTTGTAGCG